>NZ_JBYSWZ010000020.1:0-161329 GCF_058781685.1 Burkholderia sp. FW306-1C-G01B
CGCTCCAGCACCGCGCGGATCACCGTCGCGCCCAGCTCGGGCGCCGCAATCTTCGCAAGCGAGCCGCCGAATTTGCCGACCGCGGTCCGCGCGGCCGATACGATCACTACGTCCGTCATTTCCCTTTCCTCCAGGCCCGCACGACACGGCGCATCGTTACCGGCCCTGTTAAAAAAAACTGCGGTGCATCGGACAGCGTGCGCCGCTGTCCGGTTTTCGTCAATCGCGCTGCAATACGTAGCGCCCCGGCGCCGGCTCGATCACCGGGAACTGGGCGGAACCCGGCTTGGCGGGCGGCGCCACCTTGCGGCCGCCGTACTGGTCGAGCCACTCGACCCAGGTCGTCCACCAGCTTCCCGGCTGCTCGGCCGCACCGGCGAACCAGTCGTCCGCGGCTTCGGGTAGGTCGCTGTCGTTGACCCAGTAGCTGCGTTTCTTCTTCGCCGGCGGATTGATCACGCCCGCGATGTGACCCGACGCGCCGAGCACGAACTTCAGCGGGCCCGACAGGATCGACGTCGACGCGTAGGCCGTCTGCCACGGCACGATGTGATCCTCGCGCGAGCCATAGATGAAGGTCGGCACGTCGATCAGCGACAGGTCGACGGATTCGCCGCACACGGTCAGCGCGCCCGGCTCGCGCAGCTTGTTCTCGAGATAGGTATTGCGCAGGTACCACGCGTACATCGGGCCCGGCAGGCTCGTCGAGTCGCTGTTCCAGTACAGCAGATCGAACGGCGCGGGCGTGCGGCCCTTCAGGTAGTTGTCGACGACGTAGTTCCACACGAGGTCGTTCGGCCGCAGGAACGAGAACGTGTTCGCGAACTCCACGCCGCGCATCAGCCCCGGTTGCGTGCCGTTCTTGCCGCCGATGGTCTGCTCACGCATCTGCACGTGCGCCTCGTCGACGAACACGTCGAGAATGCCCGTGTCGGTGAAGTCGAGCATCGCGGTGAGCAGCGTCATCGACGCGGCCGGGTGTTCGCCGCGCGCGGCGAGCACCGCCAGCGCGGTCGCGAGCATCGTGCCGCCGACGCAGAAGCCGAACGTGTTGATCTGTTCGCGGCCGCTGACCTGCTGCACGGCATCGATCGCCGCGAGCAGCCCTTCGTTCATGTAGTCGTCCCACGTCTTGTGCGCGACCGATGCATCCGCATTGCGCCACGACACGAGGAACACCTGATGGCCGCTCGACAGCGCGTGCGCGACGAGCGAATTCTCGGGCTGCAGGTCGAGGATGTAGAACTTGTTGATGCACGGCGGGACGATCAGCAGCGGCCGCTCGAACACCTTGTCCGTCTTCGGCGCGTACTGGATCAACTGGATCAGGTCGTTCTCGTAGACGACGGAGCCTTCAGTACACCCGAGGTTCTTGCCGACCACGAACTGCGATTCGTCGGTCTGCGAAATCTTGCCGCGCTGCAGGTCGCCGAGCAGGTTCATCATCCCCTGCCGCAGGCTTTCGCCCTGCGTCTCGAGAATCGATTTCTGCGCGTCGGGATTGAGTGCGAGGAAGTTGCTCGGCGCGGCGGCGGCCGTCCATTGCTGGACCGTGAACCGGATGCGCTCGCGCGTCTTCGCATCGGTCTGCAGCGCGTCGGCCAGTTCCTGCAGATAGCGCGCGTTGAGCAGATACCAGGCAGCCGCAAACGCATGCGCCGGCGACGCCTTCCACGCATCGCCGCTGAAGCGGCGGTCCTTCAGTTCGGGCGATTCGAGCTTCGCGGCGGCCGCCTGCTGCATCAGCGTCATGCAATCGCGCGCGTAGTCGGCCTGCAGCGTCTGCAGCCGTTCGGGCGGAATCGCCGCAACCGGCAGCTTCAGCCCCGCGAACGGCGACGCCATGCTGCCCAGATCGGGCATCGACGGCACCTGGAACGGAAACGAAGTCGGGAACTGGAATGTCGCGAACGGATTGACGGTGGCCGACGCAGTCGCGGCGCGCGCCGGATCTGCAAAGCCGCGCCACGCGCTCAACCACGACTCGAACATCTGCTGCATCGGCTGGGCGGCCGGATCGAAACCGGCGCTGCCTGCGGAAGTGCCCGCCTGAGCGGACGTCGACGAATTTTTCGATGCTGTCATTACCTGCCTTACCGGTGATTCGTGAGCGTCTATCGTGAAATCCTGCTCGCGCGCGGCGTGCCGGCTGCGAGCCGGGCCGTCATGCTCTGGAGAGGCGTCTCCAGATTCTGCCGCAGTGCGGTATTTTTATCATTATCGTTTTCCCCATGTGAAGTGCCATGTCAAACCGCTGAACATTTCCGCGCGGAGATAATCCGTGCGCAACAGACGGGACAAGGGTTTCGGCGAAACATAAACCATTTTGGTCGACTTGACTTCGGGATTTTTCATTCGACTGCGCATGCTACGCCGCATTGCCGTCTAAATAGCGAGATAACCGATTTCGCGACGCAACAAAACCATGCGCGCATACGTATGCGTCAATCTGCCAGCCAGATCGCCGCCGCCATGCGGCCCGTCACGCGGTCGCGACGGTACGAATAGAAGCGCGCGCGTTCGGTGACCGTACAGGCGGTCCCGCCGCTCACGTGCGCCACGCCCGCACGCGCGAGGCGCAGGCGCGCGAGCGCATGGAGATCGGCGAGAAACTTGCCGGGCACGCCGTCGATCGCGACGAACGCATGACGGGTTTCATCATGCTCCGACTGCGGGGCCGTGTCGAGAAACGCGTCGCGCACGTCGGCGCCGACCTCGAACGCCTGCGGGCCGATCGCCGGCCCGAGGTACGCATGAAGCGTGTCCGTCGCGCCGCCCGCGAGTGCCGCGACGCGCGCCGCGGTCTGCTCGACGATGCCGGCCGCGAGCCCGCGCCAGCCCGCATGCGCGGCGCCGACCGCGCGGCCCTGCGCGTCGCACAGCAGCACGGGCAGGCAGTCGGCCACCATCACGACGCAGACGGCGCCCGTCCGGTCCGTGACGCTCGCGTCGGCCTGCACCGGCACCGCGGCCGCGATTACCTCGTCGGCGCGCACGATCTGCGCGCCATGAACCTGCTCGAGCCATGCCGCGCTCGACTGGCCTGCCAGCGCGAGCAAGCGCGCGCGATTCCCGGCGACATGGGCCGGATCGTCACCGGTATGCAGGCCGAGATTCATCCCGCCCGCCATCGCGGCACCGTCCTGCCAGCGCCCGTACGGGCCTTCGCTCACACCGCCGTCGCGCGTCGTGATCAGCGCGCGCACGCGCGGCGACACCTGCCAGTCGGGCTGCACGCAGTCCTGCCACGTCAACGGCGCCAGGTTCGTCATCGGCACTCACTCCTCCTCATCGTCCAGGTACGGCTCATCGTCGTGATACTCGCCGCCGAAATCGTCATCGTCGTAGACACCGTCGTCGTCGTCGAATTCCTCGTCGCCCTGCCCGAAGCCGAGCGCCGCGACGAGTGCGTTCATGTCGTCCGGCAACGGGCAGCGCCACTGCATCGCCTTGCCCATGACCGGATGCACGAGGCCGAGCCGCCATGCATGCAGCGCCTGCCGCGCGAACCCGTCCGGCAGCGGCGCGACCGAGCGCTTGCCGCGCGCGCGTCCGTAGACGGGGTCGCCGAGCAGCGGGTGCCCGGCATGCGCGCAGTGCACGCGGATCTGATGCGTGCGGCCGGTTTCGAGGTCGCACTGGATGGCCGAAACCGGCTGACGTTGCCACACGCATGTGTCAACCGTGCGGAAATGCGTGCGCGCGGGCTTGCCCGACGCACCCGTGACGACGGCCATGCGCGTGCGCTCGCGCGGATCGCGGCCGATCGGCGCGTCGATCGTGCCTTCCTCGGGCATCGTGCCCCACACGAGCGCGAAATAGCGGCGCTTCACCGTGCGGGCCTGCAGCTGGCGCACGAGGTCCGTCTGCGCGGCCAGCGTGCGTGCCACCACCATCAGGCCGGAGGTTTCCTTGTCGAGCCGGTGGACGATCCCCGCGCGCGGCAGGCCGGCCGCCGCGTCGCCGTAACGATGCAGCAGGCCGTTCAGGATCGTGCCGCTCCAGTTGCCGGCCGCCGGGTGCACGACGAGGCCGGCCGGCTTGTTGATGACGACGAGCGCGTCGTCCTCGTAGATGACGTCGAGCGGCACGGGTTCCGGCGTGAACGCGAGCTGCTCGGGAAGCAGGTCGGGCACGAGCTCGATCTTCGCGCCGAGCGGCACCGGCTGGCGGATCTTCGCGGGCGCGCCGTCGACCAGCACGCGCTGCGCCTCGATCCAGCTCTGCAGGCGGCTGCGGGAGAATTCGGGGAACAGTTGGGCGAGCGCCTTGTCGAGGCGTTCGCCCGCGAGCGGCAGCGGCACTTCGACGACGCGCGGCGCGTCGTCGCCCGCC
Source organism: Burkholderia sp. FW306-1C-G01B (assembly GCF_058781685.1). Lineage (NCBI taxonomy): Bacteria > Pseudomonadati > Pseudomonadota > Betaproteobacteria > Burkholderiales > Burkholderiaceae > Burkholderia > Burkholderia sp. FW306-1C-G01B. The sequence continues at coordinate 4,336 of NZ_JBYSWZ010000020.1, forward strand.
GCTGACGGCACTACGGGCGGTTGCAATACGTCGCCGGTCAGATCGTCATCGAGGGAATCCCCCGAGGCAGCGTCGGCGGGCCGACCGCTTGGGCTATAATCTTCGCGATTTGGTGTGCCCGGCTGGGCATTCTGCGAACTTGAACGGGTCATTTAGACTGGGTCACCGAGACTTGAAGCTAGGACATGCGAGCATGATGAATTCGACCAAACGTACGGCCAGAACCGTCGCCGCCCGGGCTGCGGCGGTAGCGGCCGCGGCCCTCATCGCCGGCTGCCACGGCTTGCCGCAGAAGCAGGACGAGACGGCTACCTGGTCGAACAACAAATTATACTCAGAGGCCCAGGATGCACTGTCCGGCGGCGACTGGGGCAAGTGCGCGAAATATTTCGAATCGCTGCAAGGTCGCGATCCGTTCGGCCATTTCGCGCAACAGGCGCAGATCAACGTTGCATACTGCAACTGGAAGGATAACGAAGCGGCAGCCGCCGACCAGGCCGTCGACCGCTTCATCCAGCTCCACCCCGATCATCCGGATATCCCGTACGCGTACTACCTGAAGGGGATGATCCACTTCAACGACGATCTGGGCCTGTTCGGCCGCTTCTCCGGCCAGGACATGAGCGAACGCGATCCGCAGGCGCTGCGCGAATCGTACGATGCGTTCAAGGTCGTCGTCGACCGCTTCCCGAAGAGCAAGTACGCGCCCGACGCAGCCGCACGGATGCGCTACATCGTCAACGCGCTCGCGTCGCACGAAGTGCACGCGGCCGACTACTACTACCGCCGTGGCGCGTATGTCGCGGCAATCAACCGCGCGCAGCTCGCGATCAAGGACTACAAGGGCGCACCGGCGATCGAGGACGCGCTGCACATCATGATCCTGTCGTACGGCAAGCTGAACCAGCCGCAACTCGCCGAGGACACGAAGCGCGTGCTCGCGGGCACGTTCCCCGACAGCCCGTACGTGACCGGCCATTCGCGCCCCGGTGCGAAGAAGTCGTGGTGGCAGTTCTAAAGCGCTGCGCGACGCAACACCAGTTGCACGAACAAAAAACCCGGCCATCGAGCCGGGTTTTTTGTTGGCGCCGCATTCCGGCGGCACAGGTGCGGTCGCGCGGCGGTCGCCGCGCGTGCCGTCACGTGCGTTTTTCCGAGCGGTGCTCGTCGAAGAAGTCCTGGACGACCGCGATCTCGCGAGTCCGCTTGAACGGCGGCAGACTCTGCCAGATCCGGCGCCCGTAAGGCTTGTCGACGAGCCGCGTGTCGCAGATCATCAGCACGCCGCGATCCGTCTCCGCACGAATCAGCCGGCCCGCGCCCTGCTTCAGCGTAATCACGGCCTGCGGCAACTGGTGCACGGCGAACGGGCTCAAGCCCTTCTTCGTCAGCGCGTCGAGCCGCGCGGCCAGCACCGGATCGTCGGGCGGCGCGAACGGCAGCTTGTCGATCACGACGAGCGACAGCGCGTCGCCGCGCACGTCGACGCCTTCCCAGAAACTCTGGCTGCCGACCAGGATCGCGTTGCCGTACGCGCGGAAGCGATCGAGCAGCTCGGTGCGGCTCGCATCGCCCTGCACGAGCAGCGGCGTATTCCAGCCGCGCGACTCGATCACGTCGCGCAGCTTCGACGCGATCCGGTCGACCGCGCGCAACGTCGTGCACAGCATGAACACGCCGCCGCCGGACGCCTCGATCGCCGGCAGCGCGGCATCGAAGACAGCATCGGTAAATGCGGGCGAAGACGGCTGCGGCAGGTTGCGCGGCACGTACAGCAGCCCCTGCGACTGGTAGTCGAACGGGCTCGCGAGCGTCATCGAACGACGCGAGCTGAGGCCCATCTGCGCCGCGTAGTGCGTGAAATCGCCGCGCACCGACAACGTGGCCGACGTGAACACCCATGCACGCGGCACGCCCGCGCGCTGCTTCGCAAAGATCGGCGCAACCGACAGCGGCGTCTCGTGCAACTGGACGGTATGCGCGAACACCTCGACCCAGCGAACCTTCTCGTTTGGATCGCCGTCGGACGCCGCCTTGTCGCCGGCCGCTGCCTCATCGGCCTTCGCGGCCGCTTCCGCCGCGCCGGGCGCGACCCAGCCGGCCAGCAGATCCTGCAATTCGCGAGCGCGCCGCAGGCATGCGCCGAGCGATTCCGCCCGCTCGGCCTGGCTCGCGAGTGCCGACGCGAGCGCGTCGAGCGCCGCTTCGAGCGCGTCGAGCGCACCGAACATCGGGTGATCGTCGCCAAGCTGGGCGAGCGACATGCGGACGATCTGGTCGTTCGCGAACGCGAGGCGCAAGTCGCGCGCCGCGCGTTCGAGATCGCCGCCGACCTTCACCCACTCGACTGCGTCACGCGCATGGCTCAGGCCTTCGGCCACCGTGTCGCGCGCGAGTTCGAGAATCTGCGTCGTAGACAGCGTCTCGCCGAAGAACAGCGTCGCCGTCTCCGGCAACTGGTGCGCTTCGTCGAAGATGATCGTGTTCGCGTTCGGCAGCAGTTCGGCCATTCCCGTGTCGCGCAGCATGATGTCCGCGAAGAACAGGTGGTGGTTGACGACGACGACGTCAGCCTGCTGTGCCTCGCGCCGCGCCTGCATCACGAAGCATTCCTTGTAGTGCGGGCACTCCTGGCCGAGGCAGTTGTCGCGCGTCGACGTGACCATCGACCATACGGGCGCCGTTTCCGGCACGCTGGCGAGTTCGGCCTTGTCGCCACTCTTCGTGAGCTTCGCGAAGCGGACGATTTCCTGCAGGTAAGCCGTGTCCTGCCGCGACGGCAGGCGGCCGTTGTCGGCCGTGCGTTGCAGGTAGTAGTGGCACAGGTAGTTTGCGCGGCCCTTGAGCATCGCGACCGTCACCGGCACCGCGAGCGCGTTGCGCACGGTCGGGATGTCGCGCTGGAACAACTGGTCCTGCAGGTGCTTCGTGCCGGTCGACACGATTACCTTGCCGCCCCACAGCATCGCGGGCACGAGATACGCATAGGTCTTGCCGGTACCCGTGCCGGCCTCGACGATCAGCGTGTTGTCGCCTGCGTCGTTATCGGACTCGGCGGCCGCGGCATCGTCCGCCGCCGGCCCGGCCGTCTTGTCGCCGTCGCCAAGGCGGCGCGCCGGCCGCTTGCGGGTTTCGAAGATCTCGGGTTCGGGCATCCGGCGCGCGGACGCTTCCATCGCGGACGCAACCGCACGCGCCATCTCGATCTGCGACGTACGCGGCCGATAGCCGTCGAGCGCGCGCGCCAGCAACCCGCCAACGCCGAAGATCGTGTCGAGTTCGTCGACGCGTTTGCGGCTCAGCTCGAAGGTGCCTTCGGGCGCACGAACGCGCCCGGCGGACGATGTGTCTCGCCGGGCATCGGGGGTGGCTTCAAGCGGTGAATTCAAGGCAAGCGTTCCTGTGTCCAGCGCCCGAGCGGCGCCGGCGCTTGCCAGGCCGCGCTCAGGCGCGCTTATCCGGTTCCAGCTGCGATTGCAGCAAAATGATTTTGTCCTTGGCTGCCAGCTTTTCCTTCTTCAGCCGGTGCAGCGTGATGTCGTCGATGTCGGAGTGCCCTTCCTTCAGCTCGATCTCCCGAGCGAGCTGCTGGTGCTGCTCCTGCAATGCAGCCAAACGGTTGTGCAATTCCTGCTGCTGTTCCGTGAGACGGTTTTGCATGTTTGCCTCCTCATCGAAGCAGCGCGCCGGCTGGCGTGCCAACGCGCACGAGACTGATCCCGATCAATCCAACACGTTACTGCCCCTGCTGTTGCTGCTTGGCCTTCTCGGCCGCTTCCTGCTGACGCCGCTCGACATCGGCCTTGTGCTGCGCGGCTTCCTTCTGCTTCTGCTCGTAGCGCACGGCGTTGTCCGCCCGCTCCTGCGCCTTCTGCGCCGCCTGCTGGTGCGCCTGGTCGAGCTTGCGCTGGAAGTCGGCCTGCTTCTGGTCGTATGCCTGCTTGCTCGCCGCGCGCTGCGGCCCTTCCGCGCCGCGCTGTGCCTGCTTCAGCGCATTCTGCTCCTGCTTGTCGCGGAACGCAGCCGCGTTCGCCGCGTCGTTCGCCGCGCGCTGCGGCGCTTCCGCCGCGTTCTGCGCCTGCTTTAGCGCCTGTTGCTGGTCGCGCTGCTGCGCGCGCACCGCGCGCTGCTCGTCGTCGAGCGCGAGCTGTTCCTGGCGGATGCTCGCGCGCTCGTCGCGCATCTGGTCGCGTGCCTTGCCGAGACAGTGATTGACGAAGAACTTGCTGTAGCAATCGTGCTCGGCCACCGCATAACGATAATCGTTTTCCGCGGAGCGCTGATTGAGCACTTTTTGACGGGCGTCGAAATCCGGTGCGGCCGTGGACGTAACGGGCGCGGTTGCTGCGGCGGCCGGCACGGTTGTGCCAGAAGCCTGCGCGAACGCACCGGAAGGCCCGGCAGACAAAGCCGCGGCGAGCGCTGCGCCGAGCGCGACGAGAGAAATGCGGGAAGTTGGCAACGTCGTAGGAAAGCTGCGGGACATGTGTCAAATTCTATCACCCCCGGCTGGACGCTCCGTCATTTATGGCAAAATGCCCCGCTTCACCCACCCGCGGCATCTGGCCCGTCGGGCCCGCCATGCAGCCCGCCGTGCCGGGCCTGCCGGCCCGCGCCGCGATTTCAGCAGGCACATCATCCACGACATGACGGAAACCGTAGCACTCAAGATCGTACAGCGCATCGCCACCGAACTGTCCGTCCAGCCGCGCCAGGTCGCGGCGGCCGTGCAACTCCTCGACGAAGGCTCGACCGTTCCGTTCATTGCCCGGTACCGCAAGGAAGTGACCGGCAACCTGGACGACACGCAGCTGCGCCAGCTCGAGGAACGCCTCCTGTATCTGCGCGAACTCGAGGATCGCCGCGCGGCGATCCTGTCGAGCATCGACGAACAGGGCAAGCTGACCGACGAACTGCGCGCCGCGATCGACGCGGCCGACAGCAAGCAGGTGCTCGAAGACCTTTATCTGCCGTACAAGCCGAAGCGCCGCACGCGCGCGCAAATCGCCCGCGAAGCCGGCCTCGAGCCGCTCGCGCAGGCGCTGCTCGCGAACCCGCTGCTCGACCCGCAGGCCGAGGCGGCCGCGTATGTCGACGCCGACAAGGGCGTCGCCGACGTGAAGGCCGCGCTCGACGGCGCGCGCGACATCCTGTCCGAACAGTTCGGCGAGACGGCCGAGCTGCTCGGCAAGCTGCGCGACTACCTGCACAACCAGGGCGTCGTGTCGTCGGCTGTCGTCGAGGGCAAGGAAAACGAGGAAGGCGAGAAATTCCGCGACTATTACGACTACGCGGAAACGATCAAGACCGTGCCGTCGCACCGCGCACTCGCGCTGTTCCGCGGCCGCAACGCGGGCGTGCTGACGGTCAAGCTCGGCCTCGGCGAAGAGCTCGACGCGCAGGTGCCGCATCCCGGCGAGGCGATGATCGCGCGCCATTTCGGCATCGCGAACCAGAACCGCCCGGCCGACAAATGGCTGTCCGACGTATGCCGCTGGTGCTGGCGCGTGAAGGTGCAGCCGCATATCGAGAACGAGCTGCTCACGCAACTGCGCGAAACGGCCGAAACCGAAGCGATCCGCGTGTTCGCGCGCAACCTGAACGACCTGCTGCTCGCGGCGCCGGCCGGCCCGAAGGCCGTGATCGGTCTCGACCCCGGCCTGCGCACCGGCGTGAAGGTCGCAGTCGTCGACCGCACCGGCAAGGTACTCGCGACCGACACGATCTACCCGCACGAGCCGCGCCGCGACTGGGACGGCTCGATCGCGAAACTCGCGCGCATCGCCGCGCAGACGCAGGCCGAACTGATCAGCATCGGCAACGGCACCGCGTCGCGCGAAACCGACAAGCTCGCGAGCGAACTGATCGCGAAACACCCCGAGCTGCGCCTGCAGAAGATCGTCGTGTCGGAAGCCGGCGCGTCGGTCTACTCGGCGTCCGAGCTCGCGGCGAAGGAATTCCCGGAGCTCGACGTGTCGCTGCGCGGCGCCGTGTCGATCGCGCGCCGCCTGCAGGATCCGCTCGCCGAACTCGTGAAGATCGAACCGAAGGCGATCGGCGTCGGCCAGTACCAGCACGACGTGAACCAGCGTGAACTCGCCCGCTCGCTCGATGCGGTCGTCGAGGATTGCGTGAACGCGGTCGGCGTCGACGCGAACACGGCATCGGCCCCGCTGCTCGCACGCGTGTCGGGCCTGAACGCGACGCTCGCGCGCAACATCGTCGACTACCGCGATGCGAACGGCCCGTTCCCGTCGCGCGAGCACCTGCGCAAGGTGCCGCGCCTCGGCGACAAGACGTTCGAACAGGCCGCCGGCTTCCTGCGCATCAACGGCGGCGAAAATCCGCTCGACCGCTCGTCGGTGCACCCGGAAGCCTATCCGGTCGTCGAGCGGATGCTCGCGAAGATCAGCAAGCGCATCGACGACGTGCTCGGCAACCGCGAAGCGCTGTCGGGCCTGTCTCCTGCGGAATTTGTCGACGAACGTTTCGGCCTGCCGACCGTGCGCGACATCCTGTCCGAACTGGAGAAGCCGGGCCGCGATCCGCGCCCGGAATTCAAGACCGCGACGTTCCGCGAAGGCGTCGAGAAGGTGTCGGATCTCGTGCCGGGCATGACGCTCGAAGGGGTCGTGACGAACGTCGCCGCGTTCGGCGCGTTCGTGGATATCGGCGTCCATCAGGACGGCCTCGTCCACGTGTCCGCGATGTCGACGAAATTCATCAAGGACCCGCACGAAGTCGTGAAGGCCGGCCAGGTCGTCAAGGTGAAGGTGCTCGACGTCGACGTGAAGCGCCAGCGCATTGCGCTGACGATGCGCCTCGACGACGATGCGGCAGCCCCCGGCATGTCGTCGCGCGGCAGCCAGGATCGCGGCAACGCGGGACGTGGCGCCGCCCGCCCGCCGCGTTCGCGCGAGCCGGAACCGGCCGGCGCGATGGCCGCGGCATTCGCGAAGCTGAAGCGCTGAGCACGCGAAAGCCGTCGACGCGAGAAAAGCCCGCCGCAAGGCGGGCTTTTCTATTGCTGCCGCGAACGCACACGGCTCGACGCTCACTGGCGTCTGCGCGCACGCAGTCGGCTATCTGATTGGATGGTTTGGCCAGTGCGGAACACGCAGCGCGATGCGGCTGCGTTGGCTCTCACGGTGACGGCCGGCGATGCGAACGATCGCGGCCAGTCCGGGCGGTCGACAGACGCGGCGTGCGGCCGTCAGGCCCGCGCGCCGCACCTGGTCAGATCTCGATCTTCGTGCCGAGCTCGACGACGCGGTTCGCCGGAATCGAGAAGAAGTCGGTCGGCTTCGCGGCATTCTGATGCATCCACGCGAACACGCGCTCGCGCCAGATCGACATCCCGGGCAGATGCGTCGGCACGACCGTTTCGCGCGCGAGGAAGAACGACGTGTCCATCAGCTCGAACGTCATGTCGTGCGCGCGGCCGAATTCCTCGAGCACGGCCTTCACGTCCGGCGTCTCGTTGAAACCGTACTCGGCCTTGACGATGTACAGCCCGCCGCCCGCATCGCGCGAGCTCAGGCGCTTGTCGTCGCGCACGTAAGGAAAGTCGCGCGTGACGAACGTCAGGAAAATGGTTCGCTCGTGCAGCACCTTGTTGTGCTTCAGGTTGTGCAGCAGGCTGACGGGCACGAGCTTGTCGTTGCCGGTCAGGTAGATCGCGGTGCCCGACACGCGATGCGGCGGATGCGCGAGCAGCCCTTGCAGGAACGGCTCGAGCGGAATGCCGTCGGCTGCCGTGCGCTCCTTGACGATGTGGCGCCCCTTGTACCAGGTCATCAGCAGGAAGAACAGCAGCGCGCCGATGCCGAGCGGCAGCCAGCCGCCCTGCGCGACCTTCAGCAGGTTTGCGCCGAAAAAGCCGAGGTCGATCGCGAGGAACACCGCGATGATCGCGCCGACCAGCAACCGGTTCCAGTTCCACACCTTCACCATCACGACGCATGCGAGCACGGTCGTGATCACCATCGTCGCCGTCACCGCAATGCCGTACGCAGCCGCGAGGTTGTCGGAGCTCTTGAAGCCGACCACGATGCAGAGGATCACGAACAGCAGCAGCCAGTTCACGACCGGCACGTAGATCTGGCCGATCGCGAGTTCCGACGTATGCAGCACCTTCATGCGCGGCACGTAGCCGAGCTGGATCGCCTGCGACGTCAGCGAATACGCACCCGAGATCACGGCCTGCGACGCGATCACGGTCGCAACCGTCGACAGCACGACGAGCGGCAGCAGCCCCCATTCGGGCGCCAGCAGGAAGAACGGGTTCTCGATCGCCTTCGGGTTCTGGATCAGCAGCGCGCCCTGGCCGAAGTAGTTCAGCACGAGCGACGGCATCACGAGCCCGTATGCAGCGAGGCGAATCGGCTTCGCGCCGAAGTGACCCATGTCCGCGTAGAGCGCTTCCGCGCCGGTCAGCACCAGCACGACCGAGCCGAGCACGACGTAGGCCTGCAGCAGGTGATCGGCCATGAACGACGCTGCGTAGTACGGATTGATTGCCGCGATGATGCCGGGCACGCGCACGATGTGGTACACGCCGAGCGCCGCGATCACGACGAACCACAGCACCATGATCGGGCCGAACAGCTTGCCGACCAACGCGGTGCCGTGGCGCTGGATCCAGAACAGCGCGATCAGGATCACGATCGTGATCGGCAGCACGAGGTGCGACAGGTGCGGCGTCGCGATTTCGAGACCTTCGACGGCCGACATCACCGAGATCGCCGGCGTGATCACCGCGTCCCCGTAGAACATGCATGCGCCGAATATCCCGAGCGCCATCAGCGCCCCCGCGACGCGGGTTTTCGAGTCGAGCGGCCGCAGCGACAGCGCCATCAGCGCGAGCACGCCGCCTTCGCCGTTGTTGTCTGCCCGCATCACGAACAGCAGGTACTTGACGCCGACCACCAGGATGATCGCCCAGAACAGCAGCGAGATCACGCCGAGAATCGAGCTTTCGGTCAGCGGAATGCCATGCGCGGGGCTGAACGCCTCCTTGAGCGAATACAGCGGGCTGGTGCCGATGTCGCCGAACACGACGCCGATGGCTGCTATCGCTAGCGCCCGCATCGAGTGTTGTTGCGTCGAGTGCGGCGCGTGTGCTGCGTCGGTCGCGTGGATCGTGTCGTTCATATGAAGCGTAATAATCGGGTCCGGGTCGGACAAAACGAGCGCTATTCTACTCGCGCCCCCGTGAAACGCCGCCCTGCTCTGTTGCCGTGAAGCCACGTGATCCACGCTGCGCATGCAATCCGGCGCGAGCTGTGGCAGGGCTGCCATCATAGCCGGGGCGACTCCGTCTGCCTACCGGATACGCAGAGAACGCCGCGGCGCGCAAACGGTGCCGCAACGAAAAACGGCGCCGCAAGCGGCGCCGTACAAGGCTTTCCTTCGATCGGCCGGCCGCTTACGCGCCCGAACCGTCGCGCTGCGCGCGACCGCGCTTGATCCATGCCGCGAGGTTGTGCGGGCGAACCGTGTCCCACTCCTCGAACGGCTGATGAATCCACGGATTCGTCGGCAGATATTGCGTGTGATAGTCGGGCTTGACCTTCGAGCAACCCTTGTACCAGAGCACGGCCGAACGCACGGCCGTCACGGCCGGATAGCGCTCCTTCAGGTGCTCCTGCACGCGCGCGAGCGTGACGCCCGAATCGACGAGATCGTCGACCAGCAGCACGTTGCCCGCGAGGTTGCCGCGCGTCATCGTGATGTACTGCGCGATGTCGAGGTCGCCCTGCTCGGTGCCGGCTGCTTCCCGGTACGAACTCGTCGCAAGGATCGCGAGCGGCACGTCGTAGATGCGCGACAGCTGATCGCCGACGCGCAGGCCGCCGCGCGCGAGACACAGGATCTGGTCGAACTTCCAGCCCGATGCGTGCACCTCGAGCGCGAGCAGCTCGATCAAACGATGATATTCGTCCCAACCTACCCACAGGTTCTTGTCGTCGTTGCGCGGATCGGTCATCAAGTCTGCCGCCGTCATCGTGATTTGCTGCGTCATCTGGGGTTACACCTTGAACGGATGGCGGAGCAGGATCGTTTCGTCGCGGTCCGGGCCCGTCGACACCATGTCGACCGGCACGCCAGCCACTTCCTGGACGCGGGTCAGGTAGGCCTGCGCGTTCGCCGGCAGTGCTTCCCACGTCTTGATGCCGACCGTGCTTTCCTTCCAGCCGGAGAAGGTTTCGTACACGGGCTCGCAACGGGCCACATCGGCCGCGCCGCGCGGCAGGATGTCCACATCCTTGCCGTCGATCTTGTAGCCGACGCACAGCTTGACTTCGTCGAGGCCGTCGAGCACATCGAGCTTCGTCATGCACAGGCCCGACACGCCGTTGATCTGGATCGAGCGGCGCAGCGCGGCCGCATCGAGCCAGCCCGTGCGGCGCGGACGGCCGGTGACGGAACCGAATTCCTTGCCGACGTTCGCGAGCGTGACGCCGACCTGGTCCTGGCGCTGCGGGTTGTCCGCATCGTACAGTTCGCTCGGGAACGGGCCCGAACCGACGCGCGTGCAATACGCCTTCGTGATGCCGAGGATGTAGTTGAGCTTCTGCGGACCGACGCCCGCGCCGGCCGACGCCGCACCCGCGACGCAGTTGCTCGACGTGACGAACGGATAGGTGCCGTGATCGATGTCGAGCAGCGTGCCTTGCGCGCCTTCGAACAGCAGGTTCTGGCCCGCGTTGTTCGCGTCGTACAGGCGGCGCGACACGTCGGCCACCATCGGCTTCAGGCGGTCGGCATAGCCGAGCATCGTGTCGAGCGTGGCCTGGAAGTCGACGGCCGCGCCACCCAGGTACTGGGTCAGCACGAAGTTGTGGAAATCGAGGTTTTCGCGCAGGCGGTCGGCGAAAGTCTTCGCGTCGAACAGGTCCTGCACGCGCAGCGCGCGACGGCCGACCTTGTCTTCGTACGCGGGGCCGATGCCGCGGCCCGTCGTGCCGATCTTGCCCGCGCCCTTGCGCGCCTCGCGCGCCTGGTCGATCGCGATGTGGTACGGCAGGATCAGCGTCGTGGCTTCGGAAATGAACAGACGGTCGCGCACGTTCACGCCGGCTTCTTCGAGCTCGCCGATTTCCTTGAACAGTGCTTCGGGGGACAGGACGACGCCGTTGCCGATGTAGCAGGCGACGCCTTCACGCATGATGCCCGACGGAATGAGGCGCAAGATCGTTTTCTTGCCGCCGATGATGAGGGTGTGGCCGGCGTTGTGGCCGCCCTGGAAACGCACGACGCCCTGAGCGTGGTCCGTCAGCCAGTCGACGATCTTGCCCTTGCCTTCATCACCCCATTGAGTTCCCACAACGACGACATTGCGCCCGGGAGTCACGTTCACTGCGCTGGCAGACATGTTGATTCGTTAGCTGGTTAAAAACGTATTCTACCTATGTTCGCGGGCGTTTCCGAATTTTTCCGTTTCGCTTCAACGATATGCACGCCGAAGCACGGCCCGCGAACGCCTGTTTATCGGGGTTCGACCACCCATGCGCCGTTGCGCTCGACGAGCGAACGGTCGCAGGCGAACTCGTCGAGCACGTGGTCGTGGCCCGGCAGTGCCTGGATCACGACCTCGCCCGCATCGCGCAGCGCCGCGACGGCCGCGCCCAGCGCGTCGTCCTGCGCCCACGGCGCGAGAATCGCGGTGCCGCGCGCCTCGACCGGCGAAATCCGCGCGAGCTCGCGCAGGTCGAGCGAGAAGCCCGTGGCCGGACGGGCACGGCCATATGCCTGGCCCACGTGGTCGTAGCGGCCGCCGCGCGCGATCGCGTTCGGCACGCCGTCGATGTACGCGCTGAACATCGCGCCGCTGTGGTATGCGTAGCCGCGCAGGTCGGCGAGGTCGATCGCCACTTCGGCGCCCTTCGCCTGCGCGGCGAGCTGCGCCAGATCGTCGAGCGCCCGCGTGATTTCGGGCAGCACCGGCAGCCGTGCGCGCGCCTCGGCGAGTACGTTCGCGTCGCCGTAAAGGTTCGGCAGCGCGCGCAGCGCTGCCCGCGTATCGGCACCGAGATCGTCGGTGAGCTCGTTCAGCAGCGGCACGTCCTTGCCCGACAGCGCGTCGTACAGGGACTCGCCGCGCTCGGCGGCCTGCGCATCGCGCGCCAGCAGCGCCGCGAGCACGCCCGCGTGGCCGAGGTCGAGACGGATGCGCGACAGGCCCGCGAGATGCAGTGCGTCGAGCATCAGTTGCTGGATCTCGAGATCGGCTTCCAGCCCGGCATGCCCGTAGATTTCGGCGCCGATCTGGATCTGCTCGCGCGTCGCATGCAGGCCGCGCGGACGCGTATGCATCACGTGGCCCGCATAGCAGAGGCGCGTCACGCCCTGACGGTTCAACAGGTGCGCGTCGATCCGCGCGACCTGCGGCGTGATGTCCGCGCGCAGGCCGAGCGTGCGGCCCGACAGCTGGTCGACCAGCTTGAAGGTGCGCAGGCGCAGATCGGCGCCGCCGCTCGTCAGCAGCGACTCGAGATACTCGAGCAGCGGCGGCATCACCATTTCGTAGCCGTACGAACGGAAACGGTCGAGCAGCCTGCGGCGCAGCTCCTCGATCTTGCGCGCTTCCGACGGCAGTACGTCGGCGATATTCTCGGGAAGTAACCAGGTCGACATCGGTACGGTCCTACGACGGGAAACAGCGCGCGACACGCGCGCCGCAATATGAATCGAAAATCCGGAATCGGGCGGAACGAACGGCGGATGCGCCGTCCGGATCAGGTCTCCGGTCAGGTGGCGAGTAGCAGCAGCACGAGCCCGAGCACCATCACGATCAGCCCGCCGATCCGGATATGATGCGGCGGCCGCTCAGCTATTCTACGAAACGTGTCGCGCCAGGCGACGGGAAACACGAAGGGAAACGCCCCCTCGATGATCAGCATCAGCGCTACTGCGAGCAACAACGAGCCAGCCAGGTCCATGCGAGCGACGGCGCCGCTCGACGCGGCGCCCCAAGGTCAGTGTTTGCGGGGAGCAGGCGCCGACGGTGCGGCACCGCCCGTCGGGCTGCGCATGAAGCGGAAGAACTCGCTGTCGGGATCGACGACGATGATGTCGTTGCGCTTGAACGTCTTCCGGTAGGCCTGCAGGCTCGCGTAGAACTGATAGAACTGCGGATCGCGGCCGAACGCATCGGCGGCAATCGTCGCGGCCTTCGCGTCGCCCTCGCCCTTGATCGTCTGCGCGGATTTGTACGCGTTCGCGAGCACGGCCTGCTGTTCGCGTTCAGCGTCGGCCTTGATCTGCTCGACGTCGGACGCGCCTTCCGCACGCACCTGTGCCGCCTGATCGCGCAGCGCGCCGATCATCCGCTGATAGACGGCATCCGCCTGCGCAGCCGGCAAGTCGACGCGCGTCAACTGGACGTCGACCACGTCGACGCCGAAACCGGACGCTTTCTCCTTCGCCGCGTCGCGGGCTGCGTCGGCGATCGCGCGCTGGCCGCCGAGGGCGTCGTCGAGCGCACGCTTGCCGAACGCGTCGCCGAGCGCGCTCTTCAGCACACCGGCCAGGCGTTCGGTAGCCGCCGCCGGATCGCCGCCCGTCACCGTGAAATATTTCAGCGGATCGCTGATCCGGTACTTCACTGCATACGCGACGAGCAGGTCGTGCTTGTCTTCCGTTGCCAGTTGCAGCGGATCGGAGGACTCGAGCGATTGCAGGCGCGTGTCGATCAGCGTGGCCGTCTGCAGTGGCGGCGGCAGCTTGAAATGGATACCGGGGCCGGCGAGTTCGGGCTGTGCGCCGTCGCGGCCCGACAGCACGGCCGTATGGCGCGGATCGACGGTCAGGACCGTCGAGGAGGCCGCGAAGGCAACGATCACGATTGCGACGACGAGCGCAATGATTCGGTTCATGTTCTGCGCTCCCGTTACTTCAGATCGTCTTCACGCGACCGGCTGCGGAAACCTTCGCGCGATCGCAGCACGTCGCCGCCCGACGCCGCGGCGGCCGATGCCGCGCTCGCGGGTACGGCTGCCGACGGCACGACAGCCGCCGGTGCGGACGCCGCATCGGGTGCGGTTGCGCCGGTGGACGTCGCGGCGTTTTGCCGCCCCTGCTCGACGAGCTTGTCGAGCGGCAGATACACGACGCTGTTGCCGCCCTTGTTGCCGACGAACACCTTCGTCGCGTTCGAATAGATTTCCTGCATCGTCTCGAGGTACATCCGCTCGCGGATCACCGCCGGCGCCTTCGAGTACTGCGCGTAGACCTGCTTGAAGCGATCGGCATCGCCTTCGGCTTCCGTGACCACGCGATCGGAATACGCCTTCGCTTCGCCGACGAGCTTCGCGGCATCGCCCTGCGCCTTCGGCAGCAGGTCGTTTGCGTACGCCTGCGCGGCGCGCTTCGCGGCCTCGCGCTCGTCGCGCGCCTTCGCGACTTCACCATAGGCGGCCTGCGTCTGCTCGGGCGCGGCGACGCTCTGCATCGTGACGGCCGTCACCTCGAGCCCCGACTGGTAGCGGTCGAGGTCGCGCTGGATCGCGGCGGAAAGCTGCTCGCGCAGCGCGTCGCGGTCCTGGTTCAGCACGTCGGCCGCGCTGCGCGTACCGACGATCGCACGCACCGCGGCCTGCGCGGCCTGCGACACGCTGCGCTCGGGATCGACGCTGCGGAACAGGTAGTCGGTTGCCGAACGAATCCGATACTGGACGATGAAGCGCACGTCGACGATGTCGGCATCGCGCGTCAGCATCGCCGCTTCCTTCACGTTCGCGAGATGCACGACGTTATTGCGGCCGATCTCGATCGATCGGACCTGCGACGTATCGACGATCTCGTGCGACGCGAACGGATACGGCGCGCGCCAGTGCACGCCCTGGCCTACCGTGCCCGACAGCTTGCCGAGCTGCAGTACGACGCCCGTCTGGCCGTCCTGCACGACGAACAGCCCGCTGCCCGCGTAGACCGCGACCAGCACGCCGATCACGATGCCGACGCCGACCCGCGCGGCCCGTCCGTTGTCGGGACGGAAGCCGTTGCCGCCCTTGCCGCCGAAAAGGCCGCTCAGGCGTCGGTTGAAGTTGCGCCACATCTCGTCGAGATCGGGCGGACCTTCGCCGTCGCCGCCTTGCGGACGCTTCGATTCGTTCGCACGGGGACGGGATCCGTCTTTGCCATTGCCTTCGCCGCGTCCCCAGCGGGGATCGTTGATCGACAGCAAGGCGCGCATCCGCCGCCAGGTACTCCGCTCGTTGTATTCGTTCACCAGAGTTTGTTCACCAGATTAGACGCCGGCGAACCGGCCGGGACCGGTTAGCGCCCGTGTTCGGAAATCGTGCGGTCTTCGTGTGATTCAGCGGACGCGCCGTCGAGTGCGCCGTTGGGTAACATCGCGCTGGGAAGGTGTTCCGCGGAGGCAATCTCGGCGATGGCGGCACGCAACGCGTCAAGCCCCTGACCGGTGCGTGCGCTCAAAAAGACGCGCGAAATATTACCATACTCGTCCCGCTCGACCGCGTCGCCGCGGGCCGCCAGCTCGGGCACCGCGTCGATCTTGTTGAACACCAGCACCTGCCGGATCGTGTCCGCGCCGATCTCGTGCAGCACGCCGTTGACCTGCTCGATCTGCTCGAGCCTGACCGCACTCGATGCATCGACCACGTGCAGCAGCAGATCCGCATGGATCGTTTCCTCGAGGGTCGCGCGGAACGCCGCGACGAGCTGGTGAGGCAGCTCGCGGATGAACCCGACCGTATCCGACACGACGATCTGGCCGACCTCGTCGCCGAGGTACACGCGCCGCGACGTCGTATCGAGCGTCGCGAACAGCTGGTCGGCCGCGTAGGCCTGCGCCTTCGTCAGCGCATTGAACAGCGTCGACTTGCCCGCGTTCGTATAGCCGACCAGCGACACCGACATCGTGCCGCTGCGCGCGCGCTGCCGGCGTTGCGTGCTGTGTTGCCGGCGCAGCCGGTCGAGCCGCGACTTCAGCATCTTGATACGCTCGCCGATCAGCCGGCGGTCGGTTTCGAGCTGGGTTTCGCCGGGGCCGCGCAGGCCGATACCACCCTTTTGCCGTTCGAGGTGGGTCCATGCGCGAATGAGCCGCGTCGACAGGTATTGAAGCTGCGCGAGCTCGACCTGCAGCTTGCCTTCATGGCTACGGGCGCGCTGCGCGAAGATATCGAGGATGAGGCTCGTGCGATCGACGACCCGCCTGTTAAGTGCCCGCTCCAGATTGCGTTGCTGGGCCGGCGCCAGTGCGTGGTTGAAGATGACGATTTCGACGTTGTGCGTGTCGCAGGCAAGCCGCAGTTCATCGGCTTTGCCGCTGCCGATGAACATCGCGGCATCGGGACTGGCGCGACGACCTGTGAGGGTGACGGCGGGACGGGCCCCCGCGCTGGAGGCGAGAAGACTGAGTTCTTCGAGACTGGCTTCGAAATCGGTCTTGCCGAAATCGATGCCGACGAGCGCTGCGTTGATCAAATTATCGGGTGTCAAGATAAGGCGGCTGGCATCGGTCGCTCGCGGCGACCGGATGCCGGCCGCTGCGATAGGTTAGGACGAAGCTTCCGCGTCCGGGTGGAAATTCACCGGGCGCGCCGGCACGACCGTCGAGATGGCGTGCTTGTAGACCATCTGGGTCACCGTATTACGGAGCAACACGACGTACTGGTCGAACGATTCAATGTTCCCTTGGAGCTTGATGCCGTTGACGAGGTAGATCGAAACGGGAACGTGCTCTTTGCGCAGTGCGTTCAAAAACGGGTCTTGTAACAATTGCCCTTTGTTGCTCATGGCGTACTCCATCTTTTTTTGCAGGTTGATCTGGATTGGCGGGGAAGAAAAAGAGATCCGGCGCCAATCGCTACACTATAGCCGATTTTGCCTGCCCCGCCCGGGGCATAGGCCTTGCGGCCTATCCCTTGCGGGGCGTGCTTCAGCCCTTGTCCGCGTACGGATTGTTCGACGAACGGAACTCTATGCGCAATGGAGTCCCGGTCAGCGAGAAAGTTTCGCGGAACCGGTTTTCCAGGTAGCGCTTGTACGTTTCCGTCACGGCGTCGAGCGCGTTGCCGTGGATCACGATGATCGGCGGATTCTGGCCGCCCTGGTGCGCGTAGCGCAGCTTCGGACGCACCGGGCCGCGACGGCGCGGCTGCTGGAACTCGACGGCCTCGATCAGCGCGCGCGTGAGCTTCGGCGTCGGCAGCTTCGCCATCGCCGCCGCGTACGCGTCGTCTACCGAGCGCATCAGCGTGCCGATGCCCGTCTTCTTCGCGGCCGAAATGAAGTGCGATTTCGCGAAGTCGAGGAATTTCAGCTTGCGGGTCAAATCCGCTTTCGCGCGATCGCGCGCGTGCTCGTCGAGCCCGTCCCACTTGTTGACGCCGATCACGAGCGCGCGGCCCTGCTCGACGACGAAGCCGGCGATGTGCGCGTCCTGGTCGGAAATGTCCTGCTGCGCATCCAGCAGAAGAATGACGACATTTGCGTCGGAAATCGACTGCAGCGTCTTCACGACCGAGAACTTTTCGATCGCCTCGAACACCTTGCCGCGGCGCCGCAGGCCGGCCGTGTCGATCAGCGTGTATTTCTTGCCGTTGCGCTCGAAGTCGACGTAGATCGAATCGCGCGTGGTGCCCGGCATGTCGAACGCGATCACGCGGTCCTCGCCGATCAGCGCGTTCACGAGCGTCGACTTGCCGACGTTCGGCCGGCCGACGATCGCGATCTTGATGCCGCGCGACGGGTCGTTCTCGTCTTCCTCTTCGGGCTGGTCCCTGTATGCGACTTCCAGCGCCTCGTTGATCATGTCGGTCACGCCGTCGCCGTGCGCGGCCGAGATCGCGCGCGGGTCGCCGAGCCCGAGCTCGTAGAAGTCGGTCGCGACCGCCGTGTACTTCATCCCCTCGGCCTTGTTGACGACGAGGAAGATCGGCCGGCCGGTCTTGCGCAGGTAGTCGGCGATCGACTTGTCCTGCGGCGCGAGCCCGTTGCGGCCGTCGACGATGAACACGACGACGTCGGCCTCTTCAACCGCCTGCCGCGTCTGGCGCGCCATCTCGTGCAGGATGCCGTCCTTCGCGACGGGCTCGAAGCCGCCCGTATCGACGACCAGGTACGGCCGTTCGCCGACGCGCCCTTCGCCGTAATGGCGATCGCGCGTCAGGCCCGGCAGGTCGGCAACCAGCGCATCGCGCGAGCGCGTGAGCCGGTTGAACAGCGTGGATTTCCCCACATTGGGGCGCCCAACGAGGGCAATGACCGGTTTCATCTGTGTTTTCTACGGTGAAGCGCAGCAGCGGGAGGCCCGCTGCTGCGGGCGGCTGCGCTGAATGAAAATATCACGAATTCGCGCCGCGCCCGATGCGCGCGCCAGGCGCGCGTTGCGCGCCGTCGTCTTTCGTCTCAACTGCCTTTCAAATACCGAGCGGCCGGGAACACCGGCCGCCTTCATGTCGCGCGGCCAAGGCGCGCGGGACAAGCCCGTCGCACCGCGGCCGCGCATGTTTCCTGCGCGTCAGCGCGGACGGAACCCGTACAGGCCGCCGTCCTTCGTCTGCACGACGAGCGTATTGCCCGCGAGGACCGGTGCGGCCGTAATCGCGCTGCCATCGGTCTTCATGCGCGCGATGAAGCTGCCGTCTTCGCGCGACAGGAAGTGCACGACGCCCTGGTAGTCGCCCATCACGACCGCATGCCCGAGCAGGTACGGCACACCGACGTCGCGACTCTTGAGCTTGTCGTTGCGCCAGAGCTGATTGCCCGACGCCGCATCGTACGCCGTCACGACCGACCAGTCGTCGCCGCCGGCGACCACCGAATCGTCCTGTGCGAGGCCGCTGCGGCTCGAGAACGGCTTTTCCCACAGCGGGCGGCCCGAATTCGCATCGAAGCAGCCGAGCTGACCCTGGAACGTCACCGCGCAGGCTTCGGCACCAACGAGCGTCGGCGGACCGCTGACGTCGTTGATGCGCTCGACCTCGGTCACGCCCTTCGGGAACGACACGGGCGTCTGCCAGAACGGCTCGCCCGTCTGCAGGTTGATCGCGACGAGACCGCCGCCGGGGAAGCCCGCCAGCACCGCCGCGTCGCCCGCGAACGTCATGCCGGCCGACACGCGCAGGTTCAGCGGCACCGCACGGTTGCGGTAGTTCCACTTCTGTTCGCCCGTCTGCGCGTTGAAGGCGATCACCTGCCCGTCGATCGTGCGGACGACCACGAGGCCATTGCCGACGAGCGGCGGCGAGAAGATCTCGCCCTGCACGCTGGTCTTCCACAGTTGCTTGCCGTCCGGGCCCAGCACGAACACGCCGCCCTTCAGCGCACCGACCGCGGTCAGGTTACCGTCGCTGCCGACGCCGGCCGACAGGTCCGAATCGACCTTCGAGCGCCAGATCGTCTGGCCCGTCTTCGCGTCGATCTTCTCGACCGAACCGTTTTCGCCCGCCGCATAGACGGCGTCGCCCACGGCCACCGGCGAGAACAGGTAGCGTCCGCCCTTGCCGACGCTCGCCTTCCAGACCTGTTGCACGTCCATCACGGGCTTGAACTCGGTGAGCGGCGTCGGCACGCGGCGCGCATCCTTCGACGACGAGCAGGCCGCCAATGCCAGGACAGCCGCCGCGCAGGCAACGGGCACAGCGTAACGTTTCAGCAAATTCATCGGTTAGCGAAGCAGAGTTAAGAGGTTGAGGGGACCGGGGTTCAGCCGCCGAGCGCGTCCAGCTTGAACTGCACGAGCTGGCGCGCGGACTGGTCGTCCTTCGACAGGCCGTCGAGCGCCAGCTTGTAAGCGGCGCGCGCATCGTCGGTCTTGCCTTGCGCGGCAAGCAGATCGCCGCGGCGATCGGCCACGAGGCCCTTGAATGCATCGAGCGGCGTACCCGACAGCAGCGCGAGGCCCGCGTCGTACGCCTTCTCGTCGAGCAGCAGCGACGCGAGACGCAGCTTCGCGATCTGCTTGTACTCGTCGTCCTTGGCGTGATCGACGGCCCATTGCAGCTGCGTCTTCGCGCCTGCGGAGTCGCCGGCCGCGTACAGCACCTTCGCGGCCGCCAGCGCCGTCATCTGCGCATACGGCGTGCTGCCGAACTTGTCTTCCATGTCGGCGGCCGCGCGAGCCATCGTCGCCTTGTCGTTCGCGGCGGCGGCCTTCTGGACCTGCTCGTACAGCCCGGACGCCTCGGCAGCCTGACGGCGCTGCCAGTAGTTCCAGCCGTTGAAACCGGCCGCGACGACGAGCGCCGCCAGCACGATCCACGTGGTGAGGTTGCCCCAGCGGGCCCACCACGCCTTGACACTTTCAATCGATTCTTGTTCGTCGTGATAACTCATCGGCGAGCGATTCCTTCCTGTTCAGGCCTTTCTTGTCGAGCGATTGCCAGCGCGATCAGTCGTCGCCGTCTTCGGCGGATGCAACCATCGCATTGATTAGGAATTCGGTCAAGCTTTCGACCGGTACGGTCTGCTGAACGTTCTTTTCCCCGTCTTCGCCTGCACCGCGCAGCGCTTTCACGCCCACCGTGCCGTTCGCGACCTCTTCTTCGCCGAAGATCACCGCGAATGCCGCGCCGCTTGCATCGGCCCGCTTCATCTGCGACTTGAAGCTCGCCGGCGCGCCGTCGGCGCTGCAGTGGAAGATCACGTCGAGGCCCGTGTCGCGCAGGCGCTCGGCCGCGATGAACGCCTGTTCGCGGGCGGTCTCGCCCTGGTGCACGACGTACACGTCGACGCCTTCCTGCTCGGGCGCCAGATCCTCTTCCTTCAGCAGTTCGAGGATGCGCTCGATGCCCATCGCCCAGCCGCACGCGGCGGTCGGCTTGCCGCCGAGCTGCTCGATCAGCGGATCGTAGCGGCCGCCGGCCGCGACCGTGCCCTGCGCGCCGAGCTTGTCCGTCACCCACTCGAACACGGTCAGGTTGTAGTAGTCGAGGCCGCGCACGAGACGCGGGTTGATCTTGAACGGAATGTTGTTCGCGAGCAGCAGGCGCTGCAGCCCCTCGAAGTGCGCGCGCGATTCGTCGCCGAGGAAATCGATCAGCTTCGGCGCATTCTGCGCGATCTCCTGCAGCGCGGGATTCTTCGTGTCGAGCACGCGCAGCGGGTTCGTATACAGGCGGCGCTTCGCGTCCTCGTCGAGCACGTCGGCGAACTGCTCGAGGTACTTGATCAGTTCGACGCGGTGCGCGGCGCGCTCTTCGGCGAGGCCGAGCGAGTTGATCTCGAGCTTGATGCCGGTCAGGCCGAGGTCGTCCCACAGGCGCTGGCACATCATGATGATCTCGGCATCCGCATCGGGCCCCGCGAAGCCGAGCGCCTCGACGCCGACCTGGTGGAACTGGCGGTAGCGGCCGCGCTGCGGACGCTCGTGACGGAACATCGGGCCGATGTACCACAGGCGCTTCGGGCCGTCGTACAGCATGTTGTGCTCGATCGACGCGCGCACGACGGCCGCGGTGTTTTCCGGGCGCATCGTCAGGTTCTCGCCGTTCAGCGCGTCGGTGAAGCTGTACATCTCCTTCTCGACGATGTCGGTGACTTCGCCGATGCCGCGCGTGAAGAGCTGCGTGTGTTCGACGATCGGCGTGCGGATGTTCTGGTAGCCGTATGCGCGCAGCAGCGATTTCACGGTGGCCTCGAAAAATTCCCACAGGCCGGCATCCTGCGGAAGGATGTCGTTCATGCCCTTGACGCCGGTGAGTTTCTCGATCTTGCGTTTCTGTTCAGTCATCGTGTGTGTTGACGAATTAGTTCACTGCCGCGTCGGCGCGGCCATAGTTGCGTGCGACGTAGTCGCTGACGATCTGCTGGAATTCCTCGGCGATCCGCTCGCCGCGCAGCGTCTTGACCTTCTCGCCGTCGATGAAGACGGGCGCGGCCGGGTTTTCGCCCGAACCCGGCAGGCTGATGCCGATGTTCGCGTGCTTCGATTCGCCCGGGCCGTTGACGATGCAGCCCATCACCGCGACGTTCATCTTCTCGACGCCCGGGTACTCCTTGCGCCAGACCGGCATCTGCTCGCGCAGGTAGGTCTGGATCTGCATCGCGAGTTCCTGGAACAGCGTGCTCGTCGTACGGCCGCAGCCCGGGCACGCGATCACCATCGGCGCGAACGAGCGCAGGCCCATCGTCTGGAGGATTTCCTGGCCGACGATCACCTCGCCCGTGCGCGACGCGCCCGGTTCCGGCGTCAGCGAGATGCGGATCGTGTCGCCGATCCCTTCCTGCAGCAGCACGCCGAGCGCGGCCGTCGATGCGACGATGCCCTTCGAGCCCATGCCTGCCTCGGTCAGCCCGAGATGCAGCGCGAAGCCGCAGCGGCGGCCGAGTTCGCGGTACACGGCAATCAGGTCCTGCACGCCGCTGACCTTGCACGACAGCACGATGCGATCGCGGCCGAGACCCAGCTCGACTGCGCGCTCGGCCGAGCCGATCGCCGACTGGATCAGCGCCTCGTACATCACGCTTTGCGCGTCCCACGGCTGCGAACGCGCGCCGTTCTCGTCCATCATGCGCGCGAGCAGGTCCTGGTCGAGACTGCCCCAGTTCACGCCGATCCGCACCGGCTTGTCGTACTTGGCCGCGGCCTCGATCATCTGCGCGAACTGCGTATCGCGCTTCGCGCCCTGACCGACGTTGCCGGGGTTGATCCGGTACTTCGACAGCGACTCCGCGCAGCCCGGGTAGTCGCGCAGCAGCAGGTGGCCGTTGTAGTGGAAATCGCCGACGAGCGGCACGGTCACGCCCATCCGGTCGAGCTGCTCGCGGATCGCCGGCACGGCGGCCGCGGCCTCCGGCGTGTTCACCGTGATGCGCACCAGCTCGGAGCCCGCGTTCGCGAGTTCCTTGATCTGGATCGCGGTGCCGATCGCGTCGGCCGTGTCGGTATTCGTCATCGACTGCACGCGCACCGGCGCGGCGCCGCCGATCGTCACGAGCTGCCCGCCCCAGCGGACATCCACCGCATGCGACACGCGGCGCGGCTGATGCCCGCCGAACACCGGCTCGGTTGAACAAATCTGACTGCTGCGTGGGGATTGAGCTTCGGATTGCATCGATAGATCCATTTACGCGGAATGCGCCGCAACGCGGCGCATGAATTGAAAAAGCGCCGTGTCCTCACGGCCTGCCGATATCGACGACAGGCCTTCGCCACGGCGCTTGACGTCAGGGCAACGTGAACCGCGCCACATTACCCCGCGCTGCCGAATATTTTGCCGGATCGACAGGTTTTCCGTCGAACGCAACCGCGTCGAGGCCTGCCTTGTTGCCGATCGTGACCTTGAACGGCCCGTCGCCGGCGACCTGCTTCGTCTCGCCGGCCCGCACCAGTGCCGAGAACAGCTCCTTGCCGTTCTTGTCGCGCACGCTGAACCAGCAATCCTGCTTGACCTTCAGTTCCACCATCGACTGGCCTGCCGCGACCACGACGCTCGCCGGCTCGGCCGGCGTAGCGGCACTCGCGGCCGTCGTTGCCACGACGGGCTGCGATGCAGCCGCCGCGACCGGGGCCACGGGCGCCGGGACAGCAGACGCAATCGCCTGTGCCGGGGCGGCAGATGCAGCGGCCGGGGCCGGAACCTCATTAGCGGCTACGGCCGACGCGCCGCTCGCAGCCGCCTCTTCGACGGAAGACGACGATGCCGCCGACGCGCTCGCAGCCGACGCATGTTCCGCGTCGCCGCCCTTGAAGCGCGCGAGCAGGCTCGACGAATCGCCGCCAGTGTGCCACATCAGTACGGCAACCACTGCGACGACGACGATCGCCGTTCCCCACAGCCACGGGTGGTGGTGCGACGAGCCGCCCAGCGGAATCGACACTCGGCCGCGCGGCAGATCCGTCCCCGACGATGCGGGCATCGACAGATCGACTTCCGGCACCCCGCGCTCGCGACGCAGCGCCTGCGCGAACGGTTCCGGATCGACGCCGAGCATCTTCGCGTAGCTGCGCACGACACCGAGCGCGAACGTCACGCCAGGCAAATGACTGATGTCGCCGGCCTCGAGCGCCCGAAGCTTCTGCGGTGCGACCTTGAGCCGCGCCGATACGTCGTCGACCGTCCAGCCCTTCGTCTCCCGAAGCTGCGCCAGCCGGCTGCCGACCGCCGACAGCGATTCCAGTCCCGCCGGTGCCGGTTTTGCGGCATTCGTCTCTGCGCCGTTAGTCGGCTGCGGCTCACTCATCCTTGTCCTCGCGTCGATTCTTCTTCACTGGCGGCCGCCGCCGGCTCCCCGCCGGCCGGCACCCGCAACTGTTCATACCATGCGCGGCGCCGTGGCGCCGCGACCGATCGCTATTCGCGTGTTGTACCGCCAAGAGGTTCGGGCATCCTCGGCTAGGCACCCCCAGCTTAGGCGCCCCGTCAAACCGCCCGAACTTCGATGATTTTTGCTGCTGCGCCCGTTCGTTCCGCGAGGCGCGTGCGGTCCTTCACCGCGCCGGCCAGCTGGCCGCACGCGGCATCGATATCGTCGCCGCGCGTCTTTCGCACGGTCGTGACGACACCCGCGTCGATGAGGACCTGTGCAAAACGCTTGATCTGCTCCGGCTTCGAGCGGATGAGGCCCGATTCCGGAAACGGATTGAACGGGATCAGATTGAACTTGCACGGCACGTCACGCGTGACGGCCAGCAGTTCGCGCGCATGCGCTTCGGTGTCGTTGACGCCGTCGAGCATGCAGTATTCGAACGTAATGAAATCGCGCGGCGCGACTTTCAGATAACGCTGGCACGCGGCCATCAGCTCGCGAAGCGGATACTTCTTGTTGAGCGGCACCAGCTCGTCGCGCAGCGCATCGTTCGGCGCGTGCAGCGAAACGGCCAGCGCGACCGGCAGCTCGGCGCCGAGGCGGTCCATCATCGGCACCACGCCGGACGTCGACAGCGTGACGCGGCGGCGCGACAGGCCGTACGCGTTGTCGTCGAGCATCAGCCGCATCGCGGGCACGACCGCGCTGTAATTCAGGAGCGGCTCGCCCATGCCCATCATCACCACGTTGGTGACGACCCGTTCGGCCTTGCCGTTCGGGCCGGGCGCGCGGCCCAGCGACGCTCGCAATGCAAATTCGGCCATCCGCAGCTGGCCAATGATTTCGGCTGTCGACAGGTTGCGGGAAAAGCCCTGCTTGCCCGTCGAACAGAAGCGGCAGTTGACCGCGCACCCGGCCTGCGACGACACGCACAGCGTGCCGCGCGTCTCTTCCGGGATGAACACGGTTTCGACCGCATTGCCGTTTCCGACGTCGATCAGCCACTTGCGCGTGCCGTCGGTGGAAACGTGATCGCTGGCGATATCCGGCATCACGATCGACGCGCGGCCCTTGAGTTTCTCCCTCAGGGACTTCGCGAGATCGGTCATGCCGTCGAAATCGCCGGCGTTGTACTGATGGATCCAGCGCTGCAACTGCTTGGCGCGGAACGGCTTCTCGCCGAGGCTGCCGCAGTACGCGACAAGACCCTCGGCATCGAAGTCGAGAAGATTGACGGAAGTTTCGCTCGTCATGATGTGCTGCCTTGCCGCGTGCGCTGAATCCTGCCTACCTGCTGCCAGCCAGAGCTTAACGCGAGTAAACGTTCATTTCCGGGAAGAAGAACGCGATTTCGACAGCAGCCGTTTCAGCTGCGTCCGAGCCGTGCACGGCGTTCGCGTCGATGCTGTCGGCGAAGTCGGCGCGGATCGTGCCCTTTTCCGCCTTCTTCGGATCCGTTGCGCCCATCAGGTCGCGGTTCTTCAGGATCGCGCCTTCACCTTCCAGAACCTGGATCATCACCGGGCCCGAGATCATGAAATCGACGAGATCCTTGAAGAACGGACGCGCTGCGTGAACCGCGTAGAACTTCTCTGCGTCAGCACGCGACAGGTGCGCCATGCGCGATGCGACGATCTTCAGGCCGGCGCCTTCGAAACGGCTGTAGATCTGGCCGATCACGTTCTTTGCCACCGCATCCGGCTTGATGATCGACAGGGTGCGCTCGATTGCCATAAAAACTCCAAGAAATTAAGAAGTTACAGGTTCAAATGAATCCGCTATTGTAGCACGATCCCGTGTATCATTGCGATTGAACCCTTACACACGTGAAAGGTTCCGAATCCATATGTTTCGCGCCGCGCAGCCATTGAAACCTCGCGGCGCGGAACGTATCTTAGCCATAGCTGCTCCGGTTTGCTGCGCCGCACACCGCGCGCGCCGAACCGGCCCCGGACGCCCACGCGTTCCATGTTAGGAGAAACCATGAACGACTATCCGTACAATTTCGGTCGCGGCGGTTCCGTCAGCACCGCCGAGGTTCGCAACCGCGTGCTGCGGAACACGTACTGGCTGCTCGCGCTATCGATGGTGCCGACCGTGCTGGGCGCCTGGGTCGGCGTCGCGACGGGCTTCTCGCTGTTCGCGGCCACGAGCCCGATGATGAGCCTGCTCGCGTTCTTCGCGATCGCGTTCGGCTTCATGTTCGCGATCGAGCGGACGAAGAACAGCGCGGCCGGCGTGTTCGTGCTGCTCGGCTTCACGTTCTTCATGGGCCTGATGCTGTCGCGGCTGTTGAGCTTCATCCTCGGTTTCTCGAACGGCCCGTCGCTGATCATGCTTGCGTTCGGCGGCACCGGCATCATCTTCGCCGCGATGGCGACGATCGCCACCGTCAGCAAGCGCGATTTCTCGGGGCTCGGCAAATGGCTGTTCATGGGCGTGATCGTGATCCTGCTCGCGTCGGTCGCGAACATCTTCCTGCAGTTGCCGGCACTGATGCTCACCGTGTCGGTGCTCGCGATCGCGATCTTCTCGGCGTACATGCTGTTCGACGTCCAGCGCGTCGTGAACGGCGGCGAGACGAACTACATCTCGGCGACGCTCGCGATCTACCTCGACCTGTACAACGTGTTCACGAATCTGCTCGCGCTGCTCGGCATCTTCGGCGGCAACCGCAACTGACGTTCGCCACGCACCATGAAAAAACCGGCCCGAGGGCCGGTTTTTTTACGTCCACCGCCCGGCTCAGTCGCGCTCGAACAGCGCGATCGATTCGACGTGCGACGTATTCGGGAACATGTTCACGACACCGGCGCCCTTCAGCCGGTAGCCGGCCTCGTGCACGAGCAGGCCCGCGTCGCGCGCAAGCGTCGACGGGTTGCACGACACGTAGACGATCCGCTTCGGCAGCGGGCCTTCGCCGCTTTGCGCAATCTCGGCCAGCGCCTTCGACACCGCGAGCGCGCCTTCGCGCGGCGGATCGATCAGGAACTTGTCGAATGCGCCGAGCGCGCGGATGTCGTCGCCCGTCACTTCGAACAGGTTCCGGCACGCGAACGTCGTATGGCCGTCGACACCGTTCTCGCGCGCATTCGCGAGCGCGCGCGTCGTCAGCGTTTCGCTGCCCTCGATGCCCATCACCTCGCGCGACAGGCGCGCGAGCGGCAGCGTGAAGTTGCCGATCCCGCAGAACAGGTCGAGCACGCGGTCGTCGCGCGACGGCGCGAGCAGGCGCAGCGCGCGGCCCACCAGCACGCGGTTGATCTGATGGTTGACCTGCGTGAAGTCGGTCGGCTTGAACGGCATGCGGATGCCGAACTCCGGCAGCGTGTAGTCGAGCGACACGTCGAGCGGATAGAACGGCGTCACCGTGTCGGGGCCCTTCGGCTGCAGCCAGAACTGCACCTTGTGCTCGTCCGCGAACGCGCGCAGCAACGCTTCGTCGTCCGCGTTGATCGGCTCCAGCACGCGCAGCACGAGCGCCGTGACCTCCGAGCCGACCGCGAGCTCGATCTGCGGCATCCGATCGCGGATCGACAGCCCCTCGACGAGCCGGCGCAGCGGCACGAGCATCGCCGACACGTGCGGCGGCAGCACCTCGCAGCTCGTCATGTCGGCAACGTAGCTGCTCTTCTTCTCGTGGAACCCTACCAGCACGCCGCCCTTCTTCGCCACGTTGCGCACAGTCAGGCGCGCCCGGTAGCGATAACCCCACGACGGGCCGTGGATCGGCGCGAACATCGTTTCCGCACGCAGCTTCGCCAGGTGCCACAGGTTGTCTTCGAGCACGCGCTGCTTGACCGCCACCTGCGCGCGCATGTCGAGATGCTGCATCGAGCAGCCGCCGCAGGTGCCGAAGAACTTGCATTTCGGCTGCGTGCGCATCACGCTCGGGCGCAGAATATCGACAACCGTCGCCTGCTCGTAGCTCGGCTTGCGGCGGTAGCTCGAATAGGTCACGCGCTCGCCGGGCAGCGCGCCCTCGACGAAGATGACCTTGCCCGGCTCGCCGCCCTCGGTCATCGTGCGGCCGACACCGCGCGCTTCCATGTCGAGCGATTCGATCTCGAGAACCGGGGCGATCCCGGGCGCGACGGGCGCATTTTTCGATTTGCGCGCAGAAGTGGGGACGGCTTCGGACACCAGCTTTTCCTGACAAACGTTGAAGAAGGCGAGATTGTAGACGACGAAGGCCCGCATCGGCCGCTTTGCATCGGGCAAGCGCCGACACTTAAGCATAGACGGCCACGCATTGCGCCGGGACGGCCCGGCGAATAGCCCAGGAACGCCCGCAGCCGGCGGGATGCGAACCAGTCAGGAGAGGCCGGGAACCAGAGATCCGCCCGACAGGAGATTCGACCATGCAACTGATCGACTGGAACATCCAATGGGGTCGGGACGCCAACGGCGTTGTCGACCTTTCGCGCACCGTCGCGGCGATCCGCCGGCTCGGCGATTTCGACGTGCTGTGCCTGCAGGAAGTCACGCGCGGCTTCGGCGCACTGCCCGGCAGGCCCGGCCCCGACCAGTTCGTCGAACTCGCGGCACTGCTGCCCGGCTATACGATCGTCGAAGCCATCGGCGCGGACCTGCCGGCCCTCGAACCGGGCGTACCGCGCCGCCAGTTCGGTAATGCGATCGCGACCCGGCTGCCGGTCGGGCGCGTGCTGCGCCAGTTACTGCCGTGGCCGGCCGACGCCGGCGCGCCGTCGATGCCGCGCATCGCGCTCGACGTCGAGCTGCACGCGCCGTTCGGCCCGCTGCGCGTGGTTACCACGCACCTCGAATACTATTCGGCGCGCCAGCGGCTTGCGCAGGTCGACGCGCTGCGCGCCCGGCATCGCGAGGCCTGCGCGCACGCGGAACGGCCCGCGCCCGCCGAAACTGCCGAGGGACCGTTCAGCGCGACCGGCCAGCCGCGCGATGCGATCGTCTGCGGCGATTTCAACAGCGCGTTCGGCAGCGATGCGTACCGGCGCTTCCTGGAGCCGATCGCCGACGCCCCGCGCTTCGTCGACGCATGGGTCGCGCGGCATCCCGGCAGCACGCCGCCGCCGACAGCCGGCGTCTACGATACGGTGCAATGGTCGGAGGGGCCGCTCGCGTGCGACTTCGTGTTCGTGACGGATACGCTGCTGCCGCGCGTCATGCGCTGCGAGATCGACGGCGACGTGCGCGCGTCGGATCACCAGCCGGCGCTGCTCGAACTCGCTTGATCGCGCCCGCCCGCGCTACGCGGCGAAGCCGGCCAGGTATTCGGCCCAGTGCGACGCCGGTTCCTGCGCGAGCGCGTTCTTCACGAGCAGGATCTCGTCCGCATACTCGCTCTGCGTCAGGCCGCCGCGCATCAACTGGAACCGGCAATACAGCAGGTACGTATTGACGACGTCGGTCTCGCAATAATTACGAATTTCCTCGATCCGCCCGTCCTGGAACGCCGGCCACACCTGGCTGCCGTCCATCCCGAGCTTGCCCGGAAAGCCGCACATCTTCGCGAGCGCGTCGAGCGGCGCGTTCGCGCGCGCCTGATACATCGCGAGCACATCCATCAGGTCGGTATGCCGCGAGTGATAGCGCGAGATGTAGTTGTTCCACTTGAACTCGCGGTCGTCCTCGCCGAGATCCCAATAGCGGGTCGCGGGGATACCGTGCACGAGCGCGCGGTAATGGAGCACCGGAAGATCGAAGCCGCCGCCGTTCCACGACACGAGCTGCGGCGTGTATTTCTCGATCACGCGGTAAAACGACTGGATCAGCGTCGCTTCGTTGTCCTGCGGCGTGCCGAGCGAGCGGACGCGAAAGCCGTTGTTGTCGCGGAACACGCACGAGATCGCCGCGATACGCTGCAGGTGATGCGGCAGGAAATCGCCGCCGGTCTTCTCGCGCCGTGCGGCGAACGCATGTTCGGCCACCGCGGCATCGTCGAGCGTCGCGGGCAGGTCTTCCAGACGGCGAATGCCGTCGACATCGGGAATCGTCTCGATGTCAAAAACAAGAATCGGAGTCATCGGTTACAGAACGGCGTCCTTGCGCACGCCGTTGGAGGCGAAAAACCGCTTGAGGCGCACCAGCGCTTCCTGCTGGATCTGCCGCACGCGCTCGCGCGTGAGCCCCATCTCGTCGGCGAGCTCTTCGAGCGTCGCCGGTTCAATGTGGTTCAGGCCGAAGCGGCGCTCGATCACATGCCGATGCTTGTCGGACAGCCGCGACAGCCACGCGCGCGTCAGCGTCTCGAGCTCGCGGTGCTGCACCTCGGCGTCGGGCGACTGGCTCTGGTCGTCGGGCAGCAGGTCGAGCAGGCTGCTCGCGGGATCGAGGTCGAGCGGTGCGTCGAGCGACGCCGTGTGCTCGTTGAGCGCGAGGATGTCGGTGACTTCCTCGGCGGTCTTGCCGGTGAGATAGGCGATGTCGTCGATGCTGGCTTCGCGGCGCTCGGCCGCCTCGCCCGTCGACATCGAATTCTTTTCGAGGTGGCGCTTCGCGCGCAGCACCTGGTTCAGTTCGCGGATCACGTGCACGGGCAGGCGCACCGTGCGGGCCTGGTTCATGATCGCCCGCTCGATGCTCTGCCGGATCCACCAGGTCGCATAGGTCGAGAAGCGGAAACCGCGCGTCGGGTCGAATTTCTCGATCGCGTGCATCAGGCCGAGGTTGCCCTCCTCGATCAGGTCGAGCAGCGGCACGCCGCGGTTCAGATACCCCTTGGCGATGCTGACGACGAGACGCAGGTTGCGCTCGATCATCACCTGCCGCGCCTCGAATTCGCCAGCCTTGGCGAGCCGGGAATAGCGCTGCTCTTCCTCGACGGTCAGCAGCGGCTTCACGCTGATGCGGTTCAGGTAATGCTGGATCGTGTCGGCCGTGAGCTCGGCCTGCAGCAGCGTGCGGAAATCGTCGACGTCGGGCGCGGCTTCCGCGCGGCCTTCGCGCTCGTCGTCGCCACCGTCCGCCTCGGCGTCGCGTGCCTCGAGATCTCGTTCGTTTTCCGCGACGTCGTCGTCATCGTCCGTCGAAGCGCCAGCTCGCCCCGCCGATGCTTGCGTGGCACGACTGATCTTCTCAGACTCGGCTTGCGGCTCGTGGCGCTTCGATTTCGGCATGGTCGTCTCGGTTATTGAGGCGGCAAATACTTCAGCGGATCGACAGGCTTACCCTGCCGGCGAACCTCGAAATGCAGCATCACGCGGTCGGCATCGCTGTTACCCATCTCGGCGATCTTCTGCCCCTTCGTTACCGCGTCCCCCTCTTTTACCATCAAAGCGCGATTGTGTGCATACGCCGTGAGGTAAGTTGCATCGTGTTTGATGATAATGAGGTTGCCGTAGCCACGCAGGCCGTTGCCCGAATAGACGACGCGGCCGTCGGCCGCCGCCTTCACGGCCTCGCCGGCCGTGCCGCCGATGTTGACACCCTTGTTCTTCGCGTCGTCGAACCCGTTCAGCACGGGGCCGCGCGCGGGCCACGCGAACGTCACGGGGCCGCTCGGGGCCGCCGCCGTGTCGCTCGACCCGGTGGCCGCAGCCGGCGGCGTTGCGAGCGTGGACGACGTGCCGGCGGCCGGCGTCGCGGGACCGCTGCTGAGCGGCGCAGTCGCAACGGCGGCGCCCGCGATCGGAGCGGCGGCCGGTGCGCCCGCAACCGCGCCAGCGCCGCCCGGCGGCGCAACGCGCAGTAACTGGTCGACTTCGATCTGGTTCGGGTTCGTCAGGTTGTTCCACGACGCGATGTCGCGATAGTTCTGCCCGTTCTCGAGCGCGATCCGGTACAGCGTGTCGCCCGGCTTCACCCGGTAGTAACCAGGCGGCGGCGGCCCGAGCGGCACCGCGGGCTGCGCGGCGGCCGTCGTGCCGAGCGACCCGGAGCGGTCGACGACGGGCGCGTTGTCGAGCCGCGTCGCACAGGCGGCCAGTAGCGTGGAGAACGCAGCCACACAGATCGCGCGCTGGGCGAACGTGAGCGGTTCCCTGGATCGGTTGTTTTGCATCGCGCGCAACATACTCATCGGTTTCAAATCACTCCGGATTTTAAAGGGACAAAGAAAACGCGATCAAGCCGGGACTCTCGCCATTGCGCGTGCGCGACGCGCTCGACGAGCGTGAGCACCTGGTGCTGCCCGCTCTGCGCGCCGACCGGCGCGACGAGCCGCCCGCCGATCGCAAGCTGCTCGAGCAGCGCCTGCGGCACGTCGAGCCCCGCCGCCGCGATCACGATCGCGTCGAACGGGGCCGCGGACGGCAGGCCGACACGCCCGTCGCCGTAGTGCAGACGGATGTTCGGCACGCGCAGCGGGCGCAGGTTCAGCTTCGCGCGCTCGTAGAGCGGCTTGATGCGTTCAATCGAATACACGTCGCGTGCCACGTGGCTCAACACGGCTGCCTGGTAGCCGCAGCCCGTGCCGATCTCGAGGACGCGCTCGAGCGTGCGGCCGGCCATCGCGAGCTCGATCATGCGCGCGACGACCGACGGCTTTGAAATTGTTTGCTGATGGCCGATCGGCAACGCCGAATCTTCATAGGCCTGCGTCGCAAGCCCAGGATCCACGAACATGTGGCGCGGCACCGCGGCCATCGCCTCCAGCACGCGCGCGTCGGTCACGCCGTTCGCGCGCAGCCGTTCGACCATCCGCTCGCGCACACGTTCCGACGTGAGCGCGAACGCGCCGGCCGGCGCGACGCTCGGCGCGGCCGGCTTCGGCAGCGCAGGCTTCAACGCGGTCGGCTTCGGCGCGGTCGCAGGCTTCGCGGCGGCGGAACCGGACAGCGGCGCCCGGCCGGCAGCCGGCTTTACCGCAACCGGTTTCAGCACGGCCGCGGGCTTGTCGGTGGCCTTCGGCGCCGCGACCGCCGCATGGCGTTCACCGGCCCGACCTTCCGATTTGCGTGGCGCTCGCTTGAGATCTTCGAGCGCGAGCGGGAACCGCTTCGCGCGCTCGCCGCTCATGAAGCCCGCCCTCCGGCGCGCGCCCATTCGCGCGTCGCGGGCAGCATCTGCGTATGCGTGAGGTCGAGCTGCAGCGGCGTGATCGAAACGAAACCGTTTGCGACGGCGTGGAAATCGGTGCCCTCGCTCGCGTCCAGCGCCGCGCCCGCCGCCCCGATCCAGTAGACCGGCTCGCCGCGCGGGTCGGTCTGGCGAATCACCGGCTGCGACGGATGACGCTTGCCGAGGCGCGTGACCTTCCAGCCCTTCAGTTCGTCGTAAGGCAGGTTCGGAATATTGACGTTCAGCAGCGGCTGGCCCGGCAGCGGATTCGCGAGGAAGTGCTCGACGATTTCCGCGGCGACACGCGCGGCGTCCGCCAGATGGGTCCAGCCCTTGTCGGCCAGCGAGAATGCGATGGCGGGAACGCCGAACATGATGCCTTCGGTGGCCGCTGCAACTGTCCCCGAATAGAGCGTGTCTTCGCCCATGTTCTGGCCGTTGTTGATCCCCGACACGACGAGGTCAGGCTTCGCGTCGGCCATCCCCGTCAACGCGACGTGCACCGAATCGGTCGGCGTGCCGTTCACGTAGAAGAAACCCGTACCCGTCGCGCGCTGCACCGACAGCGGCCGCCACAACGTGAGGGAATTCGATGCGCCGCTGCAGTTCTGCTCGGGCGCGATCACCGTGAGTTCGGCCAGCGGCTGCAGCGCTTCGCTGAGCGCGGCGAGACCGGGGGCGAGATAGCCGTCGTCGTTGCTGAGTAGGATTCGCATCCGGCGATTGTAACCGAGGAAAGATGGCGCGAGAGCGACAGTCCGGCGGCCGCGGACGGGCGATTGCGCACGGTGCGCCGCCGCATCGAGCGGCGGCGTTCTGCGCTCAGATCGCGCCCGCGTCGCGCAGTGCGGCAATCGCCTGCGCGTCGTAGCCGAGGCCGCGCAGCACCTCGTCCGTATGCTCGCCGAGCTCGGGCCCGAGCCAGCGCGTTTCGCCCGGCGTGTCCGACAGCTTCGGCGTGATGTTCGGCAGCGGAATATCGGTGCCGTCGGCGAGCTTGAAGCGCTGGATCATCTGCCGCGCGACGAACTGCGGATCGGTGAACATGTCCGCGGCACTGTAGATGCGCCCGGCCGGCACGTCGGCCGCGTTGAGCACGACGAGCGCATCGTCGATCGTGCGCGGCGCGAGCCACTCGGCAATCGCGTCGTCGATTTCCTGCGTACGCGGCACGCGCCCGTCGTTGCGCGCGAGCGCGGGATCGTCGGCGAGGTCGTCGCGCTCGATCGCCTTCATCAGCCGCTTGAAGATCGGGTCGCTGTTGCCGCCGATCACGATGCTGCCGTCGCGGCACGCATAGGTATTAGACGGAACGATGCCCGGCAGCGACGCGCCGGTGCGCTCGCGCACCATCCCGTACACGCCGTATTCGGGCACGACGCTTTCCATCATGTTGAATACGGCTTCATACAGTGCAACGTCGACCACCTGCCCCGCGCCGCCGTTGACCTTGCGGTGATGGAGCGCCATCAGCGCGCCGATCACGCCGTGCAGCGCGGCGATCGAATCGCCGATCGAGATGCCGATGCGCGGCGGCGGCAGGTCGGGATAGCCGGTGATGTGGCGCAGCCCGCCCATCGATTCGGCGATCGCGCCGAAGCCGGGCCGGTCGCGGTACGGGCCCGTCTGCCCGTAGCCGGACAGGCGCACCATCACGAGGCCCGGGTTGTCGGCCGACAGC
Source organism: Burkholderia sp. FW306-1C-G01B (assembly GCF_058781685.1). Classification (NCBI taxonomy): domain Bacteria; kingdom Pseudomonadati; phylum Pseudomonadota; class Betaproteobacteria; order Burkholderiales; family Burkholderiaceae; genus Burkholderia; species Burkholderia sp. FW306-1C-G01B. The sequence goes on from NZ_JBYSWZ010000020.1 coordinate 39,227, forward strand.
ACGTCGTAACCGAGCCCGAGCTTTTCGAGCAGGCCCGGACGGAAGTTCTCGATCACGATGTCGGCCTCGCTCGCGAGCTGCCGCGCGACCGCCTTGCCGGCATCGGATTTCAGGTTGAGCGTGACCGATTTCTTGTTGCGCGCCTGGACGGACCACCACAGCGACGTGCCGCCCTGCTCCGGATGGAGCTTGCGCCACTTGCGCAGCGGGTCGCCGCCGTTCGGATCCTCGATCTTGATCACTTCCGCGCCGAATTCGGCGAACAGCCGCGACGCGAACGGCCCCGCGATCAGCGTTCCGAATTCGAGCACTTTGACGCCCGCGAGCGGGCCCTGGCTGGTGCTCATGTGTCTCCCTGGCATGAGGAACGGCGCCGCCGGCAGGCGGCGCCCGGCTTACATCGTGCGGCGGTCGAGCATCGCGCGGGCGATGGTGCCCGCGTCGACGTATTCGAGCTCGCCACCCACCGGCACGCCGCGCGCGAGGCGCGTGACCGCCAGGCCGCGCGCCTTCAGCGTCTGGCCGAGGTAGTGTGCGGTAGCTTCGCCCTCGTTCGTGAAGTTGGTCGCGAGCACGACTTCCTTCACGATTCCGTCGGACGCGCGCCGCACGAGGCGGTCGAAATGGATTTCCTTCGGACCGATCCCGTCGAGCGGGCTCAGTCGCCCCATCAGCACGAAATACAGCCCGCGGTAAGTCATCGTCTGCTCGAGCATGATCTGGTCGGCAGGCGTCTCGACGACGCACAGCAGCGTCGGATCACGCTCTTCGTCGCTGCAGACCTCGCAGATCTGCGCTTCGGTGAACGTGTTGCACTTCTCGCAGTGCTGCAGGTGCTCGGTCGCGAACAGCAGCGACCGGCCGAGCCGCTCCGCGCCCTCGCGGTCGTGCTGCATCAGGTGGACCGCCATGCGCTGCGCGGATTTCGGCCCGACGCCGGGCAGCACGCGTAGTGCTTCGACGAGAGCGGACAGGGCGGACGGCTGTTTCATACGGCGGCAAACAGTGGCAAGGACGCCGCGCTCAGAACGGCAGCTTGAAGCCCGGGGGCAGCGGCAGGCCCGACGTCATGCCGCTCATCTTTTCCTGCGACGTCGCTTCTGCCTTGCGCACTGCGTCGTTGAACGCAGCCGCGACGAGATCCTCGAGCATGTCCTTGTCGTCCGCGAGCAGGCTCGGGTCGATCGACACGCGACGCACTTCGTTGCGGCACGTCATCGTCACCTTGACGAGGCCCGCCCCCGACTGCCCTTCGACTTCGATCAGCGCAAGCTGCTCCTGCATCTTCTTCATGTTTTCCTGCATTTGCTGCGCTTGCTTCATCAGTCCGGCGAGGTTGCCTTTCAACATGGGAATACTCCTTCTTTCTTGATCGTGTGAAAACCGGCACGCCGAGCGTGCCGGCCAGTGTGTGCGGGCGTGATTGTGCCTGTCGCGGTGCGGTCAGTTCAATGCAGCGTCGGCGGCGGGCCGTCCGGCGCCGAATCGGCGAGCGGACGCACCGAGCCCTCGACGATGCGCGCACCGAAGTCGTGCACGAGCTGCTGGACGAACGGGTCGCCATGAATCTCCTGCTCGGCCTCGCGCTGGCGAGCCGCGCGCGCGGCCGCGTCGAGCGCCGCCGCCGTGCGTCGTGCAGGCCCGACCTCGACCGCCACTTCGACCGGCTTGCCGAGCGCATCGGCCAGCGTGGCCTTCAGCTTCGCGACCTGCGCGGCGTCCGCGTACTGCGGCACCGGCACGGAAAGTTTCAATGTCGTCGCATCGACGGCCGTCAGTTCGCTGTTGAACGCGAGTTGGTATGCGACGCCCTTGAGCGGCAGCCGCGCGGCCAGCGCCGGCCATTCGCCGTCGAAACCGACCGGATCAAGCGCGATCGCGGGCGGCAACGGACGCGTGTCGACCGGCGCGGCCGGACGCGCTTCCGCCAGTTGCGGCGCCACGCGCACATCGTCGGGACCGCTGTCGAACACGGGGACGAAGCCATCGTCGGGCCCGCCGAACATCTCGTCGGCGCTGAGCGGCACGTAGTCGTCCGGCGGGATGTCCTCCCACGGCGGCGAAGCCTGGCGCGAATCGGCCGCCTGCGGCGCACGGGCGGCAGCGCGCGGCGTCGGCACCTGCACGGCAGGACGCGGCGCGGCCGGCTTCTCGGCGGCCGGCTGGACCGCCGGCTTCGGGGCGGCGCCTGCCCGCGCACGGTCGGACGACACACGCATCCCCGCGTTGCGCAGCACGTCGAGCGCGGCGGCGGCACCACCTGCGCGCGATGCCGGACGCGCGGCGGGCTCGGGCGGCGCAGCACGCGGCACCGGTTCGGCCGGCGCAGCCGGTTCGTCGTTTCGTTGCGCAACGGCGGCAGCGGCAGGCGGCTCGGGTTCCTTGCGGGCCGGTGGCGGCATATCGCCGGCCGGCGCCGCATTCGCTTCCGGCTGCGGCGCCTCGACAATTTGTGCATCAACCGGAGCCGGCGCGGATGCCTGAGCTGCAGCCGGCTTCACGGCCGGCCGGCTCGCTTCGGCGCCGGACTGCGCCGGCGCTGAACGCACGACCGGCGCGACCGGCGCAACGGGGGCAGCCGGCGCGGCAGCCTGTGGACGCACTGCGTCGGCGGCGGCAGCCAATACCGGCTTCGCCGCAGCGGCCGAAGCCGCGGCAGCGCGCGGGCCCGGCACTGCACGCGGCACGGACGGCTGGCCGCCCGGCGCACTGCCGGCGGCAACGGCCGGCTCGAACGCGAGCATCCGCAGCAGCGTCATCGTGAAACCGGCGTACTCGTCCGGCGCGAGGCCGAGCTCCGCGCGGCCGACCGTCGCGATCTGATAGAACAACTGCACCTGCTCGGGGCTCAGCGTCTCCGCGAAGCGGCGCAGATCGGCCGCTTCCGGCCATTCGTCGAGCACCGAGCCCGGCGCGAACTGCGCCCATGCGATCCGGTGCAGCAGGCTCGCGAGATCCTGCAGCGCGGTCGAGAACGACAGGCTGCGCAGCGACATCTCGTCGGCGATCGCGAGGATTTCCGGGCCGCCGCCGGCCGCGAGCGCGTCGAGCAGGCGCACCATGTAAGTCTGGTCGAGCGCGCCGAGCATGCCCGACACGGCCGACTCGGTCACCTCGTTCGCCGAATAGGCGATCGCCTGGTCGGTGAGCGACAGCGCGTCGCGCATGCTGCCCTGCGCGGCACGCGCGAGCAGGCGCAGCGCCTGCGGCTCGAACGTGATCCGCTCTTCGCCGAGGATCCGTTCGAGATGCGACACGATGTGCCCGGCCGGCATCTGCTTCAGGTTGAACTGCAGGCAGCGCGACAGCACGGTGACGGGAATTTTCTGCGGATCGGTCGTCGCGAGGATGAACTTGACGTGCGGCGGCGGCTCTTCGAGCGTCTTCAGCATCGCGTTGAACGCGTGGTTCGTCAGCATGTGCACTTCGTCGATCATGTAGACCTTGAAGCGCGCATCGACAGGCGCGTACACCGCGCGCTCGAGCAGCGCGGCCATTTCGTCGACGCCGCGGTTGCTCGCGGCATCCATCTCCACGTAATCGACGAAACGCCCCTCGTCGATCTCGCGACAGGCACGGCACACGCCGCACGGCTGCGACGTGACGCCGGTTTCACAGTTGAGTGCCTTCGCGAAGATCCGCGACAGCGTCGTCTTGCCGACACCGCGGGTTCCGGTAAACAGATAGGCGTGATGGAGACGCCCGCCGTCGAGCGCGTGCGTGAGCGCCCTGACGACGTGCTCCTGGCCGACGAGCGAAGCGAAATCCTTCGGACGCCACTTGCGTGCGAGAACTTGATAGGTCATCGGGAAATTGTATCAGTAACGCTGCGTTGCGCCGACACGCGAAACGGTGCGAAAGACGGGCAAAGTGCAGGTAAAACGGACTGTGACGCGGAAATAAAAAACGCCCTGCGAACGGGGCGAGAAGGAAGGTGACGAGCCCGACCCTCGGCACTGGCGGAAAACGATTGTGGCTGCTTCGTTCCCGACCTGACCAGGTTCACCGCCCCACCATGCGAGGAGGCCCGTCACGGCATATTCTATCACCGCTTGCGGATGAATGCGACCGTTTGTTCGCACCAATGCGAACAACCCTGCCAGCCGGCGCGTGTCCGGCGCCCCGAATCGCTACATATATGCCACCCCCTTGTAATTCGCGAGCCGGCCTCCACCTGCGGGGCACAACGGTCGAACGTCGCGTCGTACCCCTACTCGCGTAGCGGCTACTATCGCTGCCCGCAGCAGATAGCAATTTAGGCTAATATGACGCCCGAACGACCCGCGAGCCGCGGCATGCAGCGCTTACGCCCCCTCCTTTCCGGGAGCGGAGTGACCTGCCGCAGCGGCCGGCAGCCTACGGCGGCCGGTACGCCGCAACGCGCAAGCAGGCAGTCCCCGAACCGTAAGAGGTATTGACCCAATGAGCGAACAGATCAAACACATCAGCGACGCATCGTTCGAACAGGACGTCGTCAAGTCCGACAAGCCCGTGCTCGTCGATTTCTGGGCCGAATGGTGCGGCCCGTGCAAAATGATCGCCCCGATCCTCGACGAAGTCGCGAAGGACTACGGCGACAAGCTGCAGATCGCGAAGATCAACGTCGACGACAACCAGGCCACGCCCGCGAAGTTCGGCGTGCGCGGCATCCCGACGCTGATCCTGTTCAAGAACGGCGCGGCCGCCGCGCAGAAGGTCGGCGCGCTGTCGAAGTCGCAGCTCACCGCATTCCTGGACAGCCACCTGTAATACCGGCAGTTCCGCGGACGTGTTGTCAACCGGCAACACGTCCGTCGTCAAGCCGCCGATCGGCCGCTCAAGCGCGAATCGGCCTATGCTAGAATTAAAAAACGTCTACAAGACGCATTTAAGTCTCTGAGCGCTTCCGCTCGCCCTCCTCCCTTATTTCTTTCGTCGCTTCTCCTCCCTGGCGGGTTCTCCGTATGCATTTATCCGAGCTCAAGTCTCTGCACGTGTCCGAACTGATCGAAATGGCCAATGGCCTCGAGATCGAAAACGCGAACCGCCTGCGCAAGCAGGAGTTGATGTTCGCCATTCTTAAAAAGCGCGCCAAGACGGGAGAGACGATCTTCGGCGACGGTACGCTCGAAGTGCTGCCGGACGGCTTCGGCTTCCTGCGCTCGCCGGAAATGTCGTACCTCGCGAGCACCGACGACATCTATATCAGCCCGTCGCAGATCCGCCGCTTCAACCTGCACACCGGCGACACCATCGAAGGTGAAGTCCGCACGCCGAAGGACGGCGAGCGCTACTTCGCGCTGGTGAAGGTCGACAAAGTCAACGGGCAGCCGCCCGAGGCCTCGAAACACAAGATCATGTTCGAGAACCTCACGCCGCTGCACCCGAACAAGCCGCTGGCGCTCGAACGCGAGATGCGCGGCGAAGAGAACGTCACGGGCCGCATCATCGACATGATCGCGCCGATCGGCAAGGGCCAGCGCGGCCTGCTGGTCGCGTCGCCGAAGTCGGGCAAGACCGTGATGCTCCAGCACATCGCACACGCGATCAAGCAGAATCACCCGGACGTCGTCCTGTTCGTGCTGCTGATCGACGAGCGCCCCGAAGAAGTGACCGAAATGCAGCGCTCGGTCGCCGGCGAAGTCATCGCGTCGACGTTCGACGAACCGGCCACGCGTCACGTGCAGGTCGCCGAAATGGTGATCGAGAAGGCCAAGCGCCTCGTCGAAATGAAGCACGACGTCGTGATTCTGCTCGACTCGATCACGCGTCTCGCACGCGCATACAACACCGTGATCCCGGCATCGGGCAAGGTGCTGACGGGCGGTGTCGACGCGAACGCACTGCAGCGTCCGAAGCGCTTCTTCGGCGCGGCGCGCAACATCGAGGAAGGCGGCTCGCTGACGATCATCGGCACCGCGCTGATCGAAACCGGCAGCCGCATGGACGACGTGATCTACGAAGAGTTCAAGGGCACCGGCAACATGGAAGTGCACCTCGAGCGCCGCCTCGCGGAAAAGCGCGTCTATCCGTCGATCAACCTGAACAAGTCGGGCACGCGTCGCGAGGAAATGCTGATCAAGCCCGAGATCCTTCAAAAGATCTGGGTGCTGCGCAAGTTCATCCACGACATGGACGAAGTCGAGGCAATGGAATTCCTGCTCGACAAGATTCGCCAGACGAAGAGCAATTCCGAGTTCTTCGACCTGATGCGTCGCGGCGGCTGATCGCCCCGCCCCGCAACGAACGGCCGCCCGCGCATCCTGCCCGGCGGCCGTTTTTCGGCCCCAACCTGAACGTGAACGTACAGGTTGATCTATAATCGCGTCATCGCCCCGATCGAATCCCCCGCCTCCCGATGCCGAACGACGCCTCCACCCCGCTGCTGACCGTGAGCGACGCCTCGTCGCGGCTCGGCGTCACGCCGCGCACGCTGAAGTATTACGAAGAGCGCGGGCTCGTCACGCCGTCGCGCAGCGAAGGCCGCTACCGCCTCTACGACGAAGCCGACCTCGAACGCTTCGCGCGCATCCTGCGGCTGCGTGCGCTCGGCTTCTCGCTGCACGGCATCACCGAAATGCTGAAGCGCCCGCTGGAAGAAACGGGCGACGGACGACGCCGCTATTCGGATGCGTCGCTGCGCGACATCCGCACCGGCCTCGCCGAGCAGATCGACACGCTCGACCGGCGAATCGCGGCCGTCCAGCGCGAACTGAAGGAAGCCGTCGCGCTGCGCAAGGAACTGCAGCACGACATCGATTACGTCGAGCGGCGTCTCGCCGGCGAAAACCCCGATGCGCTGATCGCGCAGCGGCGGGCCGAAGCCGCCACGCGGCGCACTCGCAAGGATCGCGAATGAACGCGGTGCCCGGCCGCTCGCCGCTGTGGAGCCGCGCGAACCTGCGCGCGGACCTGTTCCCGTGGGCGCTCGCGCTCGTCACCGGCATCGACTACTTCGACAACGCGGCCTTCTCGTTCTTCGCGAGCTACATCGCGGGCGGCATCAACGCATCGCCCGACGAACTCGTGTGGTCGTCGAGCGCGTACGCGGTCACGGCCGTGCTCGGCATCCTGCAGCAGCAATGGTGGGTCGACCGGCTCGGGCATCGCCGCTACGTCGCGGGCTGCATGCTGATGTTCTCGTTCGGCGCGATCGCGGCCGCGCTCGCCGACACGTCGCTGGAACTCGCGTTCGCGCGAGGTTTCCAGGGCTACTTCATCGGCCCGATGATGGGCGCGTGCCGGATCATGATCCAGATCAGCTTCAAGCCGCGGGAACGGCCGCCCGCGACGCGCGCGTTCCTGATCATGATCCTGCTCGGCAGCGCGCTCGCGCCGATCGTCGGCGGGCTGCTCGTCGCGCATTCGACGTGGCGCGCGCTGTTCGCGTGCACGGCGCCCGCCGGCATCGCGTTCGCGATCCTCGCACTGCTCACGCTGCCCGATTCGGGCAGGACGCCCGACGACGAACGCGGCTCCGGGCACTTCTGGCCGTATGTCGTGTTCGCGCTCGCGCAAGGAGCGCTGCAGATCGTGCTGCAGCAGGTGCATTACCAGCTCTACAGCGGCTCGCCGACGCTGATCCTGCTGACGATCCTGGGGATCGGCGCACTCGCATGGTTCGCGTATCACCAGTGGCATCACCCGACGCCGCTCGTGCGGCTGCATGCGTTCCGCGAAAGGACGTTCCAGGTCGGGCTGCTGCTCTACATGTTCTATTACTACGAGACGACGGGCTTCAGTTACCTGACATCGCGGTTCCTCGAAGGCGGGCTCGGCTATCCGGTCGAGAACGCCGGGCGCCTGGTCGGCACGATGTCGCTGATCTCGGCCACCGCGCTGTTCGCGTACCTGCGCTACGCGAAATTCGTCACGCACAAGAAGTGGTTCGTCGTGCCGGGGTTCGCGATCGCCGTCACGGCCGCGCTGTGGATGACGCGGATGACGCCGCAGGTCGGCGAAGCCGCGTTGATCGTCCCGCTGCTGCTGCGCGGGCTGCTGCTGCTCTTCATCGTGCTGCCGGTGGCCAACCTGACGTTCCGGATCTTCGCGATCGACGAGTACACGCACGGCTACCGGCTGAAGAACATCGTGCGGCAACTGACGATCTCGTTCGCGACGTCGTCGGTGATCATCGTCGAGCAGCATCGCGTGGCCGTGCACCAGACGCGGCTCGTCGAGCGCGCGAACGTGTTCGACCCGATGTTCCAGCAGACCGTCGACGCCCTGACGCGCAGCTATGCGGCCGCCGGGCACGCGCTGAACGAAGCGCACGGCCTCGCGATCGCCGCCATCGCCCGCATGGTCGCGCAACAGGCATCGTTCCTCGCGTCGCTCGACGGCTTTTACTTCCTGGCGGGGGTCGCGCTCGTCGGCGGCCTCTTCGCGGCATGGCAAAAAGAGATCGATTGAGTTAAAAGACAGGCTTTGGATTTCCGTCCGCAGCCTCCATGCTCTCGAAACTGACCCGCTGGTTCGACGACCGCCGCCGCGACCGCGCGCTGCGCAGCCACCCGATCCCCGACGCGCTGTGGCAGGACACCGTCGCGCGCCTGCCGTTCCTCGCGACGCTGGCGCCCGACGCGCTCGGCCGGCTGCGCGAGCTGACGAGCCTGTTCATCGCGAAGAAATCGTTTTCGACCGCGCACGGGCTCGAACTGACCGACGCGATGATCGTCGCGATCGCCGCGCAAGCCTGCCTGCCGGTGCTGAATCTCGACCTGTCGCTGTACGACGGCTGGGTCGGCGTCGTCGTGTATCCGGGCGAATTCGTGATCCGCAAGACCGTGCAGGACGAGGACGGCGTCGTCCACGAAGTCGAACAGGATGCGAGCGGCGAGGCATGGGAAGGCGGCCCCGTGATCCTGTCGTGGGAAGACGCGCAGATGACGGACGGCCATGACGCGTACAACGTCGTGATCCACGAGTTCGCGCACAAGATCGACATGGTCAACGGCGCGGCCGACGGCTATCCGCCCCTTTTTCGCCGCTGGCACGCGCCGCACCTCGACGCGCAGGCGTGGGCCGACGTGTTCGAGCATGCGTACGACCAGTTCTGCGCACGCGTCGACGCGGTGCCGGACCGCGCGTGGGCGCGCTTCGAGCGGGAATCGCTGATAGATCCGTATGCGGCCGACCACCCGTCGGAATTCTTCGCGGTATGCAGCGAAGCGCTGTTCGTGCGGCCGAAAGCGTTCGAGTCCGAATTTCCGGAGCTGTACCGGCTGCTCGCCCGCTATTACCGGCAGGATCCGGCGGGCACCGGCGCGCTCGACACACCGTGAAAATTATTCGTCAACCATCTGATTTTCTGGCATAATCGCCGTTTTTCGACCTTAGGCAAGTGGCTCGCGCCGGGCTTGGCGTCGTCCGGTATGCGCAATGTGCGCGCTCCGGCACGGCAAGCGGCGGGTTGGCTACCGCTCTCACCAAGGAAAGACCATGAAAGAAGGCATCCACCCGAACTACCGCGAAGTCGTCTTCCAAGACATGTCGAACGGCTTCAAGTTCATCACGCGCTCGACGATCCAGACGCGCGAAAACATCGAACTCGACGGCAAGACCTACCCGCTCGCCAAGATCGAAGTGTCGTCGGAATCGCACTCGTTCTACACGGGTCAGCAAAAGATCATGGACACGGCAGGCCGTGTCGAGAAGTTCAAGAACAAGTTCGGCGTACGCGCCAGCGGCAAGGCGAAGTAAGCTTCGCACCGCATCCGGTGGTTGCAACGCACCGGTATCGCACAAAAAGGGCAGCCCAGGCTGCCCTTTTTTGTCTCTGCTCGCCGGAAAAGCGCCGGCCGGCGTCCGGGCAACGACCTGACGCGCAACAGCCGGCGCGTCTACAATGCCGGATGCTCGAAACCGGCTCGACCGTGCGCACCCGCGCCGGCCGCCCGCCCATAACAAAACGCTCATCTGCATGAAGCCTGTCGTCCGTCTCACCGCCTCCGCCACGCGTGCGCTGCCGCGCTGGCTGCTGCTCACGCTCTGCTTCGTCTACGCCGCGTTCGGCCTGTTCGGCCGCGACCCGTGGAAGAACGAGGACGCGGCGGGCTTCGGCGTGATGTGGACGATGGCCAAGGGCGGCTGGCACGACTGGCTGCTGCCGAACCTGGTCGGCAAGTTCATCACGACCGACGGGCCGCTCGGCTACTGGCTCGGCGCGCTGTCGATCCGCGGCCTCGGCCCATGGGTCGATGCGAGCAACGCGTCGCGCGTCGACACGGGCGTGCTGTTCTGCGTCGCGTGCGCGTTCGTCTGGTACGCGGCCTACCTGCTCGGCCGGCGCGCCGAGGTCCAGCCGTTCAAGTACGCATTCGGCGGCGAGCCGGAACCGCGCGACTACGGCCGCACGCTCGCCGACGGCGCGCTGCTGGTCCTCGTCGCGTGCTTCGGCCTCGCGGAACGCGGGCACGAGACGACGCCGCAGCTCGCGCAGTTCGCGTGGATCGCGATGCTCGTCTATGGGATCGTGCGCGGCATCGACAAGCCGATGCAGGGCGCGCTGTGGTGGGGCCTCGCGATCGGCCTCGTCGCGCTGTCCGGCAACCCCGTGCTGGTCGTCGCGCTGCTCGCCGGCACCGCCGCGCTGTGGCTCGTCACGCCCGAGATGCGCAACCTGCGCCTGCCGCTGGTCGGCGTGCCGCTCGCGGCCGCGATCTTCGCGCTGTGGCCGCTTGCCGCGTTCGTCGCGGCGCCCGACGACGCCGCGTGGTTCTTCAACCAGTGGATCCACGGCAGCCTGATGCGCTTTTCGGGCCCGCCGACCGCCGTGCTCGCGTATGCGGCGAAGAACCTGCCGCTGTTCACGTGGCCCGCGTGGCCGCTCGCGATCTGGGCGTGGTGGAGCTGGGCCGGCATGCGCCGCCGCGCGCACATCGCGATTCCGCTGTCGGTCGCCGTGCCGCTCGTCGCGCTCGTGATCCTGCAGAGCCAGCAGTCGAACCGCATGTACATGCTGCTGCTGCCGCCGCTCGCGGTGCTCGCGACGTTCGCGCTGCCGACCCTCAAGCGCGGCGCAATCAACGCGTTCGACTGGTTCGCGGTACTGAGCTTCACGATCCTCGGCACCTTCGTATGGCTCGTATGGCTCGCGTCGCTTACGGGTTTCCCGCATCCGCTCGCGCGCAACCTCGCGCGCCTCGTGCCGGGCTACGAACCGCATTTCAAGATCCTGTCGTTCATCTGCGCGGTGATCGTCACCGTGTGCTGGTGCGTGCTCGTGCGCTGGCGCGTCTCGCGGCAGCCGAAGGTGCTGTGGCGCAGCGTCGTGCTGTCGGGCGCCGGCACCACGCTGATGTGGGTGCTGCTGATGACGCTGTGGCTGCCGATCGTCAACTACGGCCGGACCTATCGCGATGTCGCGCAACAGATCGCGCTGCACCTGCCGTCCGACTACGAGTGCATCTCGCCGGTGCGGCTTGGCGATGCGCAGATCGCGACCTTCGCGTACTTCGGCAACATGCACTTCGATTTCTCAGGCGACTGCGACGTGATCCTGCGTCAGGACCGTTCCGACTTCGGCGAGCCGAGCGCGATGTCGCAATACGTGTGGCGTCTCGTGTGGGAAGGCCGCCGCGTCGCCGACCGCGACGAACGTTTCCGCCTGTACGAGCGCATCGAACGGCCGAAGACGCCCGTCAAGCGGCGCCCGCCGCGCCGCCAGGCAGCCGATTGACGATGTTCGGCGACATCCGCCGGATCGTCGGTCTCGCGTGGCCGGTGCTGGTCGGCCAGCTCGCGATCATCGCGTTCGGCGTGATCGACACGGCGATGGTCGGCCGCTACTCGGCCACCGATCTCGCCGCGCTCGGGCTCGGCTCGTCGATCTACGTGTCGATCTACATCGGCCTGACGGGCATCCTGTCCGCGCTGCAGCCGATCACCGGGCAACTGTACGGCGCGCGGCGCTATGCCGAGATCGGCGAGGACGTCCGCCAGGCGCTGTGGCTCGCGCTGCTGCTCGCGGTACCCGGCTTCCTGCTGCTGCATTTTCCCGAGCCGCTGCTGCGCGTCGCGCACGCGCCCGCCGCGCTGCACGAGCGCACCGTCGACTACCTGCGCATCCTGTCGTACGGGCTGCCCGCCAGCCTCGTCTTCCGCATCTACAACGCGCTGACCAACGCGGCCGGCAAGCCGCGGCTCGCGATGACCCTGCAGATCGGCGCGCTGCTGCTCAAGTTTCCGCTCAACGTGTGGTTCATCTTCGGCGGGTTCGGCGTGCCGGCGCTCGGCGGCCCCGGCTGCGGGCTTGCCAGCACGCTGATCAACTGGGCGCTCGCGCTGATCGGCTATACGCTGCTCGCGAAGCTCGACGTGTTCGCGCCGCTCGCGATCTTCTCGCGCTTCTGCTGGCCAGTCTGGGAACGCCAGAAGGCGATCCTGAAACTCGGCGTGCCGATGGGCCTGTCGTACCTGATCGAGGTCACGTCGTACACCTGCATGGCGCTGTTCATCGCGCAGTTCGGCACGACGACGCTCGCCGGCCACCAGATCGCCGGCAACATCGGCGCGGTGCTGTACATGACGCCGCTGTCGATCGGCGTGGCGGCCTCGACGCTGGTCGCGCGCGCGCTCGGCGCCGGACGCCCCGAAGAAGCACGGCTGCTCGGCCGGCACAGCGTGATTTTCGCGTGCGGCGTTGCCGCGACATACGGCGTGCTCGTCTTTACGCTGCGCCCACTGATCGTCAGCGGCTATACGCCGAACCCGGCCGTCGCCGCGGCAGCGATGCCGCTCGTCGCGATCGTCGCGTGCTACCACGTGTTCGATGCGCTGCAGGTCACGTCGGCGTTCGTGCTGCGCGCGTACAAGGTCGCGATCGTGCCGACCGTGATCTATGCGGTCGCGCTGTGGGGCGTCGGGCTCAGCGGCGGCTACGTGCTCGGCTTCGACGTCGGCGGCATCGCGCCCGCATGGCTGACCGGCGCGCGCGGCTTCTGGTTCGCGAACACGGTCAGCCTGATGCTCGCGGGCGCCGGGCTCGTGTTCTACCTGCGCCACGTAAGCCGCGCACACGTATCGGCCCAGGCCTGACGCACCGCCCGCTACGCATCCGCCAGCACGTCGGCCGCGTGATAGGACGACCGCACGAGCGGACCGGCAACGACTTCCCTGAAACCGAGCGCCAGCGCCTCGTCGCGCCATGCGGCGAATGCATCCGGGCTCACGTAGCGCCGCACCGGCAGATGGTGCTCGGACGGCGCCAGATACTGGCCGAGCGTCAGTACGTCGACTTCGTGCGCGCGCAGGTCGCGCAACGTGTCGCGCACCTCGTCGTCGCGCTCGCCGAGCCCGAGCATCAGCCCCGACTTCGTCACGAGCGTCGGCCGCGCGGCCTTCGCCTGCGCGAGCAGTTCGAGCGAGCCGCGATAGTCGGCGCCCGGCCGCGCCGCGCGATACAGCGACGGCACCGTCTCGATGTTGTGGTTGAACACGTCCGGCCAGGCCGACGACAGCGCGTCGAGCGCGCGCGCCACACGGCCGCGGAAGTCAGGCGTCAGCACTTCGACGCCGATACCCGGCACGCTCGCGCGCACCGCCGCGATGCACGCGGCGAAATGCGCGGCGCCGCCGTCGCGCAGGTCGTCGCGGTCGACCGACGTGATCACGACGTAGCGCAGCCCGAGCGCCGCGGCCGCATCGGCCAGCCGCGCGGGCTCGTCGGGATCGAGCGGCTCGGGACGGCCGTGCGCGACGTCGCAGAACGGGCAGCGCCGCGTGCACAGCCCGCCCATGATCATGAAGGTCGCGGTGCGCTGCGCGAAGCATTCGCCGATGTTCGGGCACATCGCCTCCTCGCAGACGGAATGCAGCCGATGGTCGCGCAGCACGGCCGCCATGTCGGCCACCGCCGCGCTCATCATCGGCCGCGCGCGCAGCCACGGCGGCTTCGGCAGCGCCGCGCCGGCCGCGGGCTCGACGCGCACCGGAATGCGCGCGAGCTTGTCGCGGCTTCTCGCGCCCGGCTGGCCGAGCGCCGTGAGGCTGGGTCGTTCGAACGCGGCGGCCATCGTCAGTCTCCGAGAAACGCGACGATCAGGCGGTTCACGTCGGCGGCCGCCTCCATCTGCACCATGTGCCCGCTGCCGGCGATCACCTCGGCGCGCACGCCGTCCGGCAAGCCCCGCGCGTGCTGCGCGGGGATCACCTGGTCGCGCTCGCCCCAGATCACGAGCGTGCGCGGCGCGAGCGACGCGAGCCGGTCGCGGAACACGCGCCGCTGCGCCGCGCCGTCGAACGCGGCGTTCGCGATTTTCTCCAGCGCGGCCTGCACGCCTTCGAGCCGCTTGTACTTGACGAGATCCTCGACGAGCTGCCGCGTCACGAGCGCGTTGTCCGCGAACAGCGCACCGAGGTGCGGCTTCAGCGTGTTGCGGCTGTTGCCGGCGACGAAGCCGTCGATATAGACGCGGTTGATGTCGGTGCCGAGCCCGGCGCTCGCGATCAGCGTCAGCGACGCAACGCGCTGCGGCGCGCGTTCGGCCGCAGCCATCGCGACCGCGCCGCCCATCGAATGGCCGATCAGGTGCGCGCGGTCGATGTGCTGCGCATCGAGCAGCGCGAGCACCGCGTCGGCCAGCTCGTCGAGGCTGCCCGTGTCGACCGCCTTGCCCGACTCGCCATGACCGGGCAAGTCGAGCGCCCATACGGGCCGGTGCGCGGCGAGATCCGCGTGATTGAACAGCCAGTTGTTCAGGTCGCCGCCGAAGCCGTGGATCAGCACGGCGGGCGTGCCCGCGCCGTCGCCGAGCTTCAGGAAGCGCACCGTACGGCCGCCGATCTGCGCCTTCTCGGGCTGCGGGCCCGCCGCTTCGTCTGATGCCGCGCTCGGCACGAAATCGCGCTGGAACTCGGCGATCGCCGCATCGATGTCGGCATCGCTCGCGTCGGCCGCCGCGACGACGCCGAGCAGCGCGCCGACCGGCAGCGTTTCGCCTTCCTGCGCGACCTGCCGGCGCAGCGTGCCGTCGAACGCGCATTCGACGCCCGACGAGATCTTGTCGGTCTCGACGTCGAGCACTTCGTCGCCCTTCGTCACGCGTTCGCCGATCGCCTTCAGCCAGCCGTTGACCTGCCCCTGCTCCATCGACAGCCCCCACTTGGGCATCGTGATCATGTGAATCGACATCGTGTCAGCTCCTCGTCTTCAGGACCGCCTGCGCAATCGCATCGGCGGACGGGATATACAGGTCTTCCAGCACGCTCGCGAACGGCGCGGGCGTATGCGGCGCGGTCACGAGCTCGATCGGCGCCTTAAGCGTTCGGAACGCGCGCTGTGCGACGAGCGCGGCGATGTCGGTCGCGATCGAGCAGCGCGGGTTCGCTTCGTCGACGACCACCACGCGCCCGGTGCGCGCCGCGCTTTCGAGAATCGTTTCCTCGTCGAGCGGCGACGTCGTGCGCAGGTCGATCACGTCGACCTGGATACCGTCCTTCGCGAGCTTCGCGGCCGCATCCATCGCGAGATGCACCATCCTGCCGTACGTGACGATGGTCGCGTCGTCGCCGTCGCGCATCACGTTCGCCTCGCCGAACGGAATCGCATAGGACTCCTCCGGCACGTCGCCCTCGCGCGTGTAAAGCAGCTTGTGCTCGAGGAAGATCACGGGATCGTCGTCACGGATCGCCTGGATCAGCAGCCCCTTCGCGTCGTACGGCGTCGACGGGCACACGACCTTCAGCCCCGGGATGTGCGTGAACAGCGACGTGAGCATCTGCGAGTGCTGCGCGGCCGCGCGCAGCCCGGCGCCGTACATCGCGCGGATCACGACCGGCGTCACCGCCTTGCCGCCGAACATGTAGCGGAATTTCGCGGCCTGGTTGAAGATCTGGTCGAAGCACACGCCCATGAAATCGATGAACATCAGTTCCGCGACGGGCCGCATCCCGCACGCGGCCGCGCCGACCGCCGCGCCGATGTAGCCGCCTTCGGACAGCGGCGTATCGAGCACGCGCCCCGGAAACTTGTGGAACAGCCCCTTCGTCACGCCGAGCACGCCGCCCCACGCGTCGTCCTCGCCCGGCGCGCCCGCGCCGCCCGCATTGTCCTCGCCCATCACGATCACGCTGTCGTCGCGCGCCATCTCCTGCGCGAGCGCCTCGTTGATCGCCTGCGAATAAGTAATCTTCCTTGCCATGTCTGTCTCCTGGAATGTTCGGTTCGCCGTGCCGGCTGCGGTGTCAGGCCGCGCTCACGGATACGACACGTAGACGTCGGTCAGCAGGTCGGCCGCGTCGGGCAGCGGCGCGGCCTTCGCCTGCGCGACCGCGTCGTCGATCAGCGCCTTCACCTGGGCGTCGACCGCGCGCAGGTCGTCGGTCGCCAGCGCTTCGGCGCGCACGACGCGCGTCTCGAAATGCTTCAGGCAGTCCTTCTCGTCGCGCAGCTTCTGCACCTCGCCGGGTGCGCGGTAGGTCTGCGCATCGCCCTCGAAATGGCCGAAATAGCGCGTGAACTTCACCTCGACGAGCGTCGGGCCGCCGCCGTTGCGCGCACGCTCGACGGCCTCGCCGAGCGCTTCGTGCACCGCGAAGAAGTCGAAGCCGTCGACGATCACGCCCGGCATCCCGAACCCGTTCGCGCGATCGGCGATGTTGTCGGTCGCGACCGACCAGCTCGACGACGTCGCTTCCGCATAGCCGTTGTTTTCGGCTACGAAGATCGCAGGCAGCCGCCACACCGACGCGAGGTTCATCGATTCGAAGATCACGCCCTGGTTCGACGCACCGTCGCCGAAGAAGCACACGCCGACGCCGCCGGTCTTCCGGTGCTTCGCCGCGAGCGCCGCGCCGCACACGAGCGGGCCGCCCGCGCCGACGATCCCGTTCGCGCCGAGCATCCCCATCGACAGGTCGGCGATGTGCATCGAGCCGCCCTTGCCGTGGCAGACGCCGGTCTTCTTGCCATAGATCTCGGCCATCATCCCGCGCACGTCGACGCCCTTCGCGATGCAATGGCCGTGGCCGCGGTGCGTGGTCGCGACGTAGTCGGCGAGGCCGAGGTGCAGCATCGTGCCGACCGCGGACGCCTCCTCGCCCGCGTACAGGTGAACGAAGCCGGGGATTTCTCCGGTCGCGAATTCGACGTGCAGGCGCTCCTCGAATTCGCGGATCGTGCGCATCAGCCGGTATGCGTCCAGCAGCTTGTCCCTGCTGAGCTGGGTCGAAACGGTCATGTGTGTCTCCTGGGTAGGTCTGACTGCGAATGCCGCCGCGGCCGTGCCGTGGCGACGGATTGCACGGCCTGCGGCCGTCAGTGGAACGTGAAGCCGCCGTCGGCGGCCTGCGTGACGTCGACCTTCGCGACCGCCGCCCGGCGGCCGGACGCGCGCACCTCGCGCGCGGTGGCGTCGAGCGCGTCGTCGAGCAGGTCGGCCAGCAGGATGTCGGCGCCCGCGCCGGCGAGCGTCAGCGCAATGCCGCGGCCGATGCAGCGCGCGCCGCCCGTGACAATGGCGACCAGTCCTTCGAGTGGGGCTGTCATGGCAATGTCTCCTTGATGTTCGTTATGGATGTCGAAATGTCGTTCGGAAAAACGGAGGCTCAGTTGCGCCATGCGCCGGCATCGCGCAGCAATTGCCGCGAAGACGCGTAGCGCAGCGTGCGGCCGACATCGACCGTCAGCGGCCCGCGCCAGTCGAGCGAAATCTCGTAGCGATCGCCGCGCGCAACCTCGATCTCGCGCTCGCCGTCGAACGCGAGCGTGCCGCGCTCGAACGGAATCGTCTGCCACGCGCCCGGTTCGAGCCGCTCGCAACTGCGCATCACGACGCGGTCGACGCGGCCCGGTGCAATCGGCGCGACGAGCGGCGTGCCGGCCGTCGTGCCTTCGTCCGCGAAGCGCATCGCGAGCCCGTGCGGCGCGCTGCGCTCGAGCGGCGCCCATGCGCCGCCGAGCGCGGACAGGCCGATGCCGTCCGGTTCCGCGAACGTCAGGTAGAGCGAGTCGATGTCGTCGGGCCCCGAAATCGCGCGGGCGCCGATGAAGCGCTGTCGCGCCGCGCACACGTCGACGAGCGCAATCTCTTCGCGCCCCGGCTGTGCACCCGCCACGCAGCGCACGACGAGCCGCTTGTTGCGCGTGAACGCAACCTCCGCCGGCACGGCGCCGGTCGCGGCGAGTCCGGCCGCGACGCCTGCGACGGTCGCCTCGCGATGTTCGGGAAAGGCGTTGTTGGTGCCGGTGGACAGCGCGACGAGCGGCGTCGCGCCGCAACACGCGGCAACCGCGCGATGGGTGCCGTCGCCGCCGAGCACGACGATCAGCGCCACTTCCATCCGGTGCAGGTACGCGGCGCCGGCCTGCGTGTCGGCGACGGTATCGGTGATCGGCAGGTCGACGAACTCGACCTCGGGCCAGCGCTCGTGCGGCGCGACCGCGCGATGCGTATCGAGCGCGCGCAGCAGCAGCGTCGCGATGCCCGTCCGGTCGCGCAGCGTCAGCACGCGCTCGACGCCCATCGCGCCGAGGCCGGCCAGCAGGCGCACGATCATGTTCGCCTTCTCCGCCGTCGGAAACACGGATGCATGCGTCGTGAGGCGGCGGATGTCGCGCCCCGATGCGGGGTTCGCGATCACACCGACGGTAACGGGCGTCGTCACGGGTTTGTCTCCATCCAGTTGACCGGCACCGGCGCATTGGCGCCCGCTCCGGCCCTGCCTGTTTCGTCCGCTGCCATCGACGGGCTGCGGATCGTCGTCGCCGACGCGACTGCGCCGAACTTGCCCGTGATCTCTGCAAGCGGCGTGCCATCGTGTGTGCAATGACCGCGAAACCCGCGCGCACGCTGGCGCGGCGGGCATGCACGTGTTCCGGGTTCGCGACCGTGACGACGCAGCGCGTGGCGAATCCACCCGTGCGTCTCACGTCGTCGTCGCGACGACGCGCTCGTCGCGGCGCCTGCGCAAGCGTGCCGCGCTGCCTGCAAACCCTGCGTTGATGCGGCGTGGCGCATGCCGCGACAAGCCGGACGACCGCTGCGCGCCACGCATGCGGGCGTCTCAACCGCGCGAGACCGGGCGAGAGACACATGAGACGAACGTCTCACGCGTGCTGCGTGCTGCGATGCAATGTGATCCGCCGGACCGGATGTGCTACAAGAACATCGAATTCCCCGCCGTACGGAACCGGAGTCGACCATGCCCTACGCCGTCCCCCAGGCCCAGCACGCCGACCGTGTACTCGGCGCGCTCGCCGGACGCCTGCCCGCGCCGGCCGATTCCGCGCGCCTCGTGTCGTCGTGGCAACGTTCGCTGGAGCGCTACTGTCTCGATCCCGCCTCGTCGATCGGCCCGCGCGTGCTGACCGCGTCCGAGCTGCGCGAAGTGCGCGACAAGGAGGAAGCTTTCCTGCGCGCGTCGGGCCAATGCCTGACGCGGCTGCACGACATGATCCGCGTCGCCGACTACTGCGTGATGCTGACCGACGCGCACGGCGTGACGATCGACTACCGGATCGACCGCGAGCGCCGCAACGACTTCCGCCATGCCGGGCTGCACATCGGCTCGTGCTGGTCGGAAAGCGAGGAAGGAACGTGCGGCGTCGCGAGCGTGCTGACCGATCTCGCGCCGATCACCGTGCACAAGACCGATCACTTTCGCGCGGCGTTCACGACACTCACCTGCAGTGCAGCGCCGATCTTCTCGCCGGGCGGCGAACTGATCGGCGTGCTCGACGCGTCGGCCGTCCATTCGCCCGACGGCCGCGACAGCCAGCGCCTCGTCTACCAGCTCGTGCGGCAAAGCGCGGCGCTGATCGAGGACGGCTACTTCGTGCACAGCACCGCGCAGCACTGGATATTGTTCGGGCATCCGAACCGTCACTACGTCGAAGCGCAACCCGAGTGGCTGATCGCGTTCGACGAATGCGGCAATATCGTCGCCGCGAACCGGCAGGCCCGCGACGCGCTGCCGGCGCTGCGCGAACCGCGCCATATCGACGAGATCTTCGACGCAACCGAGATGCCGCTGCGCGATGCCGCGCGGCTCGACACGATCGTCGCGCTGCGGCTGCGCGCGACCGGCGCACCGCTCTATGCGCGGCTGCGTGCGCCGCTACGACGCGCCGGCCGCGAGCCCGGCACGGTATCGCGGCGCGCGGGCACCGCGCCACGCCACGTCGGCGCGCTGACGCCGTTCCTGCACAGCAGCGACGCGCACATCGCGCAACAGGCAGAGCTCGTGCTGCGGGTCGCGAGCAAGCGGCTGCCGATTCTCGTGCTCGGCGAGACCGGTGCGGGCAAGGAAGTATTCGCGCGCGCGATCCACGACGCCGGTGCGCGGCGCGCGCGGCCGTTCGTCGCCGTCAACTGCGGCGCACTGCCGGAAGCGCTGATCGAGAGCGAACTGTTCGGCTATGCGGCCGGCGCGTTCACCGGCGCACGCAAGCACGGCGCGCGCGGCAAGATCGCGCTTGCCGACGGCGGCACGCTGTTTCTCGACGAAATCGGCGACATGCCGCTCGCGCTGCAGACACGGCTGTTGCGCGTGCTCGCCGACGGCGAGGTCGTGCCGCTCGGCAGCGACACGCCCGTGCGCGTCGACCTCGACGTGATCTGCGCGACGCACCGCGATCTCGCGCGCATGGTGGCCGACGGCACGTTCCGCGAAGATCTGTATTACCGGCTGAGCGGCGCGACGTTCGAACTGCCGCCGCTGCGCGAGCGCGCAGACGTGCGCGACGTGATTGCCGCCGTGTTCGCCGAGGAAGCGCAGGCGACCGGCCACGTACTCACGCTCGACGCGACGCTCGCCGAACAGCTCGCCGCCTATCCGTGGCCCGGCAACGTACGGCAGCTGCGCAACGTGCTGCGCTATGCGTGCGCGGTGTGCGACACAGCGCGCGTGACGCGGCGCGACCTGCCGGCCGACCTCGCCGCACGGCTCGGCGGCGCCCCGGCCGGCGCACTGCCCGACGACGAGCGCGGCCGCATCGTCGCGGCGCTCACCGCGCACCGCTGGCGGCCCGACGCGGCCGCGCAGGCGCTCGGCATCTCGCGCGCGACGCTGTACCGGCGGATCGCGAAACACCGGATCGTCGCGCCGCACCGCGCTTGACGCGCGGGCGCGACCGGCATCATGCCGCGTGCGCGGCCGCTTCGCTTGCGTTCCCGGCCCCACCGGCCGCTTCGTCGCGCCGCGCGAACACCTCGTGCGCGGCGAACAGCGCGTTGAGCGCGGCCGGGAAACCGGCGTAGACGGCCATCTGCATGAACACCTCGACGATCTCGTCGCGCGTGCAGCCAACGTTCAGCGCGGCCTCGATATGCACCTTCAACTGCGGCTGCGCATTGCCGAGCGCGGCCAGCGCCGCGATCGTCGCGATCTCGCGCGCTTTCAGATCGAGCTGCGGCCGGCTATAGATGTCGCCGAAACCGAACTCGACCAGGAGCCGCCCGAAATCCGGCGCGATCGGTGCAAGCGCCGCGATCACGCGTTCGCCCGCTTCGCCGTCGATTTCCTTCAGTTTGTTCCAGCCGCGCGTATAACGATCTTCAACGAGTTGTTCCATCGTGTCCGTCCTGTTCCGATTGAGAGTGAGAAGGTGTCGCCCGTCGTTCCGTATCGCGTTCCCGCGCCTCGTAGTACGCGATCTTGTCGCCGATCGCGTCGAGGCTCGCCTGCAGTTCCGCGATATGCACCCGCACCGCGTCGCGATGCGCAACCAGCAACCGGCGCCGCGCACCGAACGTCGGCTCGCCTTGCGCGCGCAGCGCCGCGAACTGCTGCATCTGCGCGATCGGCATGCCGGTCGCCTTCAGGCGCATCACGAACGCCAGCCAGTCAAGGTCGGCCGGCGCATAGAGCCGGTGCCCGGCCGCCGTGCGCGAAATCGCGCGCAGCAGGCCGGCCTGCTCGTAATACCGCAGCGTATGCGTCGACACGCCGGTCAGCTCGGCGACTTGCCCGATCGTCAGCGGACCGGCGGCGGAAGGTTTGGATACGGTTTTCGACATGGCAGGAACAAGGTTAGGAGTTAGAGTTCACTCTAAGTCAAGCCCTGTCGAACAGCCAGCGTCGCGATAACCCGCGATTCCCCCTCGACACCGTAAAGAATGGTCAAAAACGCCGCCCGGCGCGGCTCTCGGCCTTTACAGCGACGCAAGCCTTCAGCAAGATTCGGTCAGCCTGTCTTAAAAAGGGCACGCATTTGTCCTATGCTTAACGGCGACGCCCGGCCAGGTCTCGCCCCGCCGTCCGTTGCAACAGCCATTCATCCGTCAGAACCAGGGAGCCTTTGCCATGCTGAAAAAGCTGCTGATGCTGTTCGTCGCGCTATCGCTGTCGCTCGCCGCAGGCTTTGCCGCGGCCGTCGAAGTCAACACGGCCGACCAGGCCGCGCTCGAAGCCGTGAAGGGTCTCGGGCCCGTCAAGTCGAAGGCGATCATCGACGAACGCACCAAGAACGGCCCATTCAAGGACGCCGACGATCTCGCAAATCGGGTGAAGGGCCTCGGCACGAAATCGGTCGGGCATCTCGAGGAAAACGGCCTGACGATCGGCGGCTCGTCGACGCCGCCGAAAGGCGTGAAGCTGTCGAAGCCGGCCGCGACGACGTCGGCCACCACATCGGCAACGACGTCGGCAGGCACCGCATCGACGTCCACGACCGCGACCGCCGGCACGACGGCTACGGCGCCGGCCCCGGCGGCAAGCGCGCCGGAAGCGGCAACGAAGCCGGCGAAGACCAAGCGCGCGTCGAAGAAGGAAAAGGCGGCAGCGGCCGCAGCGGCATCGGCCGACGTGGGTGCGAGCGCACCGGCCGCAGCGTCGTCCGCGAAGGCGGCGAAGGGTTCGAAGAAAAAGAGCAAGAAGGACAAGGCAGCCTCCGCCGCCGCGGCGTCGGGCGCCTGATGTGCGCCGCGCGCGCGACGGCGTGCGCGCGGCATTCGTTCAACGGGCGCCCTTATTGCGGCGCCCTTATCGGTAAAGGTGAAGAACCATGGGTCTCCTCGACATCGTAGGCGGTCTGATCGGCGGCCAGGCCGGCGGCAACTCGCAAAGCGCGCTCATCGCGACCGCGCTCGAATTCATCAACAACCAGCCGGGCGGCCTGAACGGCCTGATCGAGAAGTTCCAGAAAGGCGGCGCCGGCGAGGTCATCGGCTCATGGGTCGGCACCGGCGAGAACCAGCCGATCTCGGCCGACACGTTGCAGAACGTGCTCGGCTCGGACGTCGTCGGTTCACTCGCGAGCAAGATCGGCATCGATCCGGGTCAGGCCTCGTCGATCCTCGCGCAGGTGCTGCCGCACGTCGTCAACAGCGCGACGCCGAACGGCGAAGTGCCGGCCAGCGGCCAGATCGATACGTCGAACGTGCTCGGCACGCTGACGCAGCTCGCCGGCATGTTCGGCGGCAACAAGCAGGCCTGAGCCCGCGCCGCTTCGCGGCCCCGCTTCATGGCCCCCGCTTCACGGCCCAATCGGGCCGCTCCATATGCAAACACCCCGCCGAGGCGGGGTGTTTGTTTTTGCGCGCCCGGCGCGAACCGGGCGTGCGGCCAGTGGCCGGCGTTCAGTGAACGACGCGGTCGAACACGAACTTGCCGTCGTTGACGTCGACCGGAATCACGTCCTTCGGACCGAAGCGGCCCGCGAGGATGAGCTTCGCGACCGGGTTCTCGATCTCCTGCTGGATCGCGCGCTTCAGCGGCCGCGCGCCGAACAGCGGATCGTAGCCGACCTTCGCGATCTGCTCGAGCGCCGCTTCCGACACGTCGAGCGCCATGTCGAGCTTCGCGAGCCGGTCGTGCAGGCGCGCCAGCTGGATCTTCGCGATCGACTCGATGTTGCTGCGGTCGAGCGCATGGAACACGACGACGTCGTCGATCCGGTTCAGGAACTCGGGGCGGAAATGCTGCTTCACCTCGAGCCACACCGCGTCCTTGATCTCGTCCTGCGGCGCACCGGTCATCGCCTGGATCACCTGCGAGCCGAGGTTCGACGTCATCACGATCACCGTGTTCTTGAAGTCGACCGTGCGCCCCTGCCCGTCCGTCATGCGGCCGTCGTCGAGCACCTGCAGCAGCACGTTGAACACGTCCGGATGCGCCTTCTCGATCTCGTCGAGCAGGATCACGCTGTACGGCTTGCGGCGCACGGCTTCCGTCAGGTAGCCGCCTTCCTCGTAGCCGACATAACCCGGCGGCGCGCCGATCAGCCGCGCGACGCTGTGCTTCTCCATGAACTCGCTCATGTCGATGCGGATCAGGTGCTCTTCCGAATCGAACAGGAACGACGCCAGCGCCTTGCACAGCTCGGTCTTGCCGACACCCGTCGGGCCGAGGAACAGGAACGAGCCGTACGGACGGTTCGGATCGGCGAGACCCGCGCGCGAACGGCGGATCGCATCGGCCACCGCGCTGATCGCCTCGTCCTGGCCGACCACGCGCTCGTGCAGCTTTTCCTCGATGTGCAGCAGCTTCTCGCGTTCGCCCTGCATCATCCGCGACACGGGAATTCCCGTCGAACGCGACACGACTTCCGCGATTTCCTCGGCGCCGACCTGCGTGCGCAGCAGGCGCGGACGCGTCGGGTTGTGCTGCTCCTGCTCTTCGGCCTGCGTGACCTGCTTCAGTTGTGCCTCGAGCTGCGGCAGCTTGCCGTACTGCAGCTCCGCGACCTTCTCCAGCTTGCCTTCACGCTGCAGCCGCGCGATGTCCGCCCGCGCCTTCTCGATCTCTTCCTTGAGCTGCGCGCTGCCCTGCACCGCGGCCTTCTCGGCGGTCCAGATTTCCTCGAGATCCGAATACTCGCGACCGAGCCGCTCGATCTCTTCCTCGATCAGCTGCAGGCGCTTCTGCGACGCTTCGTCCTGCTCCTTCTTCACGGCTTCGCGCTCGATCTTCAGCTGGATCAGCCGGCGGTCGAGCTTGTCCATCTCTTCGGGCTTCGAATCGATTTCCATCTTGATCTTCGAAGCGGCTTCGTCGATCAGGTCGATCGCCTTGTCGGGCAGGAAGCGGTCGGTGATGTAGCGGTGCGACAGCTCGGCCGCGGCAACGATCGCCGGGTCGGTGATGTCGACGCCGTGGTGCAGTTCGTACTTCTCCTGCAGCCCGCGCAGGATCGCGATCGTCGCCTCGACGCTCGGCTCGTCGACGAGCACCTTCTGGAAACGGCGCTCGAGCGCGGCATCCTTCTCGATGTACTTGCGGTATTCGTCGAGCGTGGTCGCGCCGATGCAGTGCAGCTCGCCGCGCGACAGCGCCGGCTTCAGCATGTTGCCCGCATCCATCGCGCCTTCGGCCTTGCCCGCGCCGACCATCGTGTGGATCTCGTCGATGAAGACGATCGTCTGGCCTTCGTCCTTCGCGATGTCGTTGAGCACGGCCTTCAGGCGCTCCTCGAACTCGCCGCGGTACTTCGCGCCGGCGAGCAGCGCGGCCATGTCGAGCGACAGCACGCGCTTGCCCTTCAGCGTCTCGGGCACTTCGCCGTTGACGATCCGCTGCGCGAGCCCTTCGACGATCGCCGTCTTGCCGACGCCCGGCTCGCCGATCAGCACCGGGTTGTTCTTCGTGCGGCGCTGCAGGATCTGGATCGAGCGGCGGATTTCGTCGTCGCGGCCGATCACCGGATCGAGCTTGCCCGAACGGGCGCGCTCGGTCAGGTCGACCGTGTACTTCTTCAGCGCCTCGCGCTGGCTTTCGGCATCCTGGCTGTGCACCTGCGAGCCGCCGCGCACCGCGGCGATCGCGGCTTCGAGCGCCTTGCGCGTGAGGCCGTGCTGACGCGCGAGCTTGCCGGCGTCGCCCTTGTCGTCGGACACGGCGAGCAGGAACATCTCGCTCGCGATGAACGTGTCGTTGAGCTTCTGCGCTTCCCTGTCGGCCTGGTTCAGCAGCCCGGCCAACTCGCGGCCGATCTGGATGTCGCCGCCCGTGCCCGTGACTTGCGGCAGGCGCGAGATCGCTTCGTTCAGCGCGCCTTGCAGCGCCTGCACATGAACACCCGCGCGCGACATCAGCGAACGGGCGGAACCGTCGTGCTGCGCGACCAGCGCCGCCAGTACGTGAACGGGTTCGATGTATTGATTGTCGCGGCCTGCCGCAAGGCTTTGCGCGTCCGAGAGTGCTTCCTGGAACTTGGTGGTGAGCTTGTCGATTCTCATTTTGTCGAGACCTCCAATTTTCGATTAACACCAAGATGAGGATGGTTATGCGGCTTTCAAGCGAAATTCGGGTTGATTCAGCGCAAAAATCGCTGGATGGCAATGCCGCGGCCCAGAGGCGGGACGCGGCCGGATCGCGGGACGCGGTGCTCGCGTGTCAGCCGGCCGTCGACGGCGGCTCGACGGGCGCAGGCGATTCGTCCGGTGACGGTGCGGTGCGCACGAGCGCGACCGGGCGGATGCCGAGCAACGCAGCAAGCGGCGACGCGGGTTCGACCAGTTCGCCGAGCGTGTGACGATCGAGCTCGGCGAAGAACGCATCGCGCGCGGCCGCCAGCACCCCCTTCAGGCGACACTGCGGCTCGATCACGCAACCGCGCGACTCGCTGCCGTCGGTCGAAAAACAGCCGACCAGCGCGAAGTCGTTCTCGGTCGCGCGCACGACCTGGCCGACCGTCAGCAGCAGCGATTCGGGGAACAGCCGCAGCCCGCCGTTGCGGCCGCGGACCGTGTCGACCCATCCCAACTCGCCGAGCTGCTGCACGACTTTCATCAGATGGTTCTTCGAGATGCCGTAGGCATCCGAGATCTCCTGGATCGTCGCGAGCCCCTCGCCGCGCACGGCAAGGTACAGCATCACGCGCAGCGAATAATCGGTGTAGTCGGTGAGTCTCATGGGCGAATACGGAAATGATCGATCGTGCCCCGATTGCGCGGGCCGGGCCGGCCGGGACGCGCGCCGGGCCGGCTGACGGCCCCGTTCCGCGGCCCCGGGTTGCCCGGATGGCGCGAGCACAATAAGATGCGTTACATCCGCACGTTTTCCAGGGGTTGTTGGACGCTATTTTGCGTCAAAATCCTGCCGGCGTCCTGCGCGTTGCCCGCGCCGCCGCTTCGTCGTTGCCTCGATCTCCCGGCCCTTTTTGCCATGACCGCCCTGCCTGCCTCGCCCGAAACCGCCCCGGCCCGCCCTCGCGATGCCGAGCCGACCGAAGACAACATCCGCGATCTCGTCTACGCGTTCTACGACCGCGTGCGCGCCGATCCGCTGCTCGGGCCCGTGTTCGACGCGAAACTGGCCGGCCGCTGGGACGACCATCTGCCGAAGATGGTCACGTTCTGGTCGAGCCTTGTGCTCGGCACCAAGGGCTATCGCGGCAACGTGCAGCAGGCGCACCAGCCGCTCGACGGGATCGAGCCGGCCCATTTCAGCCGCTGGCTGTCGCTGTTCCTGAAGACCGTCGAGGCGCGCTACGCGCCGCCTGCGGCGATCCGCTTCATGGAACCCGCGCTGCGGATCGCGCAAAGCCTGCAGTTGAGCCGGTTCGGCTGGGATTACCGGATTCCGCCCGAGCAGCAGGCGCTGCTCGATGCGATCGCGCCGCGCCGCCGCGACGCGGGCGACGATCCGCACGCATTGCCGTCGCGTGCCCGCGGCGAACCGTTTCCGACGAAGATCATCGGGCGCAGCGCCGATCCGGACGCGTAACGCGCACACATCGCGCGCGACGTTTGCGCACATGCGGCACATCGCCGCACCGCGCGGACGCCGCGCTCAGCGCGGCGTGTTGCCCGATTCGACGCCCCAGCGCGCGAGCGCCGCATCGTCGGTGCTGCGCGCATCGACCCAGCGCTCGCCGTCAGGCGTCGTTTCCTTCTTCCAGAACGGCGCTTCGGTCTTCAGGTAGTCCATCACGAATTCGCACGACGCGAACGCATCGCCGCGATGCGCGGCGACCGTCGCCACCATCACGATCTGGTCGAGCGGCAGGAGCCTGCCGACCCGATGCACGATTGCGACGTCGACGCCCGGCCAGCGCCGGCAGGCCTCGGCGGCGATCTTCTCGAGCGCCTTCTCGGTCATCCCCGGATAGTGCTCGAGCTCCATCGCGGCGACCGAATCGCCTTCGTTCAGGTCGCGCACGGTGCCGACGAAGCACGCGATCGCGCCGATCTTCGGATTGCGCGCGCGTAATGCCGCGACTTCGGCGTTCAGATCGAAGTCGTCGGTCTGGATTCGTATCGTTGCCATCACACGCTCCGGTCCCATGCCAAGCTCAACCGCCCGTCACCGGCGGAAAGAACGCGACCTCGCAGCCCTCGGTGAGCCGCGTGTCGGGATCGGTCATCTCGTGGTTGCACGCCATGCGCAATGCGCGCCCTTCGGCGAGCGTCTCGGCCCACGCACCGCCGCGCACGCGCAGCCACGCGCGCACGTCGCCGACGGTCGTTACGGTGTCCGGCACGTCGGCCTGCTCGTCGGCGACGCCCAGCGCTTCTCGTACGCTTGCAAAAAATTTCAGCTGAATCTTCATGGTTCGGGAAGCCGCCGCGTTACGACAGCAATTCGGAAAACGGAATGAAACGCACGGTCTCGCCTGCGCTGATCGCGTGCTGCGGCGGATTGTCGATCAGGCCGTCGCCCCAGACCGTCGACGTCAGCACCGCCGAGCTCTGGTTCGGGAACAGATCGAGGCCGCCGGCCGCATTGACGCGTGCGCGCAGGAATTCGTTGCGCCGGTCGCCCTTGCCTTGCGAAAAGTCGGCGCGCAGCGACAGCGCGCGCGGCGCGACGTCGCGCACGCCGGACAGGCGCAGCAGGAACGGCCGCACGAACAGCAGGAACGTGACGAAGCTCGATACGGGGTTGCCGGGCAGCCCGATGAAGTGCGCATCGGGGCGATCGTCGCCGCGCCGCACCGCGCCGTACGCGAGCGGCTTGCCGGGCTTCATCGCGATCTGCCACAGCGCGAGCCGCCCTTCGGACTCGACGGCCGGCTTCACGTGATCCTCGTCGCCGACCGATACGCCGCCGCTCGTCAGGATCACGTCGTGATCGCGCGCGGCCTCGCGCAGCGTGTCGCGCGTCGCGGCGAGCGAGTCGGGCACGATCCCGTAGTCGGTCACGTGGCAGCCGAGCCGCTCCAGCAGCCCGCGCAGCGTGAAGCGGTTCGAGTTGTAGATCGCGCCGGGCTTCAGCGGCTCGCCCGGCATCGTCAGCTCGTCGCCGGTAAAGAACACCGCGACGCGAATCCGCCGTGCGACCGACAGTTGCGCGCAGCCGACCGATGCGGCAAGGCCGAGCGCCTGCGGCGTGAGCCGCGTGCCGGCCGGCAGGATCACCGCGCCCTGCCGGATGTCCGCGCCCTGCGCGGTGATCCATTCACCGGCCTTCGGCGTATGCAGGATCTCGACCGCATCGCCGTCGGCCGACGTCTGCTCCTGCATCACGACGGCGTCGGCGCCCGGCGGCACCGTCGCGCCGGTGAAGATCCGCGCGGCCGTCCCGGCCGCGAGCGGCACGGCCGGATGACCGGCCGGAATCCGCTGCGATACCGGCAGACGCCGCTCGCCGTGCAGCAGGTCGGCGACGCGCACCGCATAACCGTCCATCGCGCTCGTATGCATCGGCGGCACGTCGAGCGGCGAGCTCACGTCGGCCGCCAGCACGCGGCCGAGCGCGTCGAGCGTGGCGACGGTTTCGGTGCCGGGCAGCGGCTTCGCGGCATCGAGCAGCGCGGCGAGCGCCTCGGCGGTCGACAGCATCGGCGCGCGCGGCGCCGCGGGATTCGGGTTCGACATCGATGGAATCGGGGAACGTTGGAGTCAATACCTCATTGTAGCGACGCCGTCGCGCGGGCGCGCGATATGGCGGACATGCGAGAACTGTGATCGTCGCGAACGCGCGGGTCTGGCACCTGTTTCGCGCGACGTTCGGCTGCAGACGCGCGGCGGGCTGCCGAACGCCTGCATATCGCAGTACCGCTGCACCGCATCGCCAAACGAAACGGCCGGAACCCCGATCCGTTCGACGAATCGGCATTCCGGCCGTCCTGCGCAACCGGGCCCGCGGGCCCGGCCGTGCGTCATGCGCCCGTGTGCGCGGCGATGAAGTCCTTCACCTGCTGCGCGTCGGCCTTCACGACCTCGAAGCGCTGCGGCAGCGCCTCGAGCCCGTCGAATGCGGCCGGCCGCTCGGCTTCGCGATCGAGCGCTTCACGGATCGTCTCGCCGAACTTGATCGGTTGCGCCGTCTCGAGCACGACCATCGGCACGCCTGCGTCGAGATGTTCGCGCGCAACCTTCACGCCGTCGGCCGTGTGCGTATCGATCATCGTGTCGTAGCGCGAGAACACGTCGCGGATCGTCGCGATGCGGTCCGTGTGGCTGCTGCGGCCCGACACGAAGCCGAACTCCGCGACGCGCGCGAAATCGCCGCTCGCCGCGAGGTCGAAGCCGC
Source organism: Burkholderia sp. FW306-1C-G01B (assembly GCF_058781685.1). Taxonomy (NCBI): domain Bacteria; kingdom Pseudomonadati; phylum Pseudomonadota; class Betaproteobacteria; order Burkholderiales; family Burkholderiaceae; genus Burkholderia; species Burkholderia sp. FW306-1C-G01B. The sequence continues at coordinate 69,563 of NZ_JBYSWZ010000020.1, forward strand.
CCTTCTCCTCGACGTCGCGGAACAGCTGCATCACGCGCGCCGGATCGCGGCCGAGCAGGTCGAACACGAAGCGCTCGAAGTTCGACGCCTTCGAGATGTCCATGCTCGGGCTGCTCGTGTGATACGTGTTCTCGGCGCTGCGCACGCGATACGCGCCCGTGCGGAAGAACTCGTCGAGCACGTCGTTCTCGTTGGTCGCGACCACGAGCTTCGCGATCGGCAGCCCCATCATCCGCGCGATGTGGCCTGCGCATACGTTGCCGAAGTTGCCGGACGGCACCGTGAACGACACGCGCTCGTCGTTGGACTGCGTCGCCGCGAAATAGCCCTTGAAGTAGTACACGACCTGCGCGACGACGCGCGCCCAGTTGATCGAGTTGACCGTGCCGATCTTCTGCTGCGCCTTGAACACGTGATCGTTCGACACGGCCTTCACGATGTCCTGGCAGTCGTCGAACACGCCTTCGACCGCGAGGTTGAAGATGTTCGGATCCTGCAGGCTGAACATCTGGGCCGTCTGGAACGCGCTCATCTTCTTGTGCGGCGACAGCATGAACACGCGCACGCCGGCCTTGCCGCGCATCGCGTATTCGGCCGCGCTGCCCGTGTCGCCCGACGTCGCGCCGAGAATGTTCAGCGCTTCGCCGTGCTTCGCGAGCGTGTACTCGAACAGGTTGCCGAGCAGCTGCATCGCCATGTCCTTGAACGCGAGCGTCGGGCCGTTCGACAGTTCGAGCAGCGAGATCGGCGCGCCGTTCTCGGTGCCGAGCGTCTTCAGCGGCGTGATGTCGGCCGCGTTCTCGCCGTGGCGCGTGTTGCTGTATACGTCGGCCGTATACGTGCGGCGCGTGATCGCGCGCAGATCGTCGGCCGGCACGTCGTCGCAGAACTTCGACAGGATCTCGAACGCGAGATCCGCGTACGGCAGCGCGCGCCAGCGCGCGAGCTCGTCGGTGGACACCTTCGGATACTCGGCCGGCAGGTAGAGCCCGCCGTCCTTCGCGAGACCGCCGAGCAGGATGTCGGAGAACGTATGGCGCTCGCCGATGCCGGCGCCGCGCGTGGAGATGTAGTTCATGTCGCCCTCAGTCCTCAGTTCAGCGCTTCCATGCGCAGCTTCGTCACCTTCGACACGACCGTCGCGAGGTTCTCGATTTGCGCGATCGCCGCGTTGACGTTCTTCTCGAGCGTCTCGTGCGTGATCAGGATGATGTCGGTTTCGCCGTTCGCGCCGTCGACCTGCTCCGATTCCTTCTGCAGCAGCGCGTCGATCGAAATGCCCGATTCGGCGAGGATGCGCGTGATGTTGGCGAGCACGCCGGTCTGGTCGGCCACCCGCAGGCGCAGGTAGTAGCCGCTCGTGACTTCCTCGATCGGCAAAATCGGCGTGTTCGACAGGCTGTCGGGCTGGAACGCGAGGTGCGGCACGCGATGCTCGGGGTCGGCCGTATGCAGGCGCGTGACGTCGACGAGATCCGCGACCACCGCCGACGCGGTCGGCTCCGCGCCCGCGCCCTTGCCGTAGTACAGCGTGGTACCCACCGCGTCGCCGTGCACGACGACCGCGTTCATCGCGCCTTCGACGTTCGCGAGCAGGCGCTTTTCCGGGATCAGCGTCGGGTGCACGCGCAGCTCGATGCCGTTTTCGGCGCGGCGCGCGATGCCGAGCAGCTTGATCCGGTAGCCGAGTTCTTCCGCGTAGCGGATGTCGGTTGCGTCGAGCTTGCTGATGCCCTCGACATACGCGCGATCGAACTGCACCGGCACGCCGAACGCGATCGCGCTCATGATCGTCGCCTTGTGCGCGGCGTCGATGCCTTCGATGTCGAAGGTCGGATCGGCTTCCGCGTAGCCGAGCTCCTGCGCGGCCTTCAGCGCGGTCGCGAAGTCGAGCCCGCGGTCGCGCATTTCCGACAGGATGTAGTTCGTCGTGCCGTTGATGATGCCCGCGATGTACTGGATGCGGTTCGCGGTCAGGCCTTCGCGCAGCGCCTTGATGATCGGGATGCCGCCGGCGACGGCCGCCTCGAACGCGACCATCACGCCCTTCGCGCGCGCGGCCTCGAAGATCTCGGTGCCGTGCACCGCGAGCAGCGCCTTGTTCGCCGTCACGACGTGCTTGCCGTTCGCGATCGCGCGCAGCACGAGCTCGCGCGCGATGCCCGTGCCGCCGATCATCTCGGCGATGATCGCGATCGACGGATCGTCGACGACCGAATTGAAATCGTCGGTGATCTGCGCGGCGCCGGCATCGCCGCCGAGCGCAGCCTGCGCCTTGGCAGGGTTGCGCACGGCAATGCGCGTCACCTCGATGCCGCGCCCCGCGCGTCGCTTGATTTCTTCCTGGTTGCGGCGCAGCACCGTGAAGGTGCCGCTGCCCACCGTGCCGAAGCCCAACAGGCCAACTTTGATCGGTTCCATGCTGCGTGTGATCGATGAGTAAGAAGTAATGGGTTCCGTGTGGTCCTGTCCGCTCAGACCGAATGGCGCTTGCGGTAGCCGTCGAGGAAGCGTGCGATCCGGTTGATCGAATCGGTCAGGTCGTCGAGGTTCGGCAGGAAGACCACGCGGAAGTGGTCCGGCGTCGCCCAGTTGAAACCCGTGCCCTGCACGAGCAGCACGCGCTCTTCGAGCAGCAGGTCGAGTATGAACTGCTGATCGTTCTGGATCGGATAGATTTTCGGATCGAGGCGCGGAAACATGTACAGCGCGGCCTGCGGCTTCACGCAGGTCACGCCCGGAATCGACGTGAGCATGTCGTAAGCGAGCTCGCGCTGCTTGTACAGGCGCCCGCTCGGCACGATCAGCTCGTTGATGCTCTGGTAGCCGCCGAGCGCCGTCTGGATCGCGAACTGCCCCGGCACGTTCGCGCACAGGCGCATCGACGACAGGATGCCGAGCCCTTCGAGGTAATCCTTCGCGCGCCGGCGGTTGTCGCCGCCGAGGCCCGACACGGCCATCCAGCCCGCGCGGTAGCCACACGAGCGATAGCTCTTCGACAGGCTGTTGAACGTGACGGTGATCACGTCCTCCGACAGCGAGCCCATCGCCGTGTGCTCGAGGCCGTCGTAGACGATCTTGTCGTAGACCTCGTCGGCAAACACGATCAGCCCGTGCTGGCGCGCGATCTCGAGCAGCTCCAGCAGCAATTCGTCGGAATAAAGCGCGCCCGTCGGGTTGTTCGGGTTGATCACGACGATCGCCTTCGTGTTCGGCGTGATCTTGCGGCGGATGTCGTCGAGATCGGGCATCCACGCGTTCTGCTCGTCGCACACGTAGTGCACGGGCGTGCCGCCCGACAGGCTCACCGCCGCCGTCCACAGCGGGTAGTCGGGCGCAGGCAGCAGCACTTCGTCGCCGTCGTTCAGCAACGCCTGGGTCGCCATCACGATCAGCTCGGACGCGCCGTTGCCGATGTAGATGTCGTCAAGGCCGACGCCCACGACGCCCTTTTCCTGCGTGTAGTGCATCACGGCCTTGCGGGCCGAGAACACGCCTTTCGAATCCGAATAGCCCGACGACGCCGGCAGGTTGCGGATCATGTCCTGGATGATCTCGTCCGGTGCGTCGAAGCCGAACGGCGCGAGGTTGCCGATGTTCAGCTTGATGATGCGGTGGCCTTCTTCCTCGAGGCGCTTCGCGTGCTCGAGCACCGGGCCACGGATGTCGTAGCAGACGTTGAGCAGCTTGTTCGACTTCTGAATCGGTTTCACGACGACACGGTTCCTGGGTTGGCCTTGCGGCCGGGGGGCGGGATCAAAACTGGAAAGCGGCCGGTCTGTGCGCGCTGTCTAGACTGGGAAAAAGCGGGCGATCGGGCGCGGCTTGTGGCAGCGCGCGATGCAAGTGGCGCCCGGGGGCGACCAAAAAGTTATAATTTAGCGGATTTTGGCCGACTTTCGCAATGCACCATAGCCGCGCCGGGCCCGCGCCGTCAGGCGTCCCGCGTGCACAGGCGCGCGAAACCGGCCGCCCCGGGCCCGTGCGGCCCTGCAACACATTCCCCTACGGAACCGCGGAATACCGATTTGAAACTGCACCAGGACGCGAGCGGCGCGCTCAACACCGTCACCGGCTACGGCCCCGATTATGTCGACGTCAATCTCGAACGCCATGAAACGAGCGTCATCGTGCTGCCCGGCGCGCCGGTCCAGGCATGGCCCGTGTCGTCGTTCGACGCGCTCGCGCCCGAGCATTTCGCGATGCTGCTCGACCCGACGCCCGAACTCGTGATCTTCGGCAGCGGCGCGCGGCTGCGCTTCCCGCACCCGCGGCTGGTCGCCGCGCTCACGGCCAGGCGGATCGGCGTCGAGACGATGGATTTCCAGGCCGCGTGCCGCACCTACAACATCCTGATGGCCGAGGGCCGCAAGGTCGCCGCTGCGCTCTTAATTGAACGTTAATCCCCGATGCGGTAAAACTCGGGCCGGCGCAGCGGGTCGATCCCCGGATCGGCCCGGCCAGGCCGCCCGCCGCCGGCGCAATCCGCCGGCGGCCCGTCACAACAACCAACAGGCTGAAAACCCATGAACGATACGCCGTCGAGGCTACCGCTCAATCGCATCACGCTCGTCCTCCTGCTCGTCGCGCTCGCGATCGTCTGGTTCGCGCCGCTCGGGCTGCGCCACCTGATCCCGAGCGACGAAGGCCGCTACGCGGAGATGGCGCGCGAGATGTTCGTCACCGGCGACTGGATCACGCCGCGCTACAACGGCTACAAGTACTTCGAGAAGCCGCCGCTGCAGACCTGGCTGAACGCGCTGACGTTCGCGTGGTTCGGCATCGGCGAATGGCAGGCGCGCCTCTACACGGCCGTCGTGAGCTTCGCCGGCGTGCTGCTCGTCGGCTTCACCGGCGCGCGCCTGTTCAACCCGCTGTCGGGCTTCCTCGCGGCCGTCGTGCTCGCGAGCTCGCCGTACTGGAACCTGATGGGCCACTTCAACGCGCTCGACATGGGGCTCGCGTTCTGGATGGCGCTGTCGCTGTGCTCGCTGCTGCTCGCGCAGCGGCCCGGGCTGCGCCCGGCCGCGGTGCGCGGCTGGATGTGGGCGTGCTGGGCCGCAATGGCGTTCGCGGTGCTGTCCAAGGGCCTCGTCGGGCTGATCCTGCCCGGCGCCGTGCTCGTGCTCTACACGCTGATCGCGCGCGACTGGGCGCTGTGGAAGCGCCTGTATCTCGTCAGCGGCCTCGTGATCTTCTTCGCGATCGTCACGCCGTGGTTCGTGCTCGTCCAGCAGCGCAACCCCGAGTTCTTCAACTTCTTCTTCATCGTCCAGCAGTTCCGCCGCTACCTGACCCCGGAGCAGAACCGCCCGGGGCCGCTGTACTACTTCGTGCCGGTGCTGCTGGTCGGCTTCCTGCCGTGGCTGTCGGTCGCGTGGCAGAGCATCCGCCATGCGCTGCGGATGCCGCGCCAGCCGAACGGCTTCTCGCCGATGCTCGTGCTGCTGATCTGGAGCGCGTTCATCTTCCTGTTCTTCAGCGCGTCGCATTCGAAGCTGATCTCGTACGTGCTGCCGATCGCGCCGGCGCTCGCGCTGATCGTCGGCGCGTACCTGCCGCTGGTGTCGGCCGACCGGTTCCGCCGCCACCTGCTCGGCTACCTCGTGTTCTTCGTCGCCGCGGCATTCGGGATCATCTTCCTTGCGTACCAGGGCGATGCCCGCACGCCGAACGCACTGTACCGCGCGTTCCAGATGTGGCTGTACGCGGGCCTCGCGATCGCGGCCGCGCTGACGCTCGCGGCCGCGTGGCTGAACCGCCGCGCGGGCGTGGCCGCCGCGATTGCCGCGTTCGGCGCCGCCTGGCTCGCGTTCGGCACGATCGGCGGCACCGGGCACGACGAGTTCGGCCGCTACAGCTCGGGCGCGCAGCTCGCGCCCGCCGTGCGCGCCGAACTGGCGAAGCTGCCGCCCGACACGCCGTTCTACTCGATCGAGATGCTCGATCACACGTTCCCGTTCTATATGGGCCACACGACGATCATGGTTCAGCGCCAGGACGAACTCGCGTTCGGGATCTCGGTGGAGCCGAACAAATGGATTCCGACCGTCGACGAATGGATCACGCGCTGGAAACAGGAAACCCATGCGCTCGCGATCATGCCGCCCGGCCAGTACGACGCGCTGGTCAAGCAAGGCGTGCCGATGCGCGTGATCGCGCGCGACAACCGCCGCGTGATCGTCGAGAAACCGCAACCGTAAGGACGCCCGCCGCATGAATCCCGTTTCGTTCGTCTGCATCATCACCGGCGTGATGCTCAACGCCTGTGCGCAACTTCTGCTGAAAGCCGGCGTCAACGCCGTTGGACACTTCGAATTCAGCCGTGCGAACATCATCCCGGTCGGCCTGAAGATCGCGACCCAGTTGCCGATCATCGGCGGCCTGAGCTGCTACGTGCTGAGCGTCGTCGTCTGGATCCTCGGGTTGTCGCGGGTCGACGTGTCGATCGCGTACCCGATGCTGTCGCTCGGCTACGTCGTCAATGCATTCGCGGCCTGGTACCTGTTCGGCGAGGTGCTGTCGGTCCAACGGCTCGTCGGCATCGGCATCATCCTGATCGGGGTGCTCGTGCTTGCACGAAGCTGAGCATGCCTCGCGGCGTTAAGCGTCTGCCTACAAAAAATCACGGTACGAATCCGCCAACCGGTGTTTAATGCCGGTTTCGGACGGGATTGCCCGACCCTTTTATTACACGCCATTACAGGCCAAAGCGTTCATGAGCCAGACTACCGCTCCGTTTCTGCCGTTCACCCGCCCCGAGATCGATGAGGAAACCATCCAGGGCGTCGTCGAAGTGCTGCGCTCGGGCTGGATCACCACCGGCCCGCAGTGCCAGAAATTCGAAGCGGCGCTGTCCGAATACTGCGGCGGCCGTCCGGTCCGCGCGTTCAACTCGGGCACCTGCACGCTCGAGATCGGCCTGCGCATCGCGGGCGTCGGCGCCGGCGACGAGGTGATCACGACGCCGGCGTCGTGGGTCTCGACCAGCAACGTGATCCTCGAGACGGGCGCGACGCCCGTGTTCGCCGACATCGATCCCGTCACGCGCAACATCGACCTCGACAAGCTCGAGCAGGCGATCACGCCGCGCACGAAGGCGATCATCCCCGTCTACCTGGCCGGCCTGCCGGTCGACATGGACCGCCTGTACGCGATCGCGCGCGCGCACAACCTGCGCGTGATCGAAGACGCGGCGCAGGCGCTCGGCTCGACGTGGAACGGCAAGCGCATCGGCGCGATCGGCGACATCGTGTCGTTCAGCTTCCACGCGAACAAGAACCTGACGACGATCGAAGGCGGCGCGCTCGTGCTGAACAACGAGGACGAGGCGACGCTCGCGCAGAAGTACCGGCTGCAGGGCATCACGCGCACGGGCTTCGACGGGATGGACTGCGACGTGCTCGGCGGCAAGTACAACCTGACCGACGTCGCCGCGCGCGTCGGCCTCGGCCAGCTGCCGCACCTCGAGCGCTTCACCGCGCAGCGCCGTGCGCTCGCGCGCGCGTATTTCGCCGCGTTCGACGGTAGCCCGGCCGCGAAGCTCGGCGTCGGCCTGCCGGTCGCCGAATTCGAGAACGGCAACTGGCACATGTTCCAGATCACGCTGCCGCTCGAGCGGCTGTCGATCCTGCGCGCCGAGTTCATGGCGCAGATGAAGGAACGCGGCATCGGCACGGGCGTCCACTACCCGGCGATCCATCTTTTCACGCTGTACCGTGCGCGCGGCTTCAAGGAGGGCATGTTCCCCCACGCCGAACGGTACGGCGCGTCGACCGTCACGCTGCCGCTGTTCACGCAGATGACGGAGGGCGACGTGCGTCGCGTGGTCGACGCCATCAACCAGATTTGCGAACAATACGGAAAATAAGCGTACATGAGTCACCTAGAAGCACGCGCCGGGCATCCGGGCGCCGGGCAACCGGAAGTATCGGTCATCATCCCCGTGTACAACGAGGAAGACGGCCTCGCCGCGCTGTTCGCGCGGCTGTATCCGGCGCTCGACGCACTCGACACGTCATACGAAGTGATCCTGATCAACGACGGCAGCCGCGACCGCTCGGCCGCGATGCTCGCCGACCAGTTCCACGTGCGCCCCGACACGACTCGCGTCGTGCTGCTCAACGGCAACTACGGCCAGCACATGGCGATCCTCGCGGGCTTCGCGCAGTCGCGCGGCGAGATCGTCATCACGCTCGACGCCGACCTGCAGAACCCGCCCGAGGAAATCGGCAAGCTGATCGCGAAGATGCGCGAGGGCTACGACTACGTCGGCTCGATCCGCAAGCAGCGCCAGGACAGCCTGTGGCGACGCAAGGCGTCGCAGATGATGAACCGGCTGCGCGAGCGCATCACGCGCATCAAGATGACCGACCAGGGCTGCATGCTGCGCGCGTACAGCCGCCGCATCATCGACACGATCAACGTGTGCGGCGAAGTCAACACGTTCATCCCGGCGCTTGCCTATACGTTCGCGCAGAAGCCGACCGAAATCGAGGTCGCGCACGAGGAGCGCTTCGCGGGCGAGTCGAAGTACTCGCTGTACAGCCTGATCCGGCTGAACTTCGACCTCGTGACGGGCTTCTCGGTCGTGCCGCTGCAGTGGCTGTCGTTCATCGGCGTGATCCTGTCGCTCGGCTCCGCCGCGCTGTTCGTGCTGCTGCTCGTGCGGCGCTTCATCGTCGGCGCGGAAGTGCAAGGCGTGTTCACGCTGTTCGCGATCACGTTCTTCCTGCTCGGCGTGATCATCTTCGCGCTCGGCCTGCTCGGCGAATACGTCGGCCGCATCTACCAGCAGGTGCGCGCACGGCCGCGCTACCTGATCCAGGCCGTGCTCGAGCAGCACGACGGCATGCCGGCGGTGCCGGCCGGCGAGAACCGCGCGGGAGCCGCGCAATGAAGCCGCGCGCGGTCGTCTTCGCGTATCACAACGTCGGCGTGCGGTGCCTGCAGGTGCTGCTCGCGCGCGGCGTCGACGTTGCGCTCGTCGTCACGCACGAGGACAACCCGAACGAGAACATCTGGTTCGGCAGCGTCGCGTCCGTCGCGGCCGAGCACGGCATTCCGGTCGTCACGCCGGCCGATCCCGCCGATCCGGCGCTGCGCCGCGCGGTATCGGACGCGCAGCCGGATTTCATCTTCTCGTTCTACTATCGGCACATGCTGCCGGTGGACCTGCTCGCGATCGCGCCGCGCGGCGCGTACAACATGCACGGTTCGCTGCTGCCGAAATACCGGGGTCGGGTACCGACCAACTGGGCCGTGCTGAACGGCGAGACCGAAACCGGCGCGACGCTGCACGAAATGGCCGCGAAGCCCGACGCGGGCGCGATCATCGGCCAGACCGCGGTGCCGATCCTGCCGGACGACACGGCCACGCAGGTGTTCGACAAGGTCACGGTGGCCGCCGAGCAGACGCTCTGGCGCGTGCTGCCCGCGCTGCTCGCGGGCGAGGCGGCGCACCTGCCGAACGATCTCGCGACCGGCAGCTACTTCGGCGGGCGCAAGCCCGAGGACGGCCGCGTCGACTGGTCGAAGCCGGCAGCGCAGGTCTACAACCTGGTGCGCGCGGTCGCGCCGCCGTATCCGGGCGCGTTCACGGACGTCGGCGGCACGCGTTTCGTGATCGCGCGCGCGCGCCTCGCGGCGCCCGGCAGCGCGGCAGCGGCCGCCGCGGCAGATTTGCCGCCCGGCCTGCACGTAAGCGATAATGCGCTATTCGGCGTCTGCGGCGACAGCCGCGCCCTATCCATTCTCGAGCTGTGGCAGCAGCGCGACGGCAGCGAAACCGTCGTGACGCCCGCGGAATTCGCGCAGTTCATTCATTCTTCCCGTCATTCATGAAAGCAAAAAAAGTCCTGATCCTGGGTGTGAACGGCTTCATCGGCCATCACCTGTCGAAGCGCATTCTTGAAACCACCGATTGGGAAGTGTTCGGCATGGACATGCAGACCGATCGGCTTGGCGACCTCGTCAACCACGAGCGGATGCATTTCTTCGAAGGCGACATCACGATCAACAAGGAGTGGGTCGAGTATCACGTGAAGAAGTGCGACGTGATCCTGCCGCTCGTCGCGATCGCGACGCCCGCCACCTACGTCCAGCAGCCGCTGCGCGTGTTCGAGCTCGACTTCGAGGCGAACCTGCCGATCGTGCGTTCGGCCGTCAAGTACGGCAAGCACCTCGTGTTCCCGTCGACCTCCGAGGTCTACGGCATGTGCTCGGACGAGCAGTTCGACCCGGACGCATCGGCCCTCACCTACGGCCCGATCAACAAGCCGCGCTGGATCTACGCGTGCTCGAAGCAGCTGATGGACCGCGTGATCTGGGGCTACGGGATGGAAGGCCTGAACTTCACGCTGTTCCGCCCGTTCAACTGGATCGGCCCGGGCCTCGACTCGATCTACACGCCGAAGGAAGGCAGCTCGCGCGTCGTCACGCAGTTCCTCGGCCACATCGTGCGCGGCGAGAACATCAGCCTCGTCGACGGCGGCTCGCAGAAGCGCGCGTTCACCGACATCGGCGACGGCATCAGCGCGCTAATGAAGATCATCGAGAACAAGAACGGCGTCGCATCGGGCAAGATCTACAACATCGGGAATCCGAAGAACAACTTCTCGGTTCGCGAGCTCGCGCACAAGATGCTCGAACTGGCGGCGGAATTCCCCGAGTACGCCGATTCGGCCAAGCAGGTGAAGCTCGTCGAAACGACGTCCGGCGCCTACTACGGCAACGGCTACCAGGACGTGCAGAACCGCGTGCCGAAGATCGACAACACGATGCAGGAACTCGGCTGGGCGCCGCAAGCGACGTTCGACGACGCGCTGCGCAACATCTTCGAAGCGTATCGCGGCCACGTCGCCGACGCGCGCGCGCTCGTCGAACAGCAAGGCTGACCGGGACGCTCGCTTGGCTCGCATCGTCCTCAAGATCGACGTCGACACGCTGCGCGGCACGCGCGAAGGCGTGCCGAACCTCGCGCGCATCTTCGACCGCTTCAACGCGCGCGCGACCTTCCTCTTCAGCCTCGGGCCCGATCACACGGGCTGGGCGCTGCGGCGCGTGTTCCGCCCCGGCTTCCTGAAGAAAGTGTCGCGCACGTCGGTGGTCGAGCACTACGGCGTGAAGCAGCTGATGTACGGCGTGCTGCTGCCGGGCCCCGACATCGGCCGCCGTGCGATCTCCAACATGCGCGCGATCCACGAGGCCGGCTTCGAATGCGGGATCCACACGTGGGATCACGTGTACTGGCAGGACAACGTCCGCGTGCGCGATCGCGACTGGACCGCGCGTGAAATGCAGAAGAGCCATGCGCGCTTCATCGAGATCTTCGGCACGCCGCCCGTCACGCACGGCGCGGCCGGCTGGCAGATGAACGACTCCGCGTTCGAGCAGATCGACGCATGGGGGATGCGCTACGCATCCGACGGCCGCGGCCATTCGCCGTACCTGCCCGTCGTCGGCGGCCGCACGCTGTCGCACGTGCAGATGCCGACGACGCTGCCCACGCTCGACGAAGTGCTCGGCATCGACGGCGTCGACACGCATAACGTCGCCGCGCACATCCTCAGGTTCACCGAAACCAATCCGCACGACCAGGTGTTCACGCTGCACGCGGAACTGGAAGGCCAGAAGCTCGCGCCCGTGTTCGAGCAACTGCTCGCCGGCTGGCGCGCGCAAGGCCACACGTTTGCGACGATGGGCGACTACCACGCGACGCTGGACCGCGACTCGCTGCCATCGTACCCTGTCACGTGGGGCGAAATCCCCGGCCGCTCCGGCGAACTGATCGTCCAGCCCGACTGAGTTCGCACGCGAGCCGGCGTCGCCCGCCGCGCCCTTGCGGCGCGCTGCCGCGGCGCCCCGCCGAACCGCGCCGCAGCGGCGCCTTTCCATAACAACAGGAGAAACACGTGTCTGTCGAAGTTGACCGTCAAGTTCCCGATTTCACCGCACCGGCCACGGGCGGCGACATTTCGCTGTCCGACCTGAAGGGCAAGAAGCTCGTGCTGTACTTCTATCCGAAGGACAACACGCCGGGCTGCACGACCGAAGGGCTGCAGTTCCGCGATCTCTATCCGAAGTTCAAGAAAGCCGGTGCGGAAGTCATCGGCGTGTCGCGCGACAGCCTGCGCTCGCATGACAATTTCAAGGCAAAGCTCGAACTGCCGTTCCCGCTGATCTCCGATGCCGACGAAGCGCTGTGCGCGCTGTTCGATGTCATCAAGATGAAGAAGATGTATGGCAAGGAAGTGCGCGGAATCGAGCGCTCGACGTTCCTGATCGACGCCGACGGCGTACTCCGTCAGGCATGGCGCGGCATCAAGGTGCCGGGTCATGTGGACGACGTGCTAAGTGCTGTACAAGCGCTTTGAGGCGCGTTATATTGGGCCGCAATGAATGCCAGTTCGCCCCATATTTCTCGTAGCTGCGCCGGTGCTCGATGCGATGCTTCCCGGCACCTGACGCGCATCACGACGGTATCAGCCGAGCCGCATGCCCCTGTCGACGGGGCAGCGGCTTTTTTTATGGATTGCGCGCCGGCCCTCGGTCCGGCCCTCACCCCGTCAAGGAGCTGATCGACACTTAGGCGAACCGGCTAGACGAAATTCCTGTGCGCCACCGCGCGCAAACTGCATGCGTCTACGTCACGCAGGATGCGATCAGCGGCGCACGCCTTGCGACACGATTCCTCCCGAGGGACACCATGCCTTTGCCTACTCCCCCCAGCAAGCTCGGCAGCCTTCTGCCGCCCGACGAATACAAGGCGAAAGCGCGGCCCGCGAAAGCCGCGAAGAAATCCGCCGAAGGGGACGCATCCACAGCCGGTGACTATGGTCCGGCCAGCGTGGCCCAACCGATGATCGAAGCCGCGAACACGGCCGCGCCGCTGCGCGCCGTCGCGTCTTCGGCGCAAGATGCCGCGAGCGCACCCGCCCGCGGCCGCAAGACCAGGCAGACGGCCGCACTGTTGCAGCCGATGCCGGCGCCCGCCGCCCCCGCGGCGCCGGTCGTCGCGCGCCACGACAAACCGACCGCCGACAAGCCGGCCGCGGCTCCCGCGCGCGATGCCGGCGCGGCGACGAAATCGCGCGGCCGCAAGCCCGCCGACGCCGAACTGCAGAAGCTGTTCGTGCTCGACACCAACGTGCTGATGCACGACCCGAGCAGCCTCTTCCGCTTCGAGGAACACGACGTCTATCTGCCGATGATGACGCTCGAGGAACTCGACAACCACAAGAAGGGGATGTCCGAAGTCGCGCGCAACGCACGCCAGGTTAGCCGCACGCTCGACGCGCTCGTCGCCGATGCAGGCGCGATCACGGCCGGCATCCCGCTGTCGCGCCTCGGCAGCCGCGAGGCGCTCGGCCGCCTGTACTTCCAGACGAAGCTCGCCGACATCGCGCCCGTCGAAGGCTTGCCCACCGGCAAGGCCGACAACCAGATCCTCGGCGTCGTGCGCGCGCTGCAGCGCGACCGGCCCGACCGCCAGGTCGTGCTGGTGTCGAAAGACATCAACATGCGGATCAAGGCGCATGCGCTCGGCCTGCCGGCGGAAGACTACTTCAACGACCAGGTGCTGGAGGACTCGGATCTCCTCTACAACGGCGTGCGCGAACTGCCGCAGGACTTCTGGACCAAGCACGCGAAGGGCATGGAGAGCTGGCAGGACACGAAGACGGGCACCACGTACTACCGCGTGACGGGCCCGCTCGTCGCGTCGATGCTCGTCAACGAGTTCGTCTATCTCGAGCCGCAGAACGGCGAACCGACGTTCCACGCGATCGTCCGCGAGCTGAACGGCAAGACGGCGCTGCTGCAGACGCTGCGCGACTACAGCCACCACAAGAACAACGTGTGGGGCATCACCGCGCGCAATCGCGAGCAGAACTTCGCGCTGAACCTGCTGATGAACCCCGAGATCGACTTCGTCACGCTGCTCGGCCAGGCCGGCACCGGCAAGACGCTCGTCGCGCTCGCGGCCGGCCTCGCGCAGGTGCTCGACGACAAGCGCTACAACGAGATCATCGTGACGCGCGCGACCGTGCCCGTCGGCGAGGACATCGGTTTCCTGCCCGGTACCGAGGAAGAGAAGATGCAGCCGTGGATGGGCGCATTCGACGACAACCTCGAAGTGCTGCAGAAGACCGACGATGCCGCCGGCGAATGGGGCCGTGCCGCGACGCAGGAACTGATCCGTTCGCGCCTGAAGGTGAAGAGCATGAACTTCATGCGCGGCCGCACGTTCGTCGACAAGTACCTGATCATCGACGAGGCGCAGAACCTGACGCCGAAGCAGATGAAGACGCTCGTCACGCGCGCGGGCCCCGGCACGAAGATCGTGTGCCTCGGCAACATCGCGCAGATCGACACGCCCTACCTGACCGAAGGCAGTTCGGGCCTGACCTACGTCGTCGACCGCTTCAAGGGCTGGGGCCACAGCGGCCACGTGACGCTCGCGCGCGGCGAACGCTCGCGGCTCGCCGACTACGCGTCGGACATCCTGTAACGCGGCAGGCCGGCCTCTCCGGCCGGCTTTCGACGCATCGCGGCGCTCCGTTTCCGGAGCGCCGTTTTTATTTGGGGTCGAAAACGCAGGTAACACATCGTCACGCAACAGCTCCATTTACGCGCGAAACTTCAAGTAAATTCTCAAGAATGGTTGCTTAAGCCCCGCCGGAGCGTCTACCATCGGGTCTGTCTGTTGTCATACGATTCGCGAGTGCGCCGCGCTCGCCCGCCTTGCCATGCTTCGAATCTGGGTCCCCGTCGCCGTCGTTTCGCTGCTTGCGGCCTGCTCCAGCGTGCCGCCGCAGTCGGCATCGCGCGAGCCGGGAATGAAGATCACGACGCCGCGCGCGTTCCCGGCTCCCGCCAATTTCCCGAAATTCGTCGATCACAGCGTCGGCCAGGAAGAAATCTCGATCCAGGCGATGAGCCTGGTCGGCGTCCCGTATCGCTGGGGCGGCAATACGCCGACGAGCGGCTTCGACTGCAGCGGGCTCGTGCGCTACGTGATCGGCCGCGCGACCGACGTGAACCTGCCGCGCACGACCGCCGACATGAGCGGCCGCGGCGTGTCGATCGAGCCCGACCAGGTCGCGCCGGGCGACCTGATTTTCTTCAATACGACCGGGCGGCCGCATTCGCACGTCGGCATCTATGTCGGCAAGCTGCGCTTCGTCAACGCGCCGTCGACGGGCGGCACCGTGCGGCTCGACTACCTGACGAACCCGTACTGGGCCAAGCGTTTCGACGGCATTCGTCGCGTTGCGCCGCCGCGCGCGACGCCCGCGCCGTTCGACGCGCCGACCTACGAGGCGAAGCGCGACGAGCCGCGCAACCCGCCGGCGGTTGCGCCCGCCCCTGTCGTGACTGCCGCCGCGGCGCGGCAGCCTGCCTATGCGTCGTCGCAAGCCGGAGCGACGCAGTCGCCCCCTCCGGTCATGCCGGCCGTGACGACCGCGGCAGTGGCGCCTGCGGCCGCGCCCGCCGATCCGTACGAACCGCCGCCGCGCGTGCAGGCAGCCCGGCAGCAGGCAACATCGGCGATTGGCGATGGCGGCCTGACCGCGATGACGGCGAATGCAGCGCCGGCCGGCCCGGCCGAGGTCGGCACGCAGATTCCGACGACGGCACTGACGGCTGCCCAGGCGGCCGCATTCGATGCGGAACCGCCGCCCGCAGCGGCCGCGACGTCGCCGCGCGGCACCGAGCCCGTGCAGGTGCTGCGTGCGTCGACGCAATCCGCGCCCGTCAGCCCGCGCACCGGCACCGCGGACGATCCGATTGCACGGTTCGCGAACGGAAGTTACTAGCCCGCTGCTCAAACGCCGACGGTAACCCCGGCGGCATCCGCCGCGGCCCCGTCGTTCGTCGCAAACTTCCTCGCCTCCAAAGAAAATGCGCCGCAACCTTTCGGCTTGCGGCGCATTTCATGTCGATCCGGCAGCGTCGGCGATCAGAAGATCCGGTGTCCGAGCCACCATCCGCCGGCCGCGATCAACGCGGATGCCGGAATCGTCAGCACCCACGCCCACACGATGTTGCCGGCAACGCCCCAGCGCACGGCCGACAGCTTCTGCGTCGCGCCGACGCCGACGATCGCGCCGGTGATCGTATGCGTGGTCGAGACCGGGATGCCGAGGAACGACGCGATGAACAGCGTGATCGCCCCGCCGCTTTCGGCACAGAAACCGCCGACCGGCTTGAGCTTCGTGATCTTCTGGCCCATCGTGCGCACGATGCGCCAGCCGCCGAACAGCGTGCCGAGGCCCATCGACAGGTAGCACGCGCCGATCACCCACGCGGGCGGCGCCGCGGACGTCGCCGACGCATAGCCCGACGCGATCAGCAGCATCCAGATGATGCCGATCGTCTTCTGCGCGTCGTTGCCGCCGTGGCCGAGGCTGTACAGGCCGGCCGACAGCAGCTGGAGCCTGCGGAACCGCCGGTCGACCTTGCTGGGTGCGGTACGGAAATACAGCCACGACACGCCGAGCATGAACAGCGAACCGAGGATGAAGCCGAGCAGCGGCGAAATGAAGATGAACGCGACGGTCTTCATCAGCCCGTCGATGTTCAGCGAGCTCCAGCCCGACTTCGCGAGTGCCGAGCCGACGAGGCCGCCGATCAGCGCGTGCGACGAGCTCGACGGAATCCCGTAGTACCAGGTGATCACGTTCCAGCCGATCGCGCCGACCAGCGCGCCGAACACGACGTAGTGGTCGACGATCTCGGGATCGATCGTGCCTTTACCGACGGTCTGCGCGACTTTCAGGTGGAAGATGAAATACGCGATGACGTTGAACGCTGCCGCGAACACCACGGCCTGCTGGGGTTTCAGCACCCCGGTGGACACGACGGTGGCGATCGAGTTCGCCGCGTCGTGGAAGCCGTTCATGAAGTCGAATACGAGCGCGACGAGCACCAGCGTCGCGACCATCCATAGGGCGAGTTGTATCGAATGCATCGTGGTCCGCTCAGGCGTTTTCCAGCACGATGCCTTCGATGATGTTCGCGACGTCCTCGCACTTGTCGGTGATCTCTTCGAGCAGCTCGTAGATCGCCTTCAGCTTGATGAGCGTCTTCACGTCGTCTTCTTCGCGGAACAGCTTCGACATCGCGGCGCGCAGCACGCGGTCGGCCTCCGACTCCCAGCGGTCGATCTCCTCGCACTGCTTGAGGATCTGCGCCGACTGCTTCATGTCGGACAGCATCCCGACCGCCTGCTGCACGTGCTGCGCCGACTGCGTGACGATGTGCGCGAGCTGGCTCGCCTCGGACGTGACGGCCTGCACGTCGTACAGCGACACGGCCGTCGCGACGTCTTCCATCAGGTCGAGGATGTCGTCCATCGTCGTGATCAGCTTGTGGATCTCGTCGCGATCGAGCGGCGTGATGAAAGTCTTGTGCAGCAGATCGATCGCTTCGTGCGTGAGCTTGTCGGCGGCCTTCTCGGCCGTCTGCACGTTTTGCTTGTGAATCTCGGCGTCGGCGAGATTGTCGATCAGCAGTTCGAGTTCGCGTCCGCCGGCAACGATGTGCTTCGCGTGCGCGTTGAAGAGTTCAAAGAACTTGCCCTCGGTGGGCATGAATCGACCGAACATGGGATTCCTGAGAGATTGTCAAACTACTGTCACGAAAACGGGCGACATTGT
The DNA here is from genome assembly GCF_058781685.1 of Burkholderia sp. FW306-1C-G01B. Classification (NCBI taxonomy): domain Bacteria; kingdom Pseudomonadati; phylum Pseudomonadota; class Betaproteobacteria; order Burkholderiales; family Burkholderiaceae; genus Burkholderia; species Burkholderia sp. FW306-1C-G01B. The sequence continues at coordinate 87,223 of NZ_JBYSWZ010000020.1, forward strand.
ACCGTTTTCGGTCGCGCCGCGACGCGCGCATATGCGCACGCCGGGATTGGATACAACGCTTGGCGAAATAAGAGTTTACATCCGGCGCTACTCGCCGTAGAAGTTCTGCGCCCCGGCAAAGTTGTCGAACTTCGTGTATTGACCCAGGAACGTGAGCCGAACGGGACCGATCGGGCCATTACGCTGCTTGCCGATGATGATTTCGGCCGTGCCCTTGTCCGGGCTGTCCGGGTTGTAAACTTCGTCGCGGTAAATGAACAGGATCACGTCCGCGTCCTGTTCGATTGCGCCCGATTCGCGCAAATCGGACATCACCGGACGCTTGTTCGGACGCTGCTCGAGGCCGCGGTTCAGCTGCGACAGCGCGATCACCGGCACGTCGAGTTCCTTCGCGAGGCTCTTCAGCGATCGCGAGATTTCCGAGATTTCGGTCGCACGGTTCTCGCCCTGCGACGAACCCGACATCAGCTGCAGGTAGTCGACGATGATCAGGCCGAGCTTGCCGCATTGCCGCGAGAGACGCCGCGCGCGCGAGCGCAATTCCATCGGGTTCAGGCCGCCCGTCTCGTCGATGAAAAGCTGCGCCTCGCTCATCTTCTGCACCGCGTGCGTCAGTTTCGGCCAATCCTCGTCCGTCAGGCGGCCCGTACGCATCCGATGCTGGTCGAGCCGGCCGATCGAGCCGAGCATACGCATCACGAGCTGGGTGCCCGGCATTTCCATCGAGAACACCGCGACCGGCAGCCCATACTCGACCGCGACGTATTCGCCGATGTTCATCGAAAATGCGGTTTTACCCATCGACGGTCTTCCCGCCACGATGATCAGTTCGCCGCCGTGCATCCCGGACGTCATCCGGTCGAGGTCGACGAAGCCCGTCGGCGTGCCGGTAACGTCGCTCGGGTTCGCGGTGTGGTAAAGCGTGTCGATGCGCTCGACGACCTGCGTGAGCAGCGGGCCGATCTCGAGGAAGCCCTGGTTGCCGCGCGCGCCCTCTTCGGCGATCGAGAATACCTTCGACTCGGCTTCGTCGAGCAGCTGGCGGACTTCCTTGCCCTGCGGATTGAACGCGTCGGCCGAGATTTCGTCGGCGACCGACACGAGCCGGCGCAGCACCGCACGGTCGCGCACGATTTCCGCATAACGGCGGATGTTCGCCGCGCTCGGCGTGTTCTGCGCGAGTGCGTTCAGGTACGCGAGCCCGCCGACGTCGTCGGCCTTGCCGGACGTGGTCAGCGCTTCGTACACGGTGACGACGTCGGCCGGGCGCGTCGACGCGATCAGCCGGCCGATGTGCTCGTAGATGATCCGGTGGTCGTAGCGATAGAAATCGCCCTGCGACAGGAAGTCGGCAATCCGGTCCCAGGCCGCGTTGTCGAGCAACAGGCCGCCGAGCACCGACTGTTCGGCTTCGACCGAATGCGGCGGGACTTTCAGCGATTCGATTTGAGGATCTTGCGGCGCGTTCATGGGTTGGGATTATCGCGAATTACACAGGACGACGCCATACCGGCCGCCAGTGATGCGGCAATAAAAAAGGCAGGCCCCGGTTGCCCGGGCGCCTGCCCTTGTCCGGACAGCGGAGGCCGCCCGGAAAGCTTGCGTACGCTTACGCGTGGTCGCCGATCACGTTGACCGTGACGTCGACGACGACGTCCGTGTGCAGCGCGACCTGGACGTTGTGCTCGCCGATCATCTTCAGCGGGCCTTCCGGCATGCGAACTTGCAGCTTCTCGACTTCGAAACCTGCCTTCTTCAGCAGTTCCGCGACGTCGCCGTTCGTGACCGAGCCGAACAGACGGCCGTCAACGCCCGACTTCTGCGTGATTTCGAACGTCTGGCCGTTCAGCTTCTCGCCGACTGCCTGCGACGCTGCCAGCTTTTCAGCGGCGATCTTTTCGAGTTCAGCGCGGCGCACTTCGAATTCGGCGATCGCTTCCTTCGTTGCACGGCGAGCCTTGCGGTTCGGGATCAGGAAGTTGCGAGCGTAACCGTCCTTGACCTTGACGATGTCGCCGAGGTTACCCAGATTGGCGACTTTTTCCAACAGAATGATTTGCATTCGAATTCTCCTTATGGCGTCGCCGAGTTACGCCTTGTGCTGATCGGTGTACGGCAGCAGCGCGAGGAAACGCGCACGCTTGATTGCCGTGTCGAGCTGACGCTGATAGTGCGACTTCGTACCCGTCAGGCGAGCCGGCGTGATCTTGCCGTTTTCGCCGATGAAGTCCTTCAGCGTTTCCGTGTCCTTGTAGTCGATCTGATCGACGCCGGCGGCCGTGAAACGGCAGAACTTCTTGCGCTTGAAGAGCGGGTTTTGTTGCTGACGACGCTTGTCGAATTTTTTACCAGTCGGGCGGGCCATGATTTCAGTCCTTTCCAATGTCCTGCAATGCAGTGATGTGAAACACCAAGGTTCTCGCGTTGCGGCTTTTCTTTGCCAGGAAGCCCGTGAACAGCGTCTCGACGCCCATTTCACGGCTTTCCAGCCTGCCGCTCGCCTCACCGGCCGCCACCGCCTCGATCGTCATTTCGACCTGACGGGGAATGCCTGCTTCGACGACTTCCGTGCGGTGATGCAATGTGGCGCTTGCGATCGGAACACCTGCCGGCGTATATCGCACCGGTGCGCGTTCGACGACGCTCGCCGTCAATTGCAACCTGTTCACGTGAGTGGCGCGCTCCTTGATGGCTTAATGAATGACGAACTTAAGCCTGCGCTTCGGTCGGCTGAGCTGCAGCCGCCTTCTTGGCTTCTTCGCGCTGAACTTCCTTCATCATCGGCGACGGGCCGGTTTCGGCCTTCTTCATCTTGACGATGAGGTGGCGCAGCACGGCGTCGTTGAACTTGAACGCGTGTTCGAGTTCGTCGAGCGTCGTCTGGTCGCACTCGATGTTCATGCAGACGTAGTGAGCCTTCGCGAGTTTCTCGATCATGTAGGCCAGTTGGCGACGGCCCCAGTCTTCGACGCGGTGGATCTGACCGCCGTGCGACGTGATCGTGGACTTGTAACGCTCGATCATCGCGGGCACTTGCTCGCTTTGATCGGGGTGCACGATGAATACGATTTCGTAATGACGCATTACACACTCCTTGTGGATTAAAGCCACCCGGGCGTCTGAACCGGTGTGGCAAGTGAGAAGCCGAAGATTCTAACCCGGATACGGGGCGCATGCAAGGCCAATCAACGATTCGCGACCGGATTCGGCCGTGTTTTCAAAGACTTGAAGGGCTGGGCCTGCGTAATCGGCCGCCCGTCGCCCTTTTTGCGATAGGGGTCGGGACACAAGCGAAGCGCACCGGGCCGCGGCCCGGTGCGCCGTCACTCGCTGTGCGTGCCGGCGAGCCGCGCGTCGAGCGCCGTCCTGAACGCCGCGAGGGCCGACGGCTCCGCGTCGGTCACCGCCCACCACGTCATCCCGGCCGCGTCCCAGCGGTCGAGCGCATAGCCCTGCGACACGGTCGCGTACGGGGCCGCCGGCCCTTCGCCGGCCGGCCGCACGTAGACGTCGATCACGTGCTGCCGGTAACGGTAGACGAGCACCGCGACGCGGCGCCGCCCGACATAGTCGAGCCGGCCGCCGACCAGTGCGAAGCCGCTCGCCGCGAGATCCTCGACCGGCGGCGCATAGTCGAGCCGGCCGTTGAACCATGGCTTGACCGTATGCCGGTCGGTCGAGATCACGTCGATGGCGCGCGCCGACAGGTCGGCCCGCACGTGGCTCGCGACGAGTTCATCGACCGTGCGGTCGGTGTCGGCGTGGCGCGCGGACAGCGCCATCCCGGCCGCCGCGGCAAGCGCCACCAGCAGCGCCACGCCCCAGCCAAGCCCGGGCAGCGCGGCGACGCGCGGCCCCGGGCCCGCCGGCGCCGGGCGTGCCGATACACCGCCGCCCAGCCAGGAAAACCAGCGACGGCCGCGCGGCCGCGGCTGCGATCGCCGCTCGGGCTCGGGTTCCGCCCGGGATTGCCCGCGGGCGCGCCCGTCCCCGGCGGCCGGCAGGCTCGCAAGGATGCTCGCCCGCAGCGCATCCGGCGCGCGGTGATAGTCGGCCTGCCGCACGGCCTGCACCAGCGTGACGATCCGCGCGCGATCGCGGCGGCACGCGTCGCACCCGTCGACATGCTGCTGGACCCGCAACGCATCGGGCGCCGACAGCTCGCGGTCGACGTCCGCGTCCAGCAATGCTCGCGCTTCGTTACAGTCCATCGATAGCCTCCGATGCGGTTCCGCCTGCCGGCGTATGGCCCGGCCTGCCTTTGGCCGCCGGCGTGGTGTCGCCGCCCAGCAGCACGGCGAGCCTGCGACGGCCGCGCGCGAGCCGCGACATCACCGTGCCGACCGGCACGTCCGCGATCGCCGCGATCTCGCGGTAACTCAGGTCCTCCATCTCGCGCAGCACGAGCACCTCGCGGTATTCGGGCGGCAGCTTCGCAAGCGCCGCATTCACGAGCCGTACGTTCTCGCCGCGCAGCAGTTGCGCGAGCGGATCCTCGGTCGCCGGTTGCCAGTCGTCGGGAACGTCGGTGTCGTCGAGCGTGTCGGGCAGCGCGACCTCGTGCGCGTGCGTACGGCGCCGCCATTCGGTGTACCAGGTGTGGCGCACGATCGTCAGCAGCCACGGCCGCGCGTTGTCGCCGCGACACGAATCGATGAAGCGCAGCGCCCGCATGCACGCGTCCTGGACAACGTCGTCCGCATCGCCGGCGTTGCCGCTCAGCCAGCGCGCGAGGTTGTACGCGGCGTCGAGATGCGGCAGCACGAGCGTACGAAACCGCTCGCCGCGCGCTACCGCGTCGTCCGCCGCCCGCTCATCGACCGCCTGTCCGGCTTGCCCCACATGGCCTCCCTGGTCCCGGCGGCCGAAACCGCGCCCGTTCCGCGCATGGCGCCCGGACAGACCGGCAACGTGCGCGCTCGATGACCTTACCGTCGTTGCGTCGAGTTTATTCCCGCGCAACGCACATGAAGCGTAAAAAAACGCCGGACGCCCCGGATGCCGTGCCGCCCGCCGCCGTTACGGCGTGGTGCTCCAGTAGCCGGGGCGCGCGTACGCGTCGCGCAGGTAGTCGATGAAATAGCGCACGCGTGCCGGCACGTAGCGCTGTTGCGGGTAGACGGCAAGGATGTCGTAGTCGGGCAGTGCATACTCGTCGAGCACGGTCTCGAGCTCGCCCGTTTCGAGCTGCGCGGCGATTTCCCACGTCGAGCGCCAGCCGAGCCCGAGGCCTTCGGCCACCCAGCGGTGCAGCAGCTCGCCGTCGTTGCAGTCGAGATTGCCCGCGACGCGCATCGTCGCGATCTTGCCGTGGCGCTGGAAATACCAGCCGCGGTTCTGCCCGCCCTGCAGGTTGAACGCGAGGCAGTTGTGCTTCAGCAGGTCGTCGAGCGACTTCGGCCGGCCGTGCCGGCGGAAATAGTCGGGCGTGCCGCACACGACGCGCCGGTTCGATGCGAGCTTCACCGCGACGAAGTTCGGGTCGACGGCGCCACCGATCCGGATCGACAGGTCGTAGCCTTCGCGCACGAGATCGACGACACGGTCGGTCAGGTTGAACGACAGCTGCATCTCGGGTTTGTCGGCCAGAAAGCCGGGCGCGTGCGGCGCGACGTGCTTGCGCCCGAACGCGGCCGGCGCGGACACGATCAGGTGCCCGCTGACCGCGCGCCGCCCGGCGGCCAGCTCGTTCTCGGCCTGGTCCCACTCGGACAGCAGCCCGCGGCAGCGTTCGAGGAACGCGGCGCCCTCCTCGCTGACCACCAGCCGCCGCGTCGAGCGGTACATCAGCTTCACGCCGAGGCGCTTTTCGAGCGCGTCGATGCGCCGCCCGAGCACCACCGGCGACACGCCTTCCTCGAGCGCCGCCGCCGCGAGGCTGCCGGCGTCGGCAACCCGCACGAACGTCTCGATCTGCTTGAAGCGATCCATCTGCCGTCTCCGTTGCGACACCGACGGGAAGCCCCGTCCGGCCGTCATTCCATACTTTTAGTTTCGAAATAAGCGACTTCGGCTGATCTTATCAAACCTTTCCTGCATCCCTAAAGTGTTCCCAACAGACCGATTCGCAGATCCGCCACATTCAAGGAGACATTCATGGCCAAGATGAGAGCCGTCGACGCAGCAGTGCTCGTGCTCGAGAAGGAAGGCATCCAGACCGCGTTCGGCGTGCCGGGCGCAGCCATCAACCCGTTCTACTCCGCGATGCGCAAGTCGGGTGGCATCAGCCACGTGCTGGCCCGCCACGTCGAGGGCGCCTCGCACATGGCCGAAGGCTTCACGCGTGCCGCGCCGGGCAACATCGGCGTGTGCATCGGCACGTCGGGCCCCGCCGGCACCGACATGATCACGGGCCTCTACTCCGCATCGGCCGACTCGATTCCGATCCTCGCGATCACGGGCCAGGCACCGCGTGCACGCCTGTACAAGGAAGACTTCCAGGCCGTCGACATCGAGTCGATCGCGAAGCCGGTCACCAAGTGGGCCGTCACCGTGCGCGAGCCGGCGCTCGTGCCGCGCGTGTTCCAGCAGGCATTCCACCTGATGCGCTCGGGCCGTCCGGGCCCGGTGCTGGTCGACCTGCCGATCGACGTGCAGCTCGCCGAAATCGAGTTCGACATCGACACGTACGAACCGCTGCCGGTCTACAAGCCCGCGGCCAGCCGCGCACAGATCGAGAAGGCGCTCGCGATGCTCAACGACGCGGACAAGCCGCTGATCGTGTCGGGCGGCGGCGTGCTCAACGCAGCGGCCGAAGACCTGCTCGTCCAGTTCGCCGAAACGATCGGCGTGCCGGTGATCCCGACGCTGATGTCGTGGGGCGCGATTCCGGACGACCACCCGCTGATGGCCGGCATGGTCGGCCTGCAGACGTCGCACCGCTACGGCAACGCGACGATGCTCGCGTCCGACTTCGTGCTCGGCATCGGCAACCGCTGGGCGAACCGCCACACGGGCAGCGTCGAGGTCTACACGAAGGGCCGCAAGTTCGTGCACGTCGACATCGAGCCGACGCAGATCGGCCGCGTGTTCGGCCCGGATCTCGGCATCGTGTCGGACGCCAAGGCCGCGCTGGAACTGTTCGTCGCCGTCGCGCAGGAATGGAAGGCCGCCGGCAAGCTGAAGGACCGCAGCGCATGGGTCGCGGATTGCCAGCAACGCAAGCGCACGCTGCAGCGCAAGACGCACTTCGACAACGTGCCGGTCAAGCCGCAGCGCGTGTACGAAGAGATGAACAAGGTGTTCGGCCGAGATACGTGCTACGTCAGCACGATCGGCCTGTCGCAGATCGCCGCCGCGCAGTTCCTGCACGTGTTCAAGGCACGCAACTGGATCAACTGCGGCCAGGCCGGCCCGCTCGGCTGGACGATCCCCGCCGCGCTCGGCGTGCGTGCGGCCGACCCGAGCCGCCCGATCGTCGCGCTGTCCGGCGACTACGACTTCCAGTTCATGATCGAGGAACTTGCGGCCGGCGCGCAATTCAAGCTGCCGTACGTGCACGTCGTCGTGAACAACTCGTACCTCGGGCTGATCCGCCAGGCACAGCGTGCGTTCGACATGGACTACTGCGTGCAGCTCGCGTTCGACAACGTGAACGCACCGGAACTGAACGGCTATGGCGTCGATCACGTGGCCGTTGCCGAAGGCCTCGGCTGCAAGGCGCTGCGCGTGTTCAAGCCGGAAGAGATCGAGCCGGCGCTGCGGCAGGCGCAATCGCTCGCGGAAGAGTTCAGCGTGCCGGTGGTCGTCGAAGTGATCCTCGAGCGCGTGACGAACATCTCGATGGGCACCGAAATCGACGCGATCAACGAATTCGAGGATCTCGCCGAAAAGGCCGAGCACGCACCGACCGCAATCTCGATGCTCGACTGATCCGCAGGACATTCTTGACTGACCGACCGAAGAGGCTTAGCTCATGCCGAAGTTTGCTGCAAACCTGACCATGCTGTTCAACGAAGTGCCGTTCCTCGACCGCTTCAAGGCGGCCGCGGACGCGGGCTTCGACGCCGTCGAGTTCCTGTTCCCGTATCCGTACGCGAAAGAGGAACTCGCCGAGCGGCTCGAGACGCACCGCCTGCGCCCCGTGCTGCACAACCTGCCCGCCGGCAACTGGGACCAGGGCGAGCGCGGCATCGCGTGCCTGCCCGATCGCGTCGGCGAGTTCCAGGAAGGCGTCGGCCGTGCGATCGAGTACGCGAAGGCACTGAAGGTGCCGCAACTGAACTGCCTCGTCGGCATCCCGTCGGCCAGCACGGCGCGCGACAAGACGTTCGTCACGATCGTCGACAACCTGCGCTTCGCGGCCGACGCACTGAAGCGCGAAGGCATCCGCCTGCTCGTCGAGCCGTGCAACAGCTTCGACATCCCGGGCTTCGCGCTGAACCGTTCGGCCGAAGGGCTCGACGTGATCCGCGCGGTCGGCTCGGACAACCTGTTCCTGCAGTACGACATCTATCACATGCAACGCATGGAAGGCGAACTGGCCGCGACGATCGAACGCAACCTCGCATCGATCGGCCACGTCCAGCTCGCGGACAACCCGGGCCGCAACGAGCCGGGCACGGGCGAGATCAACTACGCGTTCCTGTTCGCACTGCTCGACCGGCTCGGCTACAACGGCCACATCGGCTGCGAATACAAGCCTCGTACCACCACGACGGAAGGCCTCGGCTGGCTGCAAAGCGTCGCCGGCTGCGCGCCGGGCTCGGCGCGCCGCGCCGCCTGAGATCCGCCCTTCCCGCTTTCGCCCCTCTAGGAGACTTTCACATGGCAACCATCGGTTTCATCGGCCTCGGCATCATGGGCGCGCACATGGCGCGCAACCTGCTCAAGGGCGATCATCAGCTCGTCGTGAACGGTGCGTTCCCGATCCCGGACGACCTGCGCGCGAGCGCGAAGATCGTCGCGAATTCGACCGAAGTCGCACGGAATGCGGACATCGTCATCTCGATGGTGCCGGACACGCCCGACGTGCGTAACGTGCTGTTCGCCGACGACGGCGTCGCAAAAGGCCTGACGGCCGGCAAGCTCGTGATCGACATGAGCTCGATCTCGCCGCTCGACACGCAGGAATTCGCGAAGCAGATCAACGCGCTCGGCTGCGACTACCTCGACGCGCCGGTGTCCGGCGGCGAAGTCGGCGCACGCGAAGCGACGCTGACGATCATGGTCGGCGGCCCGGAACAGGCCTTCGAGCGCGCGAAGCCGCTGTTCGAGAAGATGGGCAAGAACATCACGCTCGTCGGCGACAACGGCGCGGGCCAGACCTGCAAGGTCGCGAACCAGATCATCGTCGCGCTGAACATCGAGGCCGTCGGCGAAGCACTGCTGTTCGCCGCACGCTCGGGCGCCGATCCGGAGCGCGTTCGCCAGGCACTGATGGGCGGCTTCGCCGCGTCGCGCATCCTCGAAGTGCACGGCGCGCGGATGACGAAGCGCACGTTCGATCCGGGCTTCCGCATCGAGCTGCACCAGAAGGACCTGAACCTCGCGCTCGACGGCGCACGCAAGCTCGGCCTCGCCCTGCCGCACACCGCGAGCGCGCAGCAGCTGTTCAGCGTGTGCGCATCGCACGGCGGCAAGGCGTGGGATCACTCGGCACTCGTGCGCGCGCTCGAGATCATGTCGAACTTCGAGATCGGCCAGACGCCGGCCGCGTAACGCGGACGCAAAAACGCGCGGTTCCGCTGCAATGGCGGACGCGCGCGAAGAACACGCGCGATCCGGCCGCGGCCGGTCGCATCGGTGCGCGACGCACGCGCGCATCACGGTGGGGCGCCCCGCCGCGCATCGCCAACCGCATGCGCGACGGGGCGAAAAACGCCGCTCTGGGCTGAGAGCGGCGTGGTGGGGTCCGCAGCGGCACCCGGCGGCGCCGGGGAAGCCTTGGTCGGTCAGACGTCGTCGTCGGGTGTCCGCCTGTCGGATTTCGCGTATTACATTTCTTTACGTTCGAGCGTGCGATTTTTCATGCAATCGTCGCGCTGAACGCCTACACTTTCGCCACGCCTTTCGAGAAAACCGCCGCGCTTGCGTTCACTCCGATGAATGCGCCCAGCGCGGTGTTTTTTTCGCCACTTCACGGCGCGTTTTCTTTTCAACCACCTAAGGAGTGCAGCGATGGGTCTTCTTTCGTTTATCAAAGAGGCGGGTGAAAAACTGCTGGGTCATGCCGACGCGCAAGCGGCGGAAGATCCGAATGCCGCGAACCAGACCGCGGCCGATGCGATCAAGAACTACATCAGCACGCAGGGTCTCGACACGTCGAACCTGACGGTCGCGTTCGACGGTGCATCGCGCACCGTCACGCTGTCGGGCAGCGTCGCCGATCTCGACACGAAGGCCAAAGTCAAGGTCGCGGCCGGCAACGTGCAGGGCGTCGCGGGCGTCAACGACGACGATCTGCAGCCGGACGATCCGGAAGTGCAGTACCACGACGTGAAGCCGGGCGACACGCTGTCGGCGATCGCCAAGGAAGTGTATGGCGACGCGAACAAGTACCCGGCGATCTTCGAGGCGAACAAGCCGATGCTGTCGAGCCCGGACAAGATCTATCCGGGCCAGAAGCTCGTGATTCCGCCGCAGTCCTGAGCATCCGTGCAGGATTGAAAAACGGAAAAGGCAGGCCATCAGGCCTGCCTTTTTCTTTGGCGATGCCGCGCCGCGCGAGCGGCGGGCGGACATCGGTCAGAACGTATCGAATACGCGCTGCAGTTCGTCGCGCGCGCTGATGCCGTTCGCCAGCGCGAGCATCAGCAGCACGCGCGCCTTGAACGGATTCAGCGAGCCCGCGCTGACGAAGCCGAGCGCATCGTCGTTGGCCGCGCCGTTGCGCATCACATGCCCCGAGCCGACGCGCGACGCGCGGACCACGGCAACGCCCGCGCTCACCGCATCGGCGAGCGCCGCCTGCAGCGTCGCATGGATCGACCCGTTGCCGGTGCCGGCCACGACGAGCCCGCGCACGCCGGCCGCCACCAGCGCATCGACGGCCGTGCGCGTCACGCCCGCGTAGCTCGCGACGACTTCGACGGGCGGCCACGTTGCGGCGATCGCCAGTTGCGCATCGCGCGAGCGCGTGACGCGGCGCGCGAATTCGACGCGGCCGTCCTGCACCCAGCCGAGCGCACCGAGTTCCGGCGACTGGAATGCGTCGACCGCATAGGTGCTCGTCTTCACGACGTCGCGCGCGCCGTGGATCCGGTTGTTGAACGCGATCAGCACGCCCTGCCCGCGCGCGGCCGGATGCGCGGCCACCGTCACCGCGTTCAGCAGGTTCAGCGGGCCGTCGGACGACAGCGCGGTCGCCGGCCGCATCGCGGCCGTCAGCACGACCGGCTTGTCGCCTTTCACGACCAGGTGAAGTGCATACGCGGTTTCCTCGAGCGTGTCGGTGCCGTGCGTGATCACGATGCCGTCGACCGCAGGATCGGCCATCAGCACGTCGATCCGCGCGGCGAGCGTGTTCCACAGCGGCAGTGCGAGATCCTTGCTGTCGATGCTGGCGATCTGCTCGGCGTCGATGCGCGCGACCGACGCGAGCGCCGGCACCGCGTCGACCAGGAAACCGACGCCGAGCGCGCCGGCCTGGTAACCGGCCGTGCTGGCCGCGTCTGGCGCGGCTCCGGCGATCGTGCCGCCGGTGGCGAGCACGGCGATGCGCGGCAGGGCCGCCGCGGACGGGGGGGATGCGGGATTCGGAGTATTCATGGCCGCGATTGTAATGGCTCGCGGCCGGGATCCGGCAGGTTCCGGCGCCACGGCCGATGCCGGCCGCCGCGCATCATGGTTTGTCCCGATCGTCCAGTCGCGCGCGTCGTCAACGGCCGCGGCGCCCGCAACGTTATAGGAAGTGCCGTTTCGGTGTTTTTCACATTGATTTGCCATAATCGGAGCGCACGGTGCGATGTGGCCCTATCCTCATCGCAACGTGCTTCGTGACGGCGTCGATAACACGCAATTCACCCCATGGGAGTGTCGAAATGAAAATCCAATCGCTCGTAGCCGCAGTGCTCCTCGGCGGCATGCTGGCTTCCCCCGCGTTCGCGGCGAACAGCCAGCAGGACAAGATGAAGGCCTGTAACACCCAGGCAGCAGGCAAGACGGGCGACGAACGCAAGGCGTTCATGAAGGACTGCCTGTCGGCGAAGCCCGCGAAGGCAATGACGCAGCAGGAAAAGATGAAGGCCTGCAACACGCAGGCCACCGGCAAGAAGGGCGACGACCGCAAGGCGTTCATGAAGAGCTGCCTGAGCAGCCAGCCGGCCGCCTGAGTTCCGGCGCTCCCGTATCGAATGCCGCGCACCGCTTCGGCGGTCGCGGCATTTTTGTTTTCGTTGCATGCGCATCGACGCGTACGTGCCTGAAGCGCCTGCCGCACGTGTCGCATGTGTCGCGCACCTCGACCTGCCGCACGCGTTCCGCCGCCGCCGTTCGACCGCCCACCTCCACCCGTCCCGCTTTCCGGGCCCGCCGTACCGGCGCCGCCACATGGTGCGGCAATTCGCCGCGTTTTCTTCTATGATGGCTGCAACGCGGCCCACCCAAGTACAAGAAGCGCCATCGGGCCGCCCTCGAGACGGACGCGCACGCGCGCCAATTGGAGGCATGGATGGCATGGAGACAACACCGCTGGTTCCGCCGCTGGCTGATCGTGATCGTGTTCTGGGCCGTGCCCGTCGCGATCGTCGCCGTGCGCGAGATCCGCGAGGAAATGGCCTACAACAAGGCGGACCTGCAGCTCGCGCTGACCACCTGGCAGCTCACCGACGCGCAACAGGCAGCCGGCGCCGCCGCGAAGTGCCACGGGGATCCTGACGAGGCGCGCGCGGCCGGCTGCCCGGCCGACGTGCTCGCCGCCAACGCGCCGCGCCAGCAGGCGGCCCGCGACGAATACGTGGTGCGCCGCACTACGCTCGCGGGCTATCTGTGGCATGCGTTCGTCGGCTACTGGGTCGTACCGGCCGCATTCCTGTTCGCCTGCGGCGTCGTGATTGCACTGATCCGCCGCGCGCTGCGCCGCCCGCCGATCAAGCCGCCCGTCCCGCCGGTCACGCACTGACCCGCCCGCAAGCGCCGTCGCCGCCCGATCTGCCGCCCTTGTTCCCCGCATGCCGACCCGCGCGGGGCGCGTCGGCGCGCGGGCGCCGATCCGATCGGTCCGTTGGCGCGCAGCGACACCGCCCCCCCGATTTGACGCTCTTTCACGCACGAACGAAAAGGGGTTGTAATCCACTGTGATATAACTGCCGACGTGATCCGCTCCTTGAGCGAGACTCACTCCGAACGTCATCCGATGGAGAAGAACGATGCAAAAACGGAATCTTGTGCTGAAAGCCGCCGCTGCGCTCATCGTCGGTAGCCTCGCGCTCACCGGTTGCACCACCACCCCGGACAAGCCGGACAACGCCGCGACCAGCGCGTCGAAGCGTCAGGCAATCGACTCGAGCGTCGACGCAACGCTGTCGCGCCTGTATTCCACGGTCAAGGGTTCGCGTGAACTCGTCGCGAAATCGCGCGGCGTGCTCGTGTTCCCGAACGTGCTGCAAGCCGGCCTCATCGTCGGCGGCCAGTCCGGCAACGGCGCGCTGCGCGTCGGCGGCAGCACGGTCGGCTACTACAACACGTCGTCGCTGTCGGTCGGCCTGCAGGCCGGTGCGCAGTCGAAGGCGATCGTGTTCCTGTTCATGACGCAGGAAGCGCTCGACGAATTCCGCGGCTCGGACGGCTGGGCAGCCGGCGCCGGCGCATCGGTCGCGCTCGTGAAGATGGGCGCGAACGGCGCGATCGACACGACCACGGCCACCGCACCGGTCCAGGTCGTCGTGCTGACGAACGCGGGCCTGATGGGCGATGTGTCGATCAACGGCACGAAGGTCACGAAGCTCAAGATCTGACGCTCACGCACCGCCCGTGCGCACCGCGCGCGGGCCATGCGCAAACGGCGATGTCCTTGCGGGCATCGCCGTTTTTTTTATCCGCCCGCGCGCCGCGTCAGGTCGTCGAGTCGATCACCTTGAAGCGCGAGCGCTTCTGCGCGCGGATCACCGACTGGTAGACGTCGACATACTGCTGCGCCATCCGCCGCGACGTGAAGCGTTCCTCGAAGCGCTGCCGCACGCGCGCACGCGGCAGCAGGTGCAGCCGGTTCACGGCAGCCACCGCACTGATTTCATCCTCGACGATGAAACCCGACACGCCCTCGTCCAGCACCTCGGGCACCGCGCCGCGATTGAACGCGATCACCGGCGTGCCGCACGACATCGCCTCGATCATCACCAGGCCGAACGGCTCCGGCCAGTCGATCGGGAACAGCAGCGCATGCGCGCCCGACAGGAATTCGGCCTTCTGGTGATCGGCGATCTCGCCGATGTATTCGACGTGCGGCAACGCGAAGAGCGGCTTGATCTCGCGGTCGAAGTATTCCTGGTCGGCCGCATCGATCTTCGCGGCGATCCGGATCGGCAGCCCGCACTGGCGCGCAATGCGAATCGCCGTGTCGACGCGCTTCTCCGGCGAGATGCGGCCGAGGAACGCGAGATAGCGCGGCTCGACGGGCTGCGGCATGTACAGCGTATCGGGCAACCCGTGGTAGACGGTCGTCAGCCATTTCGCCTGCGGCAGCGGCTGGCGTTGCGAGTTCGAAATCGAAATCACGGGCGCCGTGTTGAACGTGTCGAACACCGGCTGCTGCTCGGGCAGGTCGAGCCGGCCGTGCAGCGTCGTCACGTAAGGCGTTTCCTGCCGGTTGAAGACCGAGAACGAGTAGTAGTCCATGTGGAAATGGAGCACATCGAAGTCCTTCGCGCGGCGCGCGACCGTCTCCATCAGCAGCATGTGCGGTGCGACGCGGTCGCGAATCGACGTGTCGAGCCGCAGCGCGCGCGGCCAGACCGGCTCGAGCTTCGCCCGTGTCGTCGAGTCGCCGCTCGCGAACAGCGTCACGTCATGGCCGAGATCGACGAGCGCCTCGGTGATGTAGGACACGACGCGCTCCGTGCCGCCGTACAGCTTCGGCGGCACCGATTCGGTCAGCGGGGCGATCTGGGCAATTCTCATGGTCCACGTCTCCTGTGTGCTGTCCCGTACGGCAGGCGGGAGCATGCGCTTTTCGCGCGCCCCCGCCCCGTGCAGCGCCGGCCGGATATCCCGCCATTATTCGCGATCCCGATCCCCGGAACCGCCTGCCTTGCATTTTATGGGCGTTGTTACAGACAGGATACATTCGTTCCGCCTCGCCCGATCGCACCGCATCGTGCACCGTCGGGCCATGCCCCCGCCCGGGCGCGGCCAAATGCACGCGGCCTGGCCCGTCAGCGCGACGGCCACTTCCACGGCGGCAGGTCGCGCGTGTCGGCATCGACGAGCGCGGTCGCGCCGAGCTGCTTGTCGAGCACCAGCGATTCGCAACCGGCCTCGCGCTCGAGCGTCGCGATGAGCCGCGCCGCATGCGACACGACCAGCACCTGCGAGCGCTGCGCGGCCTGCGCGATCAGGCGGCCGAGCGCCGGCAGCAGATCGGGATGCAGGCTGGTCTCCGGTTCGTTCAGCACCATCAGCGCCGGCGGCCGCGGCGTCAGCAGCGCGGCCGCGAGCAGCAGATAGCGCAGCGTGCCGTCGGACAGCTCGGCCGCCGCGAGCGGTCGCAGCAGCCCCGGCTGGCGCATCAGCACGTCGAAGCGGCCGCGGCCGCCCGGATTGTCGATCTCGACCGATGCGCCCGGAAACGCGTCGTCGATCGCCGCATCGAGTGCAGCGCCGTCGCCGATTTCGCGGATCGTCTGCAGCGCGGCGGCGAGGTCGGCGCCGTCGTCCGCCAGCACCGGCGTATGGGTGCCGATATGCGACTGCCGTGCCGGCGCCTGCGCATCGGTCCGGAAATGGTCGTAGAAGCGCCACGAGCGAATCCGCTCGCGCACCGCGATCATCTCCGGCGCGCCGGTCGGATCGGCGAACTCGGTCATCATGCTGTCGAAGCTCGCAACCGGCTGCGGAATCGTCCGCCAGTCGCCCGACGCGGTGCGTGCGCGGATCTGCGCCCCCTGCCGATCGACCAGCAGCGTCGACGGGCGCGGCAGCGCGCCGCCCCAGATGCATTCGCGCTTGACCACCGGATCGAGCCGGAACATCGACGCGTCGTTCTTCACCGGCAGGCCAAGATCGATCGCGTAGCCAAAATCGTCGCACGCGAAGCCGAGCTTCAGGCTCACCGGCTCCTTGCGCACCGTGCCCGTCACAGGCTCGTCGCCGTTCAGCATCGCCCGCGAAAAACGCTCGGGGCCGGCCCATAGCGTCGACGGCAACCCGCCCTCGCGGGCGAGCGACGGGATCACGCGGCCCTGCGCGGTGTCGGCGAGCAGCCGCAGCGCGCGGTATACGCTCGACTTGCCGCTGCCGTTCGGCCCCGTGACGACGTTGAGCGCCGCGAGCGGCACGATCAGCTCGCGCAGCGAGCGGTAATTGGCGATGGCGAGCGTGTTCAGCGCGGTCATGACGATGGATGGCGGGCAGGCACCGGGCCGCGTTCAGCGGCCTTCGACGGCCTGCGGATCGGCTGCGGTGTTGGCCGCCGTGCTGGCGGCGGGCGCCCGCGCGTGCGGCCGTTCGGGATTCGGCGCGTCCGGCGCGGAATCATGCGGATACAGTTCCATCCGGCTGCGCGGCAGGCACTGCGGATAGCGGCCCTGCAGGTATGCGATCAACCCTTCGCGCACGCGGCAGCGCAGATCCCAGCACGACGACGAATCGGCCGCGCTGACGAGCGCGCGCAACTGCATCGTGCGCTCCGCCGCATCGGTCACCTGCAACACCTGCACGCGGCCGTCCCACTCGGGCGCCGCATGGACGAGCCGCGCGAGCTCCTCGCGCAGCGGCGCGAGCGGCGTGCGGTAGTCGACCGACAGGTAGACCGTGCCGATGATTTCCGCGCTGTTGCGCGTCCAGTTCGTGAACGGGTTCTCGATGATCCACTGCAGCGGCACGACGAGGCGCCGCTGGTCCCACAACCGCACCGACACGAACGAGCCGGTGATTTCCTCGATGCGCCCCCACTCGCCCTGGATCACGACCACGTCGTCGAGCCGGATCGGCTGTGTGAGCGCGATCTGCAGCCCGGCAATCAGGTTGCCGAGCACCGGCCGCGCAGCGATACCGGCGACCAGGCCCGCGACGCCGGCCGACGCCAGCAGGCTCGCGCCCACCTGGCGCACGTTCGGGAACGTCATCAGCGCGGCGCCGGTGCCGATGATCACGATCAGCACCATCACGGTCCGCACGAGCACCTTGGCCTGCGTATGGATGCGCCGCGCCTGGAGGTTGTCGGCCGTATCGAGCGGATGCGCCCGGATGATCGCGTCGCCGACGCCCGCCGCGAGCCGCACCAGCAGCCACGTGAGCGACACGATGGAGCCGACCGCCGCCGCGGTGCGCATGCCGCCCACGAACGACATGCCGTCGTCGGCCTGGACCCACAGGAATTCGAGCGCAAGCAGCGCGAGCACGACGAGCGACGGCTTGTCGATGTAGCGCAGGATCGCGCTCATCAGCGGATACGGCTGCGCGATGCGCTTGACGATGCGTGCGCCGAGACGGTGCACGATCGTGACGACCAGCACGACGATGACCGACACGGCCAGCGTGCCGAGCCACGAATGCAGCGGCGCATCGGCGATGCGCTGCAGTTCCTCGATTGAAATCATCGGCGCCCGGGATGCTTCGGTTATGAGGCGCGCACGCCTCGTCCTGGATGTGCGTCGGCGACGTCCGGGGTAGCGCACGCACCGGCACGCGCCCGGACACGGCGTCAGATCAGTTGCCGCCCCTGCAGGGAAACGCCTTGCCGAGACCGAGCGACACCGCGGTGCTCGCGTTGTAGTCGGCCAGCTTCGGATTTTCAGCAATGTACTTGCGCACCGCATCGGTCATCTGCTGCGCCCGGATGTCGGGCGGCAGGCAGAAATACTGGCCGACACGCGGCCCCGTGGTGCCGCCGATCGCGTCGATGGTGTTGTAGACGCCATCGGCAGCGCCTTCGATGTAGGCCGCGCACGACGCCCGCGACTTGACGTCCGTCTTCGCGCACAGCCGGTCGAGATCCGCGCCCGTGAAAGCCGCCGCCGACAACGGCACGGCAAACGCCGCGGCACAAAACATTGCGCGCAACATGGTGTTCCTTATGTCAATGCGGCCCGAGACCGCCTGCTGCGTTGGCCGGCGCGGCGCCGGACCCCCTTCTCCGGCCGGAATCCGCCCGGCCGGGTGCGCACCGCCGCCCTGGCCGGTGCACCGAAAACCGTCATTTTGCACTCTTTTGCGCATCTGCCGGCGCCGACGCGCCGATACGCACCGTACGCTTGCTCAGGATGTCGATCGCGTCCGGCGCCTTGTAATGCTTCGCGAACTCGAGCGCGGTGATGCCGAGCTGGTTCTTCACCTGCGGATCGGCCCCCTGGTCGAGCAGCAGCGTGACCGTCGACGCATGGTTGCCGCGCGCGGCCATCATCAGCGGCGTGGTGCCGTTCGGCGAAGCCGTGTCGATATATGCGTCATGGTCGAGCAGCACCTTGACGACCGCGTCCTGGCCGTTGGTCGCCGCGTAGTGCAGCGGCGCCCAGCCCTTCTTGCTGACTTCCGCGCCCTTGTCGATCAGCAGCTTGACGAGGCCGACGTCGCCGTTCAGCGACGCGAGCATCAGCGCGTTCTCGCCGGCCTTGTCTTCCTTCTCGAGGTCGACGTTCGGCGTCGTGGCGATCGCCGCCGCGACCTTGTCGGATTTCTCGCGCGCGGCGATCACCAGCAGCGGGTCGCCGTTCGGCGCGAGCGTGTTCGGATCGAGGCCGTTCTTGAGCTGCTTGCCGATGTCGGCGATGTCGTCGAACTTGACGGCCTTGACGATCGCGTCGAGCGACTCGGCATGCGCGCCGGCTGCAGCGAACAGGCCGCTCGCGATCAGCGCGGCGGCAACGAGTGCGCGTTTGGTCGGATGGTTGGTCGGCTTCGTCATTGTTGTGGGCTCCTTCCCTGGGTTGTCGGCTGCGCGCGCGTCGTTAGCGGGCGATCTTGAACAGCCGGAAAAAGTTCTGTGTCGTCGCATCGGCCAGCGCCTCGACGGCGATCCCGCGCTCGGATGCGATAAAGCGTCCGACATGGCTGACGTACGCAGGTTCATTCGGCTTGCCGCGATACGGCACCGGCGCGAGGTACGGCGAGTCGGTCTCGATCAGCAGCCGGTCGAGCGGCACGCGCCGCGCGACGTCCTGCACGTCGGTCGCGTTCTTGAACGTGACGATGCCCGACAGCGAGATATGGAAGTTCTGCGCGAGCGCCTGCTCGGCGACGGGCCACGGCTCGGTGAAGCAGTGCATCACGCCGCCCGGCACGTCCGCGCGCTCCTCGGCCATGATCCGCAGCGTGTCCTCCGACGACGACCGCGTATGGACGATCAGCGGCTTCATCGTCGCGGTCGCCGCGCGGATGTGCGTGCGAAAGCGTTCGCGCTGCCATTCCATGTCGGCGATCGAGCGGCCCTCGAGACGGTAGTAGTCGAGGCCCGTTTCGCCGATCGCGACGACCTTCGGGTGCGCGGCCAGCTCGACGAGTTCCGCGAGCGTCGGCTCGCGCGCGTCCTCGTGATCGGGATGCACGCCGACCGACGCGTAGACGTTGTCGTACGCGTCCGCGATCGCGAGGACCTCGGGCAGCGTCTCGAAATCGACGGACACGCACAGCGCGTGCGTGACGTCGTGCTCGCGCATGTTCTCGAGAACGGCCGGCAGGCGGTCGGCCAGGCCCTTGAAATTGATGTGGCAGTGAGAGTCGACGAACATCGTGTTTCCTGAATACGTAAGGCGGGCGCTCATGCGCTCGCCGGCGTGCTGCAGCGGGCGGCGTTCGCGGGCCGGCCGGCCGCGGTCGCGTCGCCGAGTAAGCCGAACATCGTTTCGCAACCCATCAGAAGCAATGCCGGGTCACGCGAACATTTCCCGATATCCGAGAAACAATTCCTCGAATACGAGCCGCGCGTTCAGCGGATGGTTCTCGACCGTCCGCTGCCGCGTCACGGCCTTCATGAAGCGCGCGAACGCGTTCGCGTCGACCGATTCCGCGCAGCGCGCGAGCGCCGCCGCGTGCATCGGGAAGTAGCGCGGCGCGCCCGCCATCCGCTGCGCGAGCAGATCGTACAGCCAGCGCTGCAGCCAGCCGAGCACCAGCGGCACCGGCAGCTTCTGCAGCGTCTCGCCGCATGCGAACGGGTCGCATGCCGCACCGGCCGCGAGCTGCCCGAGCGTGTAGTCGCGCAGCGGGCGGTTCTCGTCGCTCGCGAGCGCCAGCGCGGCGAGCGGCGCGCCGCCGGCTTCGGCGAGCAGCGCGCTCGCATGGTCGACGCCCTGCGCCGCGAGCCAGGCCGCGGCCGCGTCGGGCGCCGGCACGGTCATCGGCCACTGCCGGCAGCGGCTGATGATCGTCGGCAACAGGCGGTCGATGCGCGCCGACACGAGCAGGAACACGACGCCGGACGGCGGCTCCTCCAGCGTTTTCAGCAGCGCGTTCGATGCGGCGACGTTGAGCGCCTCGGCCGGATACAGCACGACGACGCGCGCGCCGCCGCGGTGCGAACCGACCCCGCAGAAGTCGAGCAGCGCGCGCACCTGCTCGATCTTGATTTCCTTGCTCGGCGCGCGCGTCTTCTTGCCGCCTTCGTCCGCGTCGGCCGGCTTCGCGTCGTCCGCGGCGCCCGGCGCTTCGCCGGCCAGCACCTCGGGCAGCACGATCCGGTAGTCCGGGTGGTTGCCCTGCGAGAACCAGGTGCAGGCCGCACACGTGCCGCACGGCTCGCCGTTCGGCAGCGGCGATTCGCACAGGAAGCCCTGCGCGAGATGCTGCGCGAACTGCAGCTTGCCGATCCCGGCCTGGCCGTGCAGCAGCAGCGCATGCGGCCATTGCGCGCGCAGTTGCTGCAGGCGGTTCCAGTCGTCGGTCTGCCACGGATAGATCATGTGGTGCGTTCCTTGCGGGTTACAGCGCGGCGAGCACGCGTTCGAGCTGCCGGCGGATCTCGGGAATCGACTGCGTCGCGTCGACGATCGCGAAGCGGTGCGGCGCCTCTTCCGCGCGCCGCAGGTATTCGCCGCGCGTGCGCGTGAAGAACGCGTCGGACTCGCTTTCGAACTTGTCGGGCATGCGCGCCGCGCCGCGGCGCTCGCTCGCGACCTGCGGCGCGACGTCGAACAGCACCGTGAGATCGGGCTGGAAACCGCCCTGCACCCAGCGCTCGAGCGTCTCGAGCTTGTCGCGCGGCAGCCCGCGGCCGCCGCCCTGGTACGCGAACGTCGCGTCGGTGAAGCGATCGGACACGACCCAGTCGCCGCGCGCGAGCGCCGGCTCGATCACGAGCGCAAGATGCTCGCGGCGCGCGGCGAACATCAGCAGCGCTTCCGTCTCGAGATCCATCGGCTGGTTCAGCAGGATCTCGCGCAGTTTCTCGCCGAGCTGCGTGCCGCCCGGCTCGCGGGTGACGACGACCTGCCGGCCGGCCGCGGCCAGCTTGCCCTGGAGGCGTTCGCAGAACCATTGCAGGTGGGTGGTCTTCCCTGCCCCGTCGATGCCTTCGAACGTAATGAATTTACCGCTCGCCATTATTGCCCTCGTATGTACTTGTCCACGGCCTTGTTGTGGTCGCCGAGCGTGTCCGAGAACACGCTGGTGCCGTCGCCCTTCGCGACGAAATAGAGCGCGCTCGTCTGCGCCGGATTGATCGCCGCCTGCAGTGCGGCGACGCCCGGCAACGCGATCGGCGTCGGCGGCAGGCCGCGTCGCGTGTAGGTATTGTATGGAGTGTCGGCCTGCAGGTCGCGCTTGCGCAAGCGGCCGTCGTACGCATCGCCGAGCCCGTAGATCACCGACGGATCGGTCTGCAGCGGCATGCCGATGCGCAGCCGGTTCGCGAACACGGCCGCGACGAACGCGCGGTCGGCCGCGTGGCCCGTTTCCTTCTCGACGATCGACGCGATCGTCAGCATTTCGTAAGGGGACTTGTACGGCAGCCCCGGCGTGCGCGCGGCCCAGGCCTCGTCGAGGCGCGTCTGCATCAGGTGGTACGCGCGCCGGTAGATGTTCAGGTCGCTCGTGCCCTTGTCGAACAGGTAGGTATCCGGGAAGAACAGCCCTTCGCCGCTGCCGCGCTGCACGGTGCTGTCCGACGCGCCGATCGCGCGCAGCAGCTCGGCGTCGCTCATGCCGGCCGTGGTGTGCGCAAGATCGGGGTTCCCGTCGAGTTCCGCGCGCATCCGCTTGAAGGTCCAGCCTTCGATCACCGTCGCGACGTATTCGTTCACGTCGCCGCGCGCGATCTTCTGCAGGACTTCGTAAGGCGTGATGCCCGTCTTGAATTCGTAGTTGCCGGACTTGAGCCGGCTCGACAGCCCGAGCACGCGCGTCATCGCGACGAAACCGAACGGCTCGACCGGCACGCCGCCGCGCTTGAGCTGCAGCGCGACGCTCTTCACGCTGCTGCGCGGCTTGATCGTGACGTCGAGCGATGCCGAACCCAGCAGCAGCGGCCGGGTCGCCCAGTAATATCCGCCGCCCGCGCCGGCAGCGGCCACAACGACGGCCAGCGCCACGATCGTCGCGGCGCATTTCTTCAGTAGGGACATGGAAACGTGACTCAGGTAAGACCCATATAATACTTGTTCGCCTCCGTCAAAGTCAGGGTTGACTGTTCCCTCATTCCATGAGCTCACCGTTCGCTTCACCGGCTGCCCAGGCCGCATCCGCCTCGCTCCCCGTATTCCCCCGCCCGTCCGCCGCCGATTTCGATGCGCCGGGCGCCTGCATGCCGCTGCCGCAGTTCGGCGTAATCGACGTGGCCGGCGACGACGCCGCGACGTTCCTGCACAGCCAGCTGACCAACGACATCGAGCATCTCGATGCCGCGAGCGCACGGCTGTCCGGCTATTGCTCGCCGAAGGGGCGCCTCATCGGGTCGTTCCTCGCGTGGCGTGCCGGCCACGATGTGCGCCTGCTGGTTTCGAAGGACGTGCAGCCCGCCGTGCAGAAGCGGCTGTCGATGTTCGTGCTGCGCGCGAAGGCGAAGCTCACGGATGCGAGCGACGCGCTCGCGGTGGTCGGCTTCGCGGGCGACGTGCGCGAAGCGCTGGCGGGCATCTTCGATGCGCTGCCCGACGGCGTGCACGTGAAGGTCGACGGGCCGGCCGGCACGCTGATTCGTGTGCCCGATGCGGCCGGCCGCAAGCGCTATCTGTGGATCGGCCCGCGCGCGGAAGTCGATGCACGCATCGCCGCGCTCGCCGGCACGCTGCCGGTCGTGTCGCCGGCCGTGTGGGACTGGCTCGACATTCGCGCGGGCGAGCCGCGCATCACGCAGCCGGCCGTCGAACAGTTCGTGCCGCAGATGGTCAACTTCGACGTGATCGGCGCCGTCAACTTCCGCAAGGGGTGCTACCCGGGCCAGGAAATCGTCGCGCGCAGCCAGTACCGCGGCACCATCAAGCGCCGCACCGCGCTCGCGCATGTCGCCGGCGAGACCGATACCGTGCATACCGGCGTCGAGCTGTTCCACAGCGACGATCCCGGCCAGCCGTGCGGGATGATCGTCAACGCGGCGGCCGCGCCCGCGGGCGGCGTCGACGCGCTCGTCGAGATCAAGCTCGCCGCGCTCGATAACGGCACCGTGCACGTCGGTTCGGCCGACGGCCCGGCGCTCGCGTTCGACGCGCTTCCGTACGCGTGGCCGACGCAAGCGTGACGCACTGACAACCCGTTCGCGCGCCGGCTCGCGAGTCGCAGCCGGCGCCCGATGTTTCCTGCGAGAGATTCGCCCGATGTGTCTGATTGCCTTCGACTGGCAGCCTGATGCCGCCGCCGGTCCCGTCTTTACCCTCACCGCCAACCGCGACGAGTTCTTTCGCCGCACGAGCGCGCCGCTCACCTGGTGGGAGGATGTACCGGGCGTGCTGGCCGGCCGCGATCTCGAAGCCGGCGGCACGTGGCTCGGCGTATCGCGCGACGGCCGCTTCGCGGCGCTGACGAACTACCGCGCGCCGTTCGACATCCGCGCGGGCGCGCCCACCCGCGGCAAGCTCGTGTCCGATTTCCTTCGCGGCTCGTCCGTCGCGCCGCTCGACTATCTCGGGCAACTTGCCGAGCATGCGGCCGTGTACAACGGCTTCAACCTGCTCGTCGGCGACTGGACGCGGCGCGAACTCGCGTGGTTCTGCAACCGAGCGCCCGACGGCGAAAGCAGTGTCGCCGCGCCCGTCGCGATCGCGCCCGGCGTGCATGCGCTGTCGAATGCGCGGCTCGATACGCCCTGGCCGAAAGTGGTGCGCAAGCGCGCGGAGCTCGGCACGCTGCTCACCGACAATCCGACCCCGTCGCTCGACGAACTGGTCGATCTGATGCGCGACCCGCATGTCGCGGACGACGACGCGCTGCCGCACACGGGCATTCCGATCGAGCGCGAGCGCGCGCTGTCGGCCGCGTTCATCGAGACGCCCGAGTACGGCACGCGCGGCACGACCGCGCTGCGCGTCACGATGAAGGAAGGCGTGCGGCTGACAGTCGAGATCAAGGAGCGCTGCGACGACGACGGTTCGCACCGCACCGTCCGCCCGGGTGCGTTCGAGCGCGCATTCACGTTCGACGTCGACGCAACGCGGCCGCGCTGAACGCGCATTGCCCGCGCTACGGCGCGCGCGCCATCTCGACGTGCGGCACGCCGGCTTCGACGAACGGTTCGCCGACCGCCGCAAAGCCGTGCCGCACATAGAACGACACCGCCGAATCCTGCGCATAGAGCCGCACGACGGTTTCGCCGCGGCGCCGCGCGGCAGCCAGCAGCGCTTGCAGCACGGCCGACCCGACGCCCTGCCCGCGCGCGTCGGCCAGCACGGCGACGCGGCCGATCGTGCCGGACGGCAGCAGCCTCCCCGTCGCGACCGCGCGGCGTATTCCCGTCGCCGCGTCGATCCGGTACGCGACCGCATGGAGCGATAGCGGATCGTCGTCGTCGAGCTCCCATTCCGGCGGAATCTGCTGCTCGCGCACGAATACCGCGTCGCGAATCCGCGCAGCGTCGCCACCCAGTAGCGTCCAGTCACCCGTTTCCACTACGCCGTCCGTCATCGCAGCCCTCCATGCGGCGCACACGCCGTCAAACGCCCGCCGTCAAACGTCGTCGAACGCGGCCTTCAGCGCCGCGACCGCATCGGCATGCGCGGCCCGCACCTCGGGCACGTAGCCGCCCATCTTGAAGAATTCGTGGATCATCCCCGGATAGCAGACCAGCGTAACCGCATTGCCGGCCGCGCGCAGCTTGTCCGCGTACGCGGCGCCCTCGTCGCTCAGCGGATCGTATTCGGCGGTCGCGATCCAGGCCGGCGCGACGCCCGCGAACGACGGCGCGTCGCGCGTGCCGTCGAGCGGCGCGAAGCGCCAGTCGTCGCGGTCGGCCGAATCGCGCACGTATTGCGTGAAGAACCACTGGATCGTGTCCTGCGACAGCAGGTAGCCGTTCGCGAGCCGTGCGTGCGATTCGGTGCCCTGGTAGCCCGTCACGCCCGGATAGATCAGCATTTGAAGCGCCAGGCGAATGCCTGCGTCGCGCGCGAGCACCGCGCAGACGGTCGCGAGCGTGCCGCCCGCGCTGTCGCCGCCGACCGCCAGCCGCGCGGCGTCGATACCGAACGCGGCGGCCTCGCGATGCAGCCAGCGCAACGCGTCGTCGGCATCGTTCACCGCGGTCGGAAACCGGTGCTCGGGCGCGAGCCGGTAGCCGACCGACAGCACCGCGCATTGCGCGCCGTGCGCGAACATCCGGCACAGCGCATCGTGCGTGTCGACGCTGCCGACCGTGAAGCCGCCGCCGTGGTAGTAGACGAGCGCGGGCAGCGGCTCCGCGAGGCTCGGCTCGACCGGCAGGTACAGCCGCGCGCCGATCGTGCGGCCGTCGCGCGTCGGCACGACGCACTCCTCGACCGAATGCATCGGCGCCGGCGCGACGTCGAGGATCGGCGCGCTCTTCTCGTACGCAGCGCGCGCCTGCTGCGGCGTCTGATGGTGATAGGACGGACGTTTCGCGCGCTCGATCATGTCGAGCACCTGGGCGATCTTCGGATTCAGCGGCATCGGAGAGGACGGCGCCTGCGCGGCGCCGCGAACGGACAAACGTCACATGATGCCATGCCCGCGTCGGGCCAGCGCTACGCGCGCTGCGTGTCGAAATACCGGCCCTTCGGCGTCCGGTGAAGCGCGTCCTTCACGCAATCTCGCACCGCAAAACAAAACGGCCCTGCCTGTGAAGAGGCAGGGCCGTGCGTCGGGGCGCTTACGCGTCGCTCGGGCCGGGCTGCGCGTCCGGCGCCGTGCGCGAGCGTTGCCGCTTGATGTCGCGGCCCACCGCGAGCCGCCGCATGTACTTGAACGTACCGAGCGCCTTCGCGACGAAGTTGCCGTCGCTGTCGCGCACTTCGCCTTCGCAGTAGGCCATCGTCGTCGAACGATGCATCACGCGCCCGTATGCGCGCAATTCGCCGCGCCCCGGCTGCATGAAGTTCACCTTCATCTCGACCGTGACGACGCCGACGCCGTCGTCGGTCAGGCTGCGCGCCGCCATCGCGAGCGCGATGTCCGCAAGCGTCATCGTCACGCCGCCGTGCGCGATGCTCCACGTGTTCATGTGCCGCTCTTCGAGCGGCAGCACGATCTCGCTCGCGCCGTCCTTCGCGGACACGAGCTGCACGCCGAGCAGGTCGACGAACGGGCTTTCGATCGACGGGCCGTCCGCCGGGGATGCCGCGTCGCTCATCGTGCGCTGTCGACGACGTAGTCGACGCACTCGCGCGATTCGGCCACCGCGACGACGAATTTCTTCACTTCCTGGTGAACCGGGTGCACCTGGTAGGCGTCGAGCGCGGCCTTGTCCGCGAAATCGGACACGAGCACGATGTCGGAGGTCGCATCGAGGCCCGGCGTCGCCACGCCGACGTCGATCTGCAGGATGCCCGGTACGAGATCGCGGCAGCCTTCGAGCTTTTCCTTCAGCTTCAGCGCGTTCTGCGCGCGCGTCGCGCCTTCCGCGGATTCCTTCAACTTCCACATGACAATATGTCTGATCACTTCGTTCGCTCCAGTTCGTGTTGGTTCAGTGATTCGCCTGTAACCCTTACCAGTCGGGCTTCCTATGCCCTTTCGCTGTTCGCTCACGTTCGCCAGAAATCGCGCCCAGCCGAGAAAAAAGCGGGTAAGAAAGGGGGTATCACTCCAGCCTTCCAAAGACAATACCCTCTATTTCACCGTGCCACTTACCGACGTCAAGATCCGACGAGCGAAGGCAGGCGACAAGCCTACCAAACTTACCGACGCCAATGGACTGTATCTTGAGGTGCGTCCGTCCGGCTCCAAGCTCTGGCGATACCGATACAGGATTGCCGGGAGCCGGGAAGGAGAATCTATTCGCGATCGGCGAATACCCCGCCGTCAGCCTCCCGCGTGCTGAGTGCCAGTAGTATCCCCATTCCTTAAAAAGTGGGCACTTTTGACAACCCGCGCACCCGCACTCGTGGACACCGACTTGGGCTTACAAAACGACGTTTATTGCATTTCCAGAAATTAAGTCAAGCAGAACGAAACGGACTGAAACTCATCCTTAATCCAATCCCGCCCTATAATTTCTGGAGGATTTCGACATACATCTTGACTATCCTTAATCGCAGGACAATCTCTCGTGAAAAATATGAAATCTTCTATAAGGACATTCAGTTTTATCTAATAATCCGCTCCGATTGGTCACCTCAAGAGTCATTTTATGAAAGACTCAAATCATCGCCAGTGTAGTTGCTGAATGGAAACGACCGGACAAACACATTGCCCACTCGATCAAATCTCATCAAAGGATGATTGCTGCTAGCAGACATCATCAGTCGAGCTCGCACAAAATTCGTGCCGGATTGGGGTAAGGTTCGCCATTGAGTGGCTGAGCCGATACGCGGGATCCGCACAGTAGAACGGAAGGAACCGAAATGAAGAAAACTCTCGTATCACTCGCTATTTTGGGGACCGTCGCATCACCTTCATGGGCCGACACGGCAACTTGCCAAAATCCAGTCGGCGCGTGGCGCAACGAGTTGGGCTCAACAATGAAGATCTCCTCCGTCGCGAGCAGCGGCGCCATTACCGGAACGTATATCTCGCCTTCTGGAACTGGCGGACAGACCTTTTCACTTTCCGGCTGGTATTACGCGGCACCGTCTTCAAGCCCCGGACTTGATCAAGTCACGTTGGTTACATTTTCCGTAAATTGGAACAATAACTCGGCTAGCTACAATAGCATTACAACCTGGTCAGGACTTTGCCAAGTGACGAACGGTGCACCGACGATCACGGCGCTTTACTATTACGCAAACGCTTTCGCTCAGTTTCCGTGGAAACACGTCAATGTAGGGCAAGATATTTTCACACCAGTTAGCTCACAGTAAGAGGGCCGCTGCAGACGTTCCTACACCCGAGTCGCGCGTCAGCGTCAGGACTCGAAATGAAAGCGCCTCGCTGCCAACGGATCGGCGCGAGGTGCAGTTCGAAGCACAACAAAAAGCCCTGAGGGCTTACGCACTCAGGGCTTCTATATCCATTTCGTAGGGACGAACGCCCCCCACACGACCTAACGGGCTCCACTATGTGTTCTTATGTCCCGA
This sequence comes from Burkholderia sp. FW306-1C-G01B, assembly GCF_058781685.1. Taxonomy (NCBI): domain Bacteria; kingdom Pseudomonadati; phylum Pseudomonadota; class Betaproteobacteria; order Burkholderiales; family Burkholderiaceae; genus Burkholderia; species Burkholderia sp. FW306-1C-G01B. Next base: position 115,932 of record NZ_JBYSWZ010000020.1, read on the forward strand.
GAGGTTTGCACGACTAACGCACGGTGCCAGCGATTCTCGCAATTGACGGCGCATTGTGTCGGACACCGATCCATTCACGTGATCGAGCAGCGCGTGCATGTCATGAAAACGACGAGACCAGTGCCGACGATATTCATCGAGCAGGACACCGATCGCCTGCGCACGCGCTGCTTCGTCAATCGGCGGCTTGCCCGAGCCGGCGCAATCCGGACGAATGTAGCGGCCGTCTCGCCGTACGATGCCGCGCCCTTCGCACCGCACGCACCGATCGTTGATCCATTCGTCGAGCAAGCGCAACGCGAAGCGCTCGACGATACCGACCTTTGCACGCTCGACTTCATGTCCTGCACGCTGATCACGTCGCTCGTCACGCTCCAGGCCCGTGAACCGACTGCGCTTGAAACGACCCGACAAGCGGATCATCTGCCCAAACAGCAACGTCGCTTTCCGCTGCATCGCAGGAACGCGGATTGCTCATGCGTCGCACGCTCCGTTTCCGCGCATTCCGGCATTGCCCGACAACAGCCGGCACAAACGCGACGATTCAACTCCTGTCCGGCACCAATCGCCGAATTGAAACGTCATTGTCAATTGTTTCGCCCACCGGATATCCGGATTCCACTATTTACTTTCTTTGAATCGCATATTTTACCGACTCAACGGGTAATAATTGCGATCGCCTTTTCAATCGAACATTGGAAAACCGCGAAAACATTATTGACTTCAACTTTCCCGTAAATTTAGAATCCCCTACGACGGCTTACGTTTCATTTTCTCCCGCCGCATACGAGTCGCCATTCGCTCGCGCGAAGGCCACCCCTGAGCCTTTTCCCGCGCCGCGCCGGGGCGACGCCCTCTGCCATTTCCGTTTTCGGCACTGATCGATCATTCGCTTTTTTGCCGCGCAATTCGCTTGTCGCAGAAGCATCACATCTCGATTAATTCCAGGCATTCGCCCGAATGTCCGCAGCACAGAACGAAACGGACGGAAGATCCGTTCATTCGACCATTCCGATAAAAATCGCCAGTCACCAGGAGGGACATCAACATGCATCGCCTTGCGAAGTCGCTGTGTCTCGGATTCGTCTGCGCCGGCCTGCTCGCCGCATGCAACGACGACGACGTCAAGTCGAGCGACGCACCGTCGCACAACGCCGCGCTGTCGTTTCGCATGGACACCGGCGGCCAGATCAACGCGTTCTACCGGCAGGACAAGGTCGCCGCGCACCTGCTGGCGCGCTCGTCGACAAAACCGCGCCTGCTCGTGGTCTTCCCCGCCGGCAACAGCGGCACTGGGCTGTGGTTCGACGACACCGCACAGCCGGTGAACTGGAGCCTCGACACGCCACCGTCCGCGCTGTCGGCCCCCGACACGCACGGCCGCCCGCTGTACGGCATCGGCGCCGACGTGTCGGTGGACACCGACACGCTGACGATCCGCCAGGGCGTGCTCAGCAACGTACGCTTCCTGCGCGACTTCAACGGCGGCGCAACGATTCCGCAGCAAATCGTCACGGCGCCGGCGATCCAGGGCAGCGCAGTGCAATGGCAACGCGACCGGATCGACGGTGCGCCCGGCTACGCGCTGCGCATCACGCTGCGCGATGGCGGCAGCATCGCGCCGGCAGCGGGCGGCAAGCTCGTGCTGCGCGCACCGGCGGGCTCGCACACGCTGAAGTTGCATGTCGACGCGCTGTCGGGCGAGACGCCGCTGTCGCCGATCACGCGCGCCGATTTACTCGCGCCGTCCGTGAACCCCGATCCGGTCAGCCAGAACGTGCTCGAATTCCTGAGCTTCCACGACAAGCTGCTGGCCGGCTCGTGGCAGTACGACACGTACTTCGGCCGCGACACGCTGATCTCGGTCCGCATGCTGATGCCCGTGCTCGAACCGGCGGCGATCGAGGCCGGTTTGTCGTCGGTGCTGAGCCGCCTGTCGGCCGACGGCAAGGTCGCGCACGAGGAAGGCATCGGCGAATTCGCGCTGGTCGACAACCAGAAGAACGGGCGACCGAACGATCCGACGCCGACCTACGACTACAAGATGATCGACAGCGACTATCTGCTCGCGCCGATCGCGGCCGCGTGGCTGATCGACGACACGCGCGGCCAGGCCCGCGCGGCCGCCTATCTGGCGCAGCGCGGCAGCGACGGGCAGACCAACGGCAGCCGCCTGGTCGTCAACCTGCTGCACGTCGCGACGACCGCGCAGCCGTTCGCGCAGCAGCCGTCGGTCGTGAACCTGATCCACCTGCGGCCCGGAGAGATCGTCGGCAACTGGCGCGACAGCACCGACGGGCTCGGCGGCGGCGTCTACCCGTACGACGTGAACGCGGTGCTCGTGCCGGCCGCGTTGCGCGCGGCGAATGCGTTCCTCGCGCGCGGCCTGCTCGATCCGTACCTGGATGCCGCGCAGCGCGCGACGCTCGCCAACACGGCGAACCAGGCCGCCGCGTGGGAAACGCAGGCGCCGCCGCTGTTCCAGGTCAGCGTGCCGGCCGCGCAGGCAGCCACCGACGTGTCCGCCTATGCGCCGTCCGCCGGCGTGCCGGCCGGTGCCGCGCCGAGCGCACCGCTGTCGTTCTACGCGCTGTCGCTCGATCAGCAGGGCAACCCGGTTCCGGTGATGAATTCCGACGGCGGCTTCGCACTGCTGTTCGGCACGCCGCCGGACGACGAGCTCCAGCGGATCGTCGCCGACGTCACGCGGCCGTTCCCGACCGGGCTCGTGACCGATGCCGGGATGCTGATCGCGAACCCGGCGTATGCGAACCAGTCGCTGTGGCCGAAGTTCACGAGCTCCGCATACCACGGCACGGTCATCTGGTCGTGGCAGCAGGCGATGTGGGTGGCCGGGCTCGATCGCCAGCTCGCGCGCCAGGACCTGTCGGCCGCGACCCGTGCATTGCTCGCGCAGGCGCGGCAGACGATCTGGCAGGTGATCTCGAACGGGCGCGACATGCGCACGTCGGAGATGTGGACATGGTCCTACGTGAACGGCCAGTACCGGACCGATGCATTCGGCACGCGCAGCGCGGACGCGACCGAAGCCAACGCGGCGCAGCTCTGGAGTACGACGTATCTCGCGATCCGCGATCCGCAGCAGCGCGCGGGCAAGTACTGGTGGCAGGCGTCGCAGCGGATGCAGGACACGCAGCCGACCGGCAACGCGGCAGCCGTCGCGTCGCGATAGCGCATCGCACGCGGGCACGGGGGCGCTGGTGCGCGTGCTGGAACACGTGCCGTCGGCCGCCGGCACGCCGATGCATGTGGTGTGGCCCGCGACGCGGCTCCTGCCGCACAAGCTGAGGGTGGCGATCGATGCGGTGCTGGCGGCGATTCCGCCGCTGCTCGCGTCGTAGGCGGCCGATTTCGACGAGCCGTGCGCGACTCGCCCCGCTCGCCCGGGCGTTACCGCGACACGACCCGGTTCCGCCCTTCCCGCTTCGCCTGGTACAGCCGCTCGTCGACCACGCGCAGCAGCGCATCGACCGTACTGCCGTCGACCCCGTATTGCGCGACGCCGACGCTGACCGTCACCTGCACGCGCTTGAAGTCCAGCCCGAACGGCGAACTCGCGATCGACGAGCGCACGCGCTCGGCCGTCATCCGCGCGCCCTCGAGCGGCATCTCCGGCAGCAGCGCCATGAACTCCTCGCCGCCGACTCGCGCGAGCCCGCCCGCCGGCCGGATCGCCTCGAGGCACTGGCGTACGACGCCGCGCAGCACCTCGTCGCCGATCTGGTGCCCGTACGCATCGTTGATGTTCTTGAAATTGTCGAGATCGAGCGCGAGCAGGCAAAACGGCGTGCCGTCGCGCTCGGCCCGCACCATCTCGCGCTCGACCTGCGCGATGAACTGCCGGCGGTTCGATGCGCCCGTCATCGGATCGGTCGCGGCCATGTACTCGAGCTTCTGGTTCGTGCGCCGCAGTTCCTGCAGCGCGCTCTCGGCGCGCGCCATCGACTCCGACAGCCGGCTCATCAGGTCTTCCTGGCTGTAGATCGCCGAGAACGAGCGCGTCGTCTGCAGCGCCTGCACGACGCCGTAGCTGAGCAGGAAGAAGCCGCCCGCGAAGATCGCGTGCGCGAGCCACCACATGTGGTTCCACGGCTTGCCGAGAATGAATGCGAGCGACGACAGCGCGAACGCCATGATCGACATGCCGTAGATCACCATCAGCGGCGAGCGGATTCGCCGCGCGAGCAGCACGCCGACGTTCAGCAGCGAGAACACGAGCGCGCCGCCCTCCATCGACAGCCGCGTGCCCAGCGCGCCCGCGACCGGCGAATACGCGATGTACGCAACGGCCACGTTGACGATCACGAAGAACATGATCCACGGCAGCCACGTCCGGACGCTCGTGCGCTTCTCGACGCGATCGGGCGGACGCGAATACGACATCAGGCCCGTGAGCAGCAGGATCGACATCACGAGCCGCGACGCGGGCCCGTACAGCAGGAACAGCCAGATATTGTGGTGCGCCATCCCGGTGAATGCACCGTGCAGCGAATAGATCATCGCGAAGCCGAGAAAGCCGAGCGTCAGCCAGCGCAGCAGCGGCTCGCCGGACGACCGGTAGCACACCCACGTCACGTAGGTGACGAACGCGCCCTCGAGGGTCGCCGCCGCAATCGCGATTTCATGGAACACGTGGCTCTCGAACACGACACGCGGGTCGCCGAAGAACCACAGATAGGCAATCAGATAGGCAGGCAGCAACGCGAATCCGACCAGCAGGCATTTCGCGTAAAGCCTCGCGGCCGCGCTGACGACGCGCGGCGGTTCCCCGGCTGCATAGGTCGTACTCATTCGGTCCCCGGTCGGTCTGCTGCGTTGGTTCAACCTTCGCGGCACGTATCGCGCGATGTACGATCCGGCCCGTCGTGCCGAACGGCAAATGTCAGAGCAAGTATAGGTGGGGCAATTCGTTTGACAAGTAAGGGGAAACGGCATTGCCGGGAGCATGTCTTTTGCTTCCCGATTGTTTCGAATGGCGGTACTGTCACGCCGTTCGTGTCGCGGCCGCTGGCCTCGCCGAAGCGAAACCGCGACCGCCACCAGCCAAAAATCAGATAATTTCGAACAGGCCCGCCGCGCCCTGCCCGCCGCCGATGCACATCGTGACAACCACGTATTTCACGCCTCGGCGCTTGCCTTCGATCAGCGCATGGCCCGTCAGGCGGGCGCCCGACACGCCGTACGGATGGCCGACGGCGATCGCACCGCCGTTCACGTTCAGACGATCCTCGGGAATCCCGAGCGTGTCGCGGCAGTACAGCACCTGCACCGCGAACGCCTCGTTCAGTTCCCACAGGCCGATGTCGCCGACCTTCAGCCCCGCCTGCTTCAGCAGCTTGGGCACCGCGAACACGGGGCCGATGCCCATCTCGTCCGGTTCGCAGCCGGCCACCGCGAAGCCGCGGAACACGCCCAGCGGCTGCAGCCCTTCGCGCTGCGCGGCAGCGGCGCTCATCACGACGCACGCCGACGCGCCGTCCGAGAACTGGCTCGCGTTGCCGGCGGTGATCACGCCGCCCGGCACGGCCGAACGGATCTTCGACACGCCTTCGAGCGTCGTGTCGGGACGGATGCCTTCGTCGGCCGATACGGTCACCTCCTTCGTGAACAGGCGGCCCGTCGCCTTGTCGGCGATACCCGCGAGCACGGTGATCGGCACGATCTCGTCGTGGAAAAGACCGGCTTCCTGAGCGGCCGCGGCCCGCAGTTGCGACTGCACGCCGTACTCGTCCTGCCGCTCCTTCGAGATTCCGTAGCGCTTCGCGACGTTCTCGGCCGTCTGCAGCATGTTCCAGTAGATCTCGGGCTTGTGCTCGACCAGCCAGCCCTCCTGGACCATGTGCCGGTTCATCTCGTTCTGCACGCACGAGATCGATTCGACACCGCCCGCAACATATACGTCGCCTTCGCCCGCGATGATCCGCTGCGCGGCCAGCGCGATGGTCTGCAGCCCCGACGAGCAGAAACGGTTCACCGTCATCCCCGGCACGGTCACCGGCAGCCCCGCGCGCAGCGCGATCTGCCGCGCGATGTTCGCGCCGGTCGCGCCTTCGGGGTTCGCGCAGCCCATGATCACGTCCTCGACGCGCGCGGGGTCGAGCTTCGCGCGTTCGAGCGCGGCCGCGACCACGTGGCCGCCGAGCGTCGCGCCGTGCGTCATGTTGAAGGCGCCGCGCCAGGATTTCGCGAGCGGCGTGCGTGCGGTCGATACGATTACGGCTTCGGTCATGCGAGTCTCCTTCGGTCCTGCTTCATGTCAGGGTCTGTTTACATATGGAACGCGGCATGTGCGTTCCATATGTAAACAGACCCTGAATCGGATGGGGAATGCGCTACGCCGCCGGGCGCGCGCCCGCGGACGTCACATGTGCGACGCCCGCTGCCTGCATCTGCTGCCATGCGTGCGCGAGCGACCCGTTCAGGTCGATCGCGCGGCACGCGTCGTTGATCACCGCGGCTTCGAAACCGGCCGCGCGCGCATCGAGCGCCGACCACGCGACGCAATAGTCGGTCGCGAGCCCGCAGCACCACACACGCTTCGCGCCGAGTTCGCGCAGATAACCCGCAAGCCCCGTGCGGGTCGTGCGGTCGGCCTCGACGAACGCGGAATAGCTGTCGACCTGCGCGTCGCCGCCCTTGCGGATCACGAGCCGCGCATGCGGGATGTCGAGGTCGCGATGCAGCGCCGCGCCGTCGGTGTCCTGCACGCAGTGCACGGGCCACAGCACCTGCTCGCCGTACGGCAGCGTGAGCGTCGAGAACGGCTCGCGCCCCGGATGGTTCGCCGCGAACGACACGTGCTCGCGCGGGTGCCAGTCCTGCGTCAGCACGACCTGGTCGAAGCGTCGCGCAAGCGCGTTGATCACCGGCACGACCGCGTCGCCGTCCGGCACCGCGAGCGCGCCGCCCGGCATGAAGTCGTATTGCACGTCGATCACGAGCAGTACGTCGTCGGTGCGTTTCATTGCGTTTCTCCTGCGGAAATCGGTTGCGCCGCCGCGCGATATCGTCAGCCGTTGAACCCGCGGCCGGCCTTCGCGAGCTCCACGATCGACGGCGCGAGCTGCCATGCGTCGCCGTTCGGCGCGGCCGCGTAGCGGCGAATCGCGCGCTCGACGTTGTAGAGGCCGACCATGTCCGCGTACAGCATCGGGCCGCCGCGCCACAGCGGGAAGCCATAGCCGGTCAGGTAGACCATGTCGATGTCGGACGCCTTCGATGCGATCTTCTCTTCGAGGATCTTCGCGCCTTCGTTGACGAGCGCGAACACCAGCCGCTCGACGATCTCGTCGTCGCCGATCTTGCGCCGCTCGACGCCGCGCTCCTTCGAATACGCGACGACCATCTCGTCGACCAGCGACGACGGCTTCGCGTTGCGATCGCCCGGCACGTAGTCGTACCAGCCGGCGCCCGTCTTCTGACCGAAGCGGCCCTGCTCGCACAGGCGGTCGGCGATCTTCGAGTACTGGAGATCCGGCTTCTCGACGTAACGACGCTTGCGGATCGCCCAGCCGATGTCGTTGCCGGCGAGATCGCTCATCCGGAACGGCCCCATCGCGAAACCGAACTTCTCGATCGCGCGATCCACCTGCGCAGGCAGCGCGCCTTCCTCGAGCATGAAGAGCGCCTGGCGGATGTACTGCTCGATCATCCGGTTGCCGATGAAGCCGTCGCACACGCCCGACACGACCGCCGTCTTGCGGATCTTCTTCGCGACGGCCATCACGGTCGCGAGCACGTCCTTCGCGGTCTGCGCGCCGCGCACGACCTCGAGCAGCTTCATCACGTTCGCCGGGCTGAAGAAGTGCATGCCGACGACGTCCTGCGGACGCTTCGTGAACGCCGCGATCCTGTCGACGTCGAGCGTCGACGTGTTCGACGCGAGGATCGCGCCCGGTTTCGCGACTTCGTCGAGCTTCCTGAACACCTGCTCCTTCACGCCGAGTTCCTCGAACACGGCCTCGACGATCAGGTCGGCATCCTTCAGGTCGTCGTAGGACAGCGTCGGCGTGATCAGCGCCATGCGCGCGTCGAGCTTCTCCTGCGTGAGCTTGCCCTTCTTCACCTGCGCGTCGTAGTTCTTGCGGATCGTCGCGACGCCGCGCTCGAGCGCTTCCTGTTTCGTCTCGAGCAGCATGACGGGCAGGCCCGCGTTGACGAAGTTCATCGCGATCCCGCCGCCCATCGTGCCCGCGCCGATCACGCCGACGCGACGGATCTCGCGCAGCGGCGTATCGGCCGGCACGTCGGGAATCTTGCTCGCCGCACGCTCGCCGAAGAACGCATGGCGCAGCGCGCGGCTTTCCGGCGTCATCATCAGCGCGACGAAACCCTCGCGCTCGGCGACGCTGCCCTTGTCGAAGCCGTTCAGCACGCCGGCCTCGATCGCGTCGATGCACTTGTGCGGCGCGGGGAAGTTCGGCGCCGCGGCCCGCGCGGAATTGCGCGCGAACTGGATGAAGCCTGCGGCGTTCTCGTGGACGATCTTGCGATCGCGCACGCGCGGATGCGGCCCCTTCTGCGCCCCGACCTTGCGCGCGAACGCGACGGCCGCGTCGAGCAGGTCGCCGTCGGCCATCTCGTCGAACAGCCCGCTCTTCGCAAGCTGCTCGGACGGCACGGGCGCGCCCGACACGATCATGTTCAGTGCGGTTTCGAGCCCGACCGCGCGCGGCAGGCGCTGCGTGCCGCCCGCGCCCGGCAGCAGGCCGAGCTTCACTTCGGGCAGCGCGACCTGCGCGCCGGGCGCCGCGACGCGGTAGTGCGCACCGAGCGCGAGCTCGAGGCCGCCGCCCATCACGACGCTGTGCAGCGCCGCGACGACGGGCTTAGCGCTCGCCTCCACCGCGCGGATCACGGTGTGCAGCGTCGGCTCCTGCAGCGCCTTCGGCGTATTGAATTCGGTGATGTCGGCGCCGCCCGAGAACGCGCGGCCCGCGCCGGTCAGCACGATGGCCGTGACCGACGGGTCCTGCGCGGCGCGATCGAGCGCGTCCATGACGCCCTGCCGGGTCGACAGGCCGAGCCCGTTGACGGGCGGATTGTTGAGCGTGAGGACGGCCACGCCGTCGCGAGTCGAGTAATCCACTGCCATCTGCCTGCCTCCATGCATCGCGCGCCGGGGTGGCTGCGCTTCATTGTGCGCGGTCGAACGGCCGCATGTCCGGATCGAACGGAGGCAGCATACAACGAAAAAGCACGGTCGTTCAATTTGAATTTGTATCCCGACCGGGGGACGGATCGGGCGACCGGATCGCGGGCCGTCGCCGGCCCGCGCTTGCCTGGCCTTATGGCGCCTTGCGGCTCCTTATGGCTCGCACACCGCCGTCGGCAACACGTAATCGCGGAACGTCTCGCGCAGCTTCAGCTTCTGCAGCTTGCCGGTCGCGGTGTGCGGCAACGATTCGACGAACACGACGTCGTCGGGGATCCACCATTTCGCGACCTTGCCCTCATAGAACGCGAGCAGCGCGTCGCGGCTCAGGTTCGCGCCTTCGCGGGGCACCACGACGAGCAGCGGACGCTCGGTCCATTTCGGGTGCGCGCATGCGATGCACGCGGCTTCGGCCACGCCCGGGTGCGCGATCGCGACGTTCTCGATGTCGATCGAGCTGATCCACTCGCCGCCCGACTTGATCACGTCCTTGCTGCGGTCGGTGATCTGCAGGAAGCCGTCGGGGTCGATCGTCGCGACGTCGCCGGTCGGAAACCAGCCGTCCGACAGCGGCGACGCATCGCCGCGGAAGTAGTGATCAATCACCCACGGCCCGCGCACCTGCAGTTCGCCGAACGCGACGCCGTCCCACGGCAATTCATGGCCGTCCTCGCCGACGATGCGCATGTCGACGCCGCAGATCACGCGCCCCTGCTTCTCGAGCAGCCGGCGCTGCGCGTCGAGCGGACGCTGCGACTGCGCCCAGTTGAGCTTCGCGAGCGTGCCGAGCGGCGACAGTTCGGTCATCCCCCACGCATGAATCACGCGCACGCCGTATTCGTCCTCGAACGTGCGCAGCATCGCGGGCGGGCACGCGGAGCCGCCTATCACCGTGCGGTTCAGCGTCGAGAAGCGCACGCCGGCTTCGCGCATGTAGTTCAGCAGGCCGAGCCACACGGTCGGCACGCCCGCGGAGAACGTCACGCGCTCGGCCTCCATCAGCTCGTACAGCGATTTCCCGTCGAGATCCTTGCCGGGCAGCACCAGCTTGCCGCCGGTGAGCGGCACCGCGTACGGCAGCCCCCACGCATTGACGTGAAACATCGGCACGACGGGCAGCACCGCATCCATCGCGGACAGGTTCATCGCGTCGGGCAGCGCGGCACCGTACGCGTGCAGCACCGTCGAGCGGTGCGAATACAGCACGCCTTTCGGATTGCCGGTCGTGCCCGACGTGTAGCAGAGCCCCGACGCCTGCTGCTCGTCGAGGCGCGGCCAGTCGAAGCGGCCGTCCTCCGCTTCGACGAGCGTTTCGTAGCAGAGCAACGGCGTCGCGCAGGACGGCAGGTGCGCGGCGTCCGTCATCGCGACCCAGCCCTTCACGTGCGGACAGTGCGGCGCGATCGCGTCGACGAGCGGCGCGAAATTGATGTCGAACAGGACGTAGCGGTCTTCCGCGTGATTGACGATGTACGCGATCTGCTCGGGGAAGAGGCGCGGATTGATCGTGTGGCATACGGCACCCATCCCGCCGATCCCGTAATACGCCTCCAGATGCCGGTAGCCGTTCCACGCCAGCGTGCCGACGCGGTCGCCGGTTTCGACGCCGAGCCGTGCGAGCGCCTGCGCGAGCTGCTTCGCGCGGCGTTCGCAATCGCGGTACGTGTAGCGATGCGCATCGCCCTCGATGCGCTTCGACACGATCTCGGTGTCGCCCGCGTGACGCGCGGCATGCGCGATCAGCGAGGACACCAGCAACGGCATGTCCATCATCTGGCCCAGCAACGGCTTACCCATCGTCTTGTTCTCCCGGAAGGACGCGAATCGGTGACCAGCCTCGAACCGGCGCGCGCCCGTCAGCGGCCCGGACGGGCGCGGCGCACGGTGCGCGGGCCGCCATGCGGGCGGCGCGGCGCCGCCTTACAATATCGGCTTACCCAGAGGCGCTCAACATGTCGTTTTCCCGAAGCGCAGCCGATCCGGCTGACACCTTGCCCGACCTCGCCGCCACGCTCGGCGCACCCGCCGAAGGCGCGTTCGTCCAGCTCGGCGACGCGTTTCATACGCGGCTGCCGGCCGCGCCGCTTGCCGCGCCGTACGTCGTCGGCTTTTCCGACGAAGTCGCGCAACTGCTCGACCTGCCTGCGTCGCTCGCCGCGCAGCCCGGCTTTGCCGAACTGTTCGCCGGCAACCCGACACGCGACTGGCCCGCAACCGCGATGCCGTACGCATCGGTGTATTCCGGCCACCAGTTCGGCGTGTGGGCCGGCCAGCTCGGCGACGGCCGCGCGCTGACGATCGGCGAGCGCACCGGCACCGATGGCCGCCGCTACGAGCTGCAACTGAAAGGCAGCGGCCGCACGCCGTACTCGCGAATGGGCGACGGCCGCGCGGTGCTGCGCTCGTCGATCCGCGAATTCCTGTGCTCGGAAGCGATGCATCACCTCGGCATCCCGACCACGCGCGCGCTGACGGTGATCGGCTCCGACCAGCCGGTGGTCCGCGAGGAGATCGAGACGTCGGCCGTCGTCACGCGCGTGTCGGAAAGCTTCGTGCGCTTCGGCCACTTCGAGCACTTCTTCTCGAACGATCGCCCCGACCTGCTGCGCCAGCTCGCCGATCACGTGATCGACCGCTTCTATCCGGATTGCCGAAACGCGGACGATCCGTACCTCGCGCTGCTCGAAGCCGCGACACTGCGCACGGCCGACCTCGTCGCGCAGTGGCAGGCCGTCGGCTTCTGCCACGGCGTGATGAACACGGACAACATGTCGATCCTCGGCGTGACGATCGACTACGGCCCGTTCGGCTTCGTCGACGCGTTCGACGCGAACCATATCTGCAACCACTCCGATAACAGCGGCCGCTACGCATACCGGATGCAGCCGCGCATCGCGCACTGGAACTGCTATTGCCTTGCGCAGGCGCTGCTGCCGCTGATCGGGCTGCAGCACGGCATCGCCGATGACGATGCGCGCGCCGAGCGCGCGGTGGACGACGCGCAGGCCGTGCTCGCGAAATTTCCAGAACGCTTCGGCCCGGCGCTCGAACGCGCGATGCGCGCGAAGCTCGGCCTCGAGCTCGAACGCGAGAACGATGCCGAACTCGCGAACAAGCTGCTCGAGACGATGCATGCGAGCCATGCTGATTTCACGCTGACGTTCCGCCGCCTCGCGCAACTGTCGAAGCACGACGCGAGCCGCGACGCGCCCGTGCGCGACCTGTTCATCGACCGAGACGCGTTCGACGCCTGGGCGAACCTCTACCGCGCGCGGCTGTCCGAGGAAACGCGTGACGATGCGGCACGTGCGGCCGCGATGAACCGCGTGAACCCGAAATACGTATTGCGCAACCATCTGGCCGAAGTCGCGATCCGGCGCGCGAAGGAAAAGGATTTTTCGGAGATCGAGCGGCTCGCGCAGATCCTGCGCCGGCCGTTCGACGAACAACCGGAGCATGACGCGTACGCGGCGTTGCCGCCCGACTGGGCCGGGTCGCTCGAAGTGAGCTGCTCGTCCTGAAGCCCCCAACCCGCGCGTATCGAACGACCGATCAGGAGAACCCCACATGTCCCACGATTCCGACGACAAGACCTTCCCGTACGAGAAGGACGACGCCGAGCTGCGCCGCCGGCTCACGCCGATGCAGTACGAGGTCACGCAGCATGCGGCGACCGAGCGCGCCTTCACCGGCGAATACACCGACACCGAAGACGCCGGCATCTACAAATGCGTCGTCTGCAGCACGCCGCTGTTCGAGTCCGGTTCCAAGTTCCATTCGGGCTGCGGCTGGCCCAGCTACTTCAAGCCGCTCAACGGCGAGGTGATCGACGAGAAGGTCGACTACTCGCACGGCATGGTGCGCGTCGAGGTCCGCTGCAACCATTGCGGCGCGCATCTCGGCCACGTCTTCGAGGACGGCCCGCGCGACAAGACCGGTTTGCGGTACTGCATCAATTCGGCTGCGTTAAACTTCGAGTCCCGACCCGAAAACGAATGAGCGGCGCCGGGCGGATCGGCGAGACGGCCCTTTGGGGGCGACCTTCGCCGGGCGGCCTGCTCTCGGGCTGGCCGCCCCGATCCGCGACGGCGGTGCCTGGCGGGTCCCTACAACGGTGAAAGGCCGCGCACGCGGCGTTTCACGCAGCTGCGAGCGCCATGAAATTCCTGTTCGATCTGTTTCCGATCATCCTGTTTTTTGTCGCCTTCAAGGTCTGGGGCATCTTCACCGCCACCGCCGTCGCGATCGTCGCGACGCTGGCCCAGGTCGCGTGGGTCGCCTTCCGGCACCGGAAGGTCGACACGATGCTGTGGATCAGCCTCGGCGTGATCGTCGTCTTCGGCGGCGCCACCCTCGTCCTGCATGACGAGAAATTCATTCAATGGAAACCGACTGTGCTGTACTGGCTGTTTGCGGTCGGGCTGCTTGCCGCGCGCTATGCGTTCGGCAACAACCTGATCGAGAAGATGATGGGCAAGCAGCTCACGCTGCCGCACCCCGTGTGGGACAAGCTGAACGTCGCGTGGGCGCTGTTCTTCGCGGTGCTCGGCGTCGCGAACCTGTACGTGGTGCACAATTTCACCGAATCGCAATGGGTGAACTTCAAGCTGTTCGGCACGACGGGCGCGATGGTCGTGTTCATCATCCTGCAGAGCCTGTGGCTCACGAAATACCTGAAGGACGAATGACATGACGGACGCCTTTCTCCACGCGTCGCCCGACGAACGCATCGCACTGATCGAGGCACGCCTCACCGCATCGCTCGCACCCGTGTCGCTCGCCGTGCGCGACGACAGCGCACAGCACGCGGGCCACGCCGGCGCGGCCTCGGGCGGCCACTACACGGTCACGATCGTGTCGGCCGCATTCGCGGGCAAGCCGCGCGTCGCACGGCACCGGCTGGTGTATGATGCGCTCGCTGATGCGATGCAGCGCGGCATTCACGCGCTCGCGATCGTGGCTTACACGCCCGAAGAATTCAACGAATCTTCAATCTAGTCTCATTAGGAATTCCCGATGATCCTGAAATCCCCCCGCCTGTGGGTCGCGGCGGCTGCATTCGCAGCGGCACCGGCATTTGCCCAGAACATCGCCGTCGTCAACGGCACGCCGATTCCGAAGTCGCGCGCGGACGCGATGGTTGCCCAGCTCGTCCAGCAAGGCCAGACCGACAGCCCGCAACTGCAGCAGGCCGTGCGCCAGGAACTCGTGAACCGCGAAATCCTGATGCAGGAAGCGATCCGCGAAGGCATCCCGAACCGTCCGGACGTGAAGGCGCAGGTCGCCGTCGCGCAGCAGACCGTCGTGCTGCGTTCGATGATCGAGAGCTTCCTGAAGAAGAACCAGCCGACCGACGCCGAAGTGAAGGCGCGCTACGACGAACTCGTCAAGGGCGCCGGCGGCAACCGCGAATATCACCTGCACCACATCCTCGTCGACAGCGAGCAGCAGGCCAAGGACCTGATCGCGAAGATCAAGGCCGGCGCGAAGTTCGAGGATCTCGCGAAGCAATACTCGAAGGATCCGGGTTCGGGCAAGAACGGCGGCGATCTCGACTGGTCCGACCCGAAGGCGTACGTGCCGGAATTCTCGGCGGCCGCGCAGAAGCTGCAGAAAGGCCAGATGACCGACGCGCCGGTGAAGACGCAGTTCGGCTGGCACATCATCCGCGTCGACGACATCCGCGACATCGCGCCGCCGCCGTTCGACCAGGTGAAGGCGCAGATCGCGCAACAGCTCGTGCAGCAGAAGCTGCAGGCGTTCGAGGAAGGCCTGCGCCAGCAGGCAAAGATCCAGTAACGCAGGCGCCCGTCTCCGTGCATCGGAAAGCCGCTCTTCGGAGCGGCTTTTTCATGTGGCGCGCGGAATCGCACGCATCGTGAGGTTTCGGCAGCCGGTCGACGCGCAATAAAAATGCCGCTCCAAGGAGCGGCATTTTCTGTGCCGAACATCACCCGCGCCGCAGCGTTCGCTACGCGGGATGGAACGCGTCGTGATAGCGCACTTCGCCCGACGGCAGCGGCGCCGCTGCGTCGAACGGCAACGCGAGGAAATACTCGCGCGGTACGTCCGGAAACACGATGTCGCCGGACGGCTCGAACCCGAAGCGCGCGTAGTACGCGGGATCGCCGAGCACGACGCAGCCGCGCGCGCCGAGCCGGCGCAACGCGTCGAGCCCCGCGCGCACGAGCCCGGCGCCGATGCTCTGCCGCTGGCAGTCGGGCAGCACCGCGAGCGGCGCAAGCCCGTACCACTGCTGTCGATCCGCCGGCTCGCCGCCGATCGCGACCGGCGAGAACGCGACGTGGCCGATGATGCAGCCGTCGCGCTCCGCGACGAGCGACACGCTCAGCGCACCGTCCGCGCGCAGCGCGTCGACGATTCGCCGCTCGAACTGCCCGCCCTGCGGTTCGCCCGCGAACGCCGCGACGATCACGCGGCCGATCGCGTCGGCCTCGCTCGCACGCTCGTCGCGCAGCGTGACGATCTCGACCGGCGCGTTCGGGTCGAACCTCATCCGGATCAGCCGATCCAGCGGCGCGCGTTGCGGAACACGCGCATCCACGGGCTCGCTTCACCCCAGCCTTCCGGGTGCCAGCTCATCGCGACCGTCCGGTGCACGCGCTCCATGTGCGGCATCAGCACCGAGAAGCGGCCGTCGGCCGTCGTCACCGACGTGATGCCGGCCGGCGAGCCGTTCGGGTTGAACGGATAGCGCTCGGTCGCTTCGCCGCGGTGGTCGACGTAACGCATCGCGACTGCAACGCGGTCGATGTCGCCCTGCTGCGAGAAATCCGCATAACCTTCGCCGTGCGCGACCGCGACCGGAATCCGCGAGCCTTCCATCCCCGTGAAGAAGATCGACGGCGACTTCTCCACTTCGACGAACGAGAAGCGCGCCTCGAACTGCTCGGACTTGTTGCGCGTGAACTTCGGCCACGCTTGCGCGCCCGGAATCATCGACGCGAGGCTCGACAGCATCTGGCAGCCGTTGCAGATGCCGAGCGCGAACGTGTCGGGACGCGCGAAGAACGCCGAGAACATGTCGGCCAGGTTCGCGTTGAAACGGATCGTCTTCGCCCAGCCTTCGCCCGCACCGAGCACGTCGCCATACGAGAAGCCGCCGCACGCGACCGCACCCGCGAAATCGGCCAGCGTCGCGCGGCCGGCGAGCAGGTCGCTCATGTGCACGTCGTGCGCGTCGAAGCCCGCGCGGTCGAACGCGTAGGCCGTTTCCAGATGCGAGTTCACGCCCTGCTCGCGCAGGATCGCGACGCGCGGCCGCGCGCCGGTCGCGATGAACGGCGCGGCGATGTCGTCGGCCGGATCGAAGCTCAGCACCGGCGAGATGCCCGGATCGGCCGCGTCGAGCAGCGCGTCGTATTCGGCATCCGCGCACGCGGGGTTGTCGCGCAGGCGCGCGATGCGCCAGCTCACTTCGCCCCATGCACGGTGGAGTTCGGTGCGCGGCGCATCGAAGATCTTCTTCGCGTCGCGGTACACCTCGATCACGTCGCGATCGTTGACCGAGCCGATCACGTGCGAGCACGTCGACAGGCCGAACTCGCGCAGCGCGCCGAGCACCGCGTCGCGGTCGGCCGTGCGCACCTGCACGACGGCGCCGAGCTCCTCGGAGAACAGCGCGCGCAGCGTGCGATCGTCGCGGCGGCCGCTCGTCTGCTTCGCCCAGTCCTTCGCGTCGCCGTAGTCGGATTCGTGATGCGGGTCGAGCGTCAGCATGTCGACGTTCAGCGACACGCCCGCGTGGCCCGCGAACGCCATTTCGCACACCGTCGCCCACAGGCCGCCGTCCGAGCGGTCGTGGTACGCAAGCAGCTTGCCCTGCGCATTGAGCGACTGGATCGCGTTGAAGAAGCGCTTCAGGTCTTCCGCATCGTCGACGTCCGGCGTCGTGTCGCCGACCTGCTGCGTGACCTGCGCGAAGATGCTGCCGCCCATCCGGTTCTTGCCGCGGCCGAGATCGATCGCGATCAGCACGCTGTCGCCCGCGTCGGCGACGCGGCGCAGTTGCGGCGTCAGGTGGAGCCGCACGTCCTCGACCGGCGCGAACGCGGAGATGATCAGCGACACCGGCGCGACCACTTCCTTCGCGACGCCCTGCTCGTCCCACTTCGTCTTCATCGACAGCGAGTCCTTGCCGACCGGGATGCCGATCCCGAGCGCCGGGCACAGCTCCATGCCGATCGCCTTGACCGTGTCGAACAGCGCGGCGTCCTCGCCGGCCGTGCCGCACGCGGCCATCCAGTTCGCCGACAGCTTCAGCTTGTCGAGCGACGCGATCGGCGCGCTCGCGATGTTCGTGATCGCTTCGCCGACGGCCATGCGGCCCGATGCCGGCGCGTCGATCACCGCGAGCGGCGTGCGCTCGGCCATCGTCATCGCCTCGCCCTTGAAGCCTGCATAGTCGAGCGCCGTGACCGCGCAGTCGGCCACCGGCACCTGCCACGGGCCGACCATCTGGTCGCGCACCGACGTGCCGCCGACCGACCGGTCGCCGATCGTGATCAGGAACGACTTGCTGCCGACCGTCGGGTGCTTCAGCACGTCGACCGCGACTTCCGACAGCGCGATGCCCGTCACGTCGACCGGCGCGCGCTCGGTCGCCACGCGCGTGACGTCGCGGTGCATGCGCGGCGGCTTGCCGAGCAGCACTTCCATCGGCATGTCGACCGGATATTCGTCGGCACCCGTCGCTTCGGCATCGACGAGCTGCAGCTGGCGCTCGTCGGTTGCAACACCGACCACCGCGAACGGGCAGCGCTCACGCGCGCAGATCGCCTCGAAGCGCGGCAGGTCGGCCGGCGCGATCGCGAGCACGTAGCGCTCCTGCGCCTCGTTCGACCAGATCTCGCGCGGCGACAGGCCCGATTCCTCGAGCGCGACCTTGCGCAGTTCGAAGCGCGCGCCCTTGCCCGCGCCGTCGACGATCTCGGGGAACGCGTTCGACAGGCCGCCCGCGCCGACGTCGTGGATGCTCAGGATCGGGTTTTCCGCGCCGAGCTGCCAGCAGCCGTTGATCACTTCCTGCGCGCGACGCTCGATTTCGGGATTGCCGCGCTGCACCGAGTCGAAATCGAGCTCGGCCGTGTTCGCGCCGGTCGCCATCGAGCTCGCGGCGCCGCCGCCCATGCCGATCCGCATGCCGGGGCCGCCGATCTGGATCAGCAGCGAGCCGGCCGGCACGTCGTGCTTGTGCGTGTGTTGATCCGCGATGTTGCCGAGGCCGCCCGCGATCATGATCGGCTTGTGATAGCCGCGCACCTGGCCGCCGACGTTCTGCTCGTACACGCGGAAGTAGCCGCCGAGGTTCGGGCGGCCGAATTCGTTGTTGAACGCGGCGCCGCCGAGCGGGCCGTCGATCATGATCTGCAGCGGCGACGCGATGCGGTCCGGGCGGCCATACGGGCCGTGCGCATCGTTCGGGTTGCGCTCGCCGACCGGCTGCGCCGCATCGCGCGCGTTTTCCCACGACTGGCGTGCATCGGGCAGGTCGAGGTTCGACACGGTGAAGCCCGTGAGCCCGGCCTTCGGACGCGCGCCGCGGCCCGTCGCGCCTTCGTCGCGGATCTCGCCGCCCGCGCCGGTCGCCGCACCCGGGAACGGCGAGATCGCCGTCGGATGGTTGTGCGTCTCGACCTTCATCAGCGTGTGCGTGAGCTCGGTGTGGCGGCCATAGCGCTCGCCGGGCTCGCCGGCCGCGCCCGCGTTGCGCGGGAACCAGCGCTCGGCCTCGGCGCCCATCATGATCGACGAGTTGTCGGAATACGCGACGATCGTGCCCTGCGGATTCAGCTTCTCGGTGTTGCGGATCATCGCGAACAGCGACATGTCCTGCGCTTGCCCGTCGATCGTCCACTGCGCGTTGAAGATCTTGTGGCGGCAGTGCTCGCTGTTCGCCTGCGCGAACATCATCAGTTCGACGTCGGTCGGATTGCGTTCGAGCTTGCGGAATGCGTCGACCAGGTAATCGATCTCGTCGTCGGCGAGCGCGAGGCCCAGCTCGACGTTCGCGCGCTCGAGCGCGCCGCGGCCGACGCCCAGCACGTCGACGCTCGCGAGCGGCTTGGCCGGCAGTTCGTCGAACAGGTGCTTCGCGTCGTCGCGCGCGGCGACCACGCTTTCGGTCATCCGGTCATGCAGCGCAGCGGCGACGGCCGCACGCGCGTCGTCGGACAGCGCCTTCTTGCCGCCAAGCAGGCCCGACTTCAGCGTGACCGTGAATTCGACGCCGCGCTCGATGCGGCGCACCTGCGTGAGGCCGCAGTGCTGCGCGATGTCGGTCGCCTTGCTCGCCCACGGCGAGACCGTGCCGAAGCGCGGCAGCACGACGAAGGTCTCGGCCGCGCCCTTCTCGGCCGCCGGCTCGAACGGCGCGCCGTAGTGCATCAGCGCGTCGATGCGCGCGCTGTCGTCGGCCGACAGCGGCTCGGCCGCATTGACGAAGTGCAGGAACTGGCCGCGCACCGCGACGATGTTGGCGTCGATTTGCCTGAGCGTGTCGAGCAGACGGGTTTGACGGAAATCGGAAAGGGCCGAAGCACCGGGAAAACACGAGAAGTGAGCCATGGGCTGGACTGACGTCGATGAGTCGCGCGAGGTGGCGACGTGGAGCGAAAGGAAGGCCGTAATTATACCCGGAAGTCAGTCGCCCCAAACCGGCCGATCGGCGCCCGCATGCACCGCGACGGTGCCGCGGCGCGCGCCGTGCATGGCCGCCCGTCGGGCCGGCCCGCCCGGGTACGGCAGCCGGCGCCGCCGCGCGGCAGCATGGCACCTGCTCGCGCGACGCCGGTTACCGCGATTTTGGCGCTATCATTCCGGGTTCACCGGGCCCGGGCCCTCAGCGAATCCTCACCGGGCGGCGTGCGCGCCGCCCGTCATCGAAGCAATCCATGGATGTCATCGTCATCGGCGGCGGAATCAGCGGCGTCGCCACCGCCTACCAGTTGCGCGCGGCCGGCCATCGCGTGTGCGTGGTCGAACGCCACGCGACCGTCGCGCAGGGAGCGACCTACGGCGACGGCGGCGCGCTGCTGCCGAGCCCGCTCGACGTCTGGTTCGGTCCGACCTTCATGCGCCAGCGCCAGCCGCGCGACAGCGGCATCGTCTACAAGCCGGGCTTCAACGGCGGCGTGCGCCGCTTCGTCAAGCAGCTCGGCGCGCTGCGCGAGCCCGATGCGTTCGCCGCGCAGTACGCGCGGCTGCGCCCGCTGATCGACGCGTCGCGCGACACGCTCGCCGACATCGAGGCGCGCCTCGAACTCGAATTCGAACAGAAGCCCGGCATCCTGCACGTCGTGCGCGATCCGCGCGACTGGGAAGCGATGCAGCCCGCGCTCGACCTGCTGCGCACGCTCGACCAGCCGTACCGCATGCTGAGCGCCGACGAATGCGCGGCGCTCGAACCGTCGGTGCCGGCCGAGCCCGGCTTCGCCGGCGGCGTGCTGCTCGAGACCGAGCGCACCGGAAACTGCCCGCTGTTCGCGAAACTGGTCAAGCAGACGCTCGACGAGCACGGCGTGCAGTTCCGCTTCGGCGCGGACGTCGCTGCGATCCGCGTCGATACCGGCCGCGCCGCGATCGAACTGGTACCGTCCGGCCAGCGGAACGCGGCGAAGGCGCACGAGGTCGACGTGATTTCCGCCGACGCGATCGTGGTCGCCGCCGGCGCCGGCAGCCTGCCGCTGCTCGAACGGCTCGGCTGGCGCCTGCCGCTGCACCCGGTGCGGGTCCACACGCTCACCGCGCCGGTCGCGTACGAAGAGCACGCGCCGCACCTGAGCGTCGTCGATTCGATCAAGCGCATCTCGATCACGCGCACCCACCAGCGGCTGCGCATCGGCGGCGCCGCCGTGCTGCAGAGCCTGCCCGACACCGCGAAGCCGCTTGCCGAGCCGCTGTCCGAGGCCGCGCTCGCGCTGCTCGGCCAGGCCGTCCACGACTGGGTGCCCGGTGCCGCCAGGATCTCGGCTGCGCTGTCGTGGCAAGGCACGCAACTGCTGTCGCCGGACGGCCTTCCCGTCGTGGGTCCGACCCCGCATCCGCGCGTGTTTGTCAATTTCGGGCACGGCCCGACCGGCTGGGGGCTCGCGTGCGGGTCTGCTAAAGTGGTGACCGACTACCTCGGCGGCGACGTGCAGCACTGGCCCGCCGACACGCTCGCCGCACTGCGCGCCGGGCGCTTCACGACCTGACCGCCGCGGGCCCGTCCCGTGGCGGCATCCTTGCCAGCCGCCACGATCCCGCGATGACCGCTACCCGCCCGCTTCCCGATTCCGATCCGATCGCACTGCTGCGCGTCGCCGACTTGCGCACGGCCGAAGCCGACGCGGCCGCGGCGCTGCCGCCGCACACACTGATGGGCCGTGCGGGTGCCGCCGCCGCGCGCTGGCTGTCCGAGCGCGTCGCCGGCGACGACCGCCCCGTATGGTTCGCGGTCGGCCCCGGCAACAACGGCGGCGACGCGTTGGTCGCCGCCGCGCAGCTCCAGCAACTCGGCATCGCGACGCAGGCGTGGATGCCGGTGCCGGTCAAGCCGGACGACGCGCAATGGGCGCTCGGCCTCGCGCGCGCGGCCGGCGTCCCGCTGTCGGCCACGCCGCCCGCGTCGCTGGACGGTTACGCATGGGTCGTCGACGGGCTGTTCGGCATCGGTCTCGGCCGCGCGCTCGACGGCGCGTTCGCCGAACAGGCCGCGCGCATTGCCGCGCATGCACGGCGCGGCGGCCGCGTGCTCGCGCTCGACGTGCCGAGCGGGCTCGACAGCGATACGGGCCGGATCGTCGGCGCAGGCGTCGCCGTCACGGCCACGCATACGCTCACCTTCATCGGCGCGAAGCCGGGCCTCTACACGGGCGACGGCCGCGACCTCGCCGGCGAGATCGACGTCGCGTCGCTCGACGTCGCACCGCCTGCCGCGCCGGCCATCGTGCTGAACACGCCCGAGCGATTCGCCGCGGCGCTGCCCGCGCGCGCGTTCGCGTCCCACAAGGGCACCTTCGGCAGCCTCGCGGTGCTCGGCGGCGACACCGGCATGTGCGGCGCACCGATCCTGGCCGCGCGCGCCGCGCTGTTCGCGGGCGCCGGCAAGGTGCACGTCGGCTTCCTCGGCGCCGGCGCGCCGCCGTACGACCCGCCGTTCCCCGAACTGATGCTGCATCCGGCCGATAGCCTCGACCTCGGCGCGATGACCGCGATCGCGGCCGGCTGCGGCCTCGGCACGCGCGAAGCCGCGGCAACGCTCGTGCGCGACGTGCTCGCCCGCGACGCCGCGACGCTGCTCGATGCGGACGCGCTGAACCTCGTCGCGACGCACGCGGACCTCGCGGCCGCCGTTGCCGCGCGCGGCGCCCGCGGCAATCCCTGCGTGCTGACCCCGCACCCGCTCGAGGCCGCGCGGCTGCTCGGCAGCGACACGGCGACGGTGCAGCGCGACCGCGTCGCGGCGGCGCAGGCGCTCGCCGCGCGCCATGCAGCCATCGTCGTGCTGAAAGGCTCGGGCACGGTGATTGCAGCACCCGACGGCCGCGTGACGATCAACCCGACCGGCAACGCGGCGCTCGCCACCGGCGGCACCGGCGACGTGCTCGGCGGCCTGATCGGCGCGCTGCTCGCACAGCGAGTCACACCGTACGAGGCGGCGCTCGCGGGCGTCTACCTGCACGGCCTCGCGGCCGACACGCTGACCGCGCACGGCACCGGCCCGGCCGGGCTCACGGCCGGCGAACTCGCACCGATGGTGCGCACGCTGATCAATCGCCTTTTTTATCCATCGCCGCGCGCCGACGCATAACGCCGCTATACTGACTGCCCCGCCGCACGGCGGGCCCTCTCGTCCGCCGGCCTGCCGATTCCGATGAGCCGGCGCGGCATTCCTCCCGATTCACGCTTCACTCGAACCGCCATGACGCTGAATTCGCTCCCCGCCTGGACTGCCCTTCAATCCCACTTCGAACAGATCCGCCACGCCCGGCTGCGCGACTGGTTCGCACCGGAAAACGACCGCGCGCCGACCCGCGCCGAACGCTTCACGATCCCGGGCGGCGGTCTCGCGGCCGACTTCTCGAAGAACCGCATCAACGACGAAACGCTGCGCCTGCTCGTGCAGCTCGCGCGCGACGCGGGCGTCGAAACGCGCCGCGACGCGATGTTCGCGGGCGAGATCGTCAACGCGACCGAAGGCCGCGCCGCGCTGCACACCGCGTTGCGCGCGACCGACCCGCACGCGCCGTTCCACGCGCAGGTGAGCGCCGAGCGCGCGAAGATGGCGACGTTCGCGCGCGCCGTGCGCAGCGGCACGTGGACGGGCTACACGGGCAAGCGCATCCGCCACGTGATCAACATCGGCATCGGCGGCTCCGATCTCGGGCCGAAGATGGTCGTGCATGCGCTGCACCACGTCGCGACGCCCGACATCTCGACCCACTTCGTGTCGAACGTCGACGGCGCCGATCTCGCGCGCGTGCTCGAACAGGTCGATCCCGAGGAAACGCTCGCGATCATCGTGTCGAAGACCTTCACGACGCTCGAGACGATGACGAACGCACGCTCGCTGCGCGACTGGTTCGTCGCACGCGGCTGCCCCGAGGACGCGCTCGCGAAGCACTTCGTCGGCGTGTCGGCGAACCCGGCCGAAGTCGTGAAGTTCGGCATCGCCGCGGACAACGTGTTCGAAATGTGGGACTGGGTCGGCGGCCGCTATTCGCTGTGGTCGGCGGTCGGCCTGTCGATCATGATCGCGATCGGCCCCGAGCAGTTCGACGAGCTGCTGGCCGGCGCGAACGACATGGACCGCCATTTCCGCGAAGCGCCGCTCGAGCGCAACCTGCCGGTGCTACTCGGCCTGATCGGCATCTGGTACCGGAATTTCTTCGGCTCGCAGAGCTATCTCGTCGCGCCGTATTCGGAAGCGCTGCACTACCTGCCGTCGTACCTGCAGCAGCTCGAAATGGAGAGCAACGGCAAATCCGCGCGCCTGGACGGCACCTTCGTCGATTACCCGACGTCGGCCGTCACGTGGGGCGAGCCGGGCACCAACGGCCAGCATGCGTTCTTCCAGATGCTGCACCAGGGGCCGACGATCGTGCCGATCGACTTCATCGCGGTGCTGACGCCCGAGCATCCGCTCGCGAGCCATCATCCGAAACTGCTCGCGAACTGCTTCGCGCAGAGCGAGGCGCTGATGCTCGGCCGCACGCTCGACGAAGCGCGCAAGGTCGCGGGGCCCGGCAAGGAAGCGCTCGCGCCGCACCTGACGTTCCCCGGCAACCGCCCGACGACGACGCTGCTCGTCGATGCGCTGACGCCGCGCACGCTCGGCGCGCTGATCGCGCTTTACGAGCACAAGGTGCTCGTGCAGGCGACGGTGTGGGACATCAATCCGTTCGACCAGTGGGGCGTCGAGCTCGGCAAGATTCTCGGCAAGGTCGTCGAAGCCGACCTGTCGGCCGAGTCGGTCGATCCCGCGAAGCACGACTCGTCGACCACGGCGCTGATCGAACGCGCCCGCGCGGCGCTCAAGCGCTGACGCGACGGCGTCACGCGCACGCCGGCCGCGCATTGCACCCCGCGCGGCTGGCAGGAAAATTCAGGCGCCGCGCTGCGCTGCGTGCGGCTCGACGATGTGCCCGGCATCGAGCGTCACCGTCGTCGCGCAGCGGCGCGCCAGTTCGGCATCGTGCGTGACGAGCACGAGCGTTGCGCCGTGCGTGCGGTTCAGTTCGAACATCAGGTCGATGACCGCATGCCCCGTCGCCGCATCGAGGCTGCCGGTCGGTTCGTCGGCAAACAGGATCGCCGGGCGCGTGACGAACGCGCGCGCGAGCGCGACGCGCTGCTGCTCGCCGCCCGACAGCAGCTTCGGATAATGCGCGGTGCGTTCGCCGAGACCGACCTGCACCAGCAGCGCCCGTGCGCGGTCGGCCGCCTCGCGCGCGCTGATGCCGCCCCGCAGCTCGAGCGGCAGCATCACGTTTTCGAGCGCCGTCAGGTGCGGCATCAACTGGAACGACTGGAACACGAACCCGACGGCACCGTTGCGCAGCGCGGCGCGCTCGTCCTCGTCGAGCTGGTCGAGCGCGCGGCCGAGCAGGCGAACCGTGCCGCTCGTCGCGCTGTCCAACCCTGCAAGCAGGCCGAGCAGCGTCGACTTGCCCGACCCCGACGCACCGACGATCGCGAGGCTGCTGCCCGGCCGCACGGCGAGCGTGATGCCGTCGAGGATCGTCAGCTCGCCCGTTGCGTCGGCGACCCGCTTGCACACGTCATGGACTTCGATGATCGGATCGGTAATCTTGAACATGGACACGACATTTCGCTGGAAAAGACGCGCGGCGCTCGCCGCGCTGCTGGGCACCCTGCTGACCGCAACCGCGCCCGCACGCGCCGTGACGGCGCCGGCCCCGACATCGGGCCAGCCGGTGATCGTCGTGCTCGGCGACAGCCTGTCGGCCGAATACGGGCTGCCGCGCGACACGGGCTGGGTTGCATTGCTGCGACAGCGGCTCACGAACGAGCGAATCGATTATAGCGTCGCGAACGCCAGCGTCAGCGGCGACACCACGAGCGGCGGCCGCGCGCGGCTGCCTGCGGTGCTGCAGCGGCTCAAGCCTTCGATCGTCGTCGTCGAGCTCGGTTCGAACGATGCGCTGCGCGGCGTGCCGCTCGCGACGACCGAGCAGAACCTGCGCGACATCATCGCCGGCGCACGGCGTGCACAGGCGAAGGTCGTGCTGGTCGGCATGTACGTGCCGCCCAATTACGGCCCCGACTACACGCAGAAGTTCCACGCCGTCTATACGCGGCTGTCGAAGGATCTCGGCGTGCCGCTCGTGCCGTTCCTGCTGGCCGGCATCGAGAACAAGCCCGAGATGTTCCAGGCCGACCAGATGCATCCCGCGCAGCAGGCGCAGGGCATTCTGCTCGACAACGTGTGGCCGGCACTGAAGCCGCTGCTCGGCAAGCCGCGCGGTTGACGACGTACCGCCCGCCGGAAAACAAAAAGCCCCGCTCGAAGCGGGGCTTTTTATTGTTGCGTGCGAAACGGTACTCAGTTGGCGCCATCCTGCGACTGGCTGGTCGTCGTCCCGTACAGCTTCACCTTCGAACGATCGCGCAGCGCGGCGAGATACGCTTCGCCTTCGCTCTGCGCGTCGACCTGCGCCATCTGCTGCTGCGCGGCCGCCAGTTGCTGCGGATCGACGGCCGTACCCGGGATCACCGCGTTCACGCGGTAGATCGCGTAGCCGTCCGCGCCGAGATCGACGCCGACGTAAGCCGGCAGCGTCTTCGCATCGACCTTGTAGACGGCGCTCAGCGCGGCCGGCGTCAGGCCCTGCGATTGCGTGCGCGACACCTTCTGCGCTGCCGCGAACCCGTCGGTCGACTTCGACTTCTGCAGCTCGGCCAGCTTCGCCGCACCGTCCTTCTGCGCGAGTGCCGCGGCCTGCTCGGCGACGACCTTCTGGCGCACGACGTCCTTGATCGCATCGAGCGCGGGCACGGCAGCCGGCTTGTAGTCGGTCACGCGCGCCGAGATCAGCGTGTTGTTGCCGACGTCGATCGCCTGCGTGTTGTTCTGGTTCTTCACCGAGTCGTTCGCGAACACGGCGGCCAGGAACTTCGGATTGTTCAGCGGGCTCGTCGGCGGCAGCTGCGGATTCGGCGTCGGCATGACGGTGGCCGTCTGGATCGTCAGCTTGTACTTGTCCGCGGCCGGCTGCAGCGTCTTCGCCTTTTCGTAGACGGTCGACGTGAAACCTTCCGCGTTGTCCGTGAACGCCTTCGAAGCGTACTGCTGCTTCAGGTCGATCGCGATCCGGTCCTTCACTTCCGCGAACGGCTTGACGGCCGCCGGCTTCACTTCGGTCGCCTTCAGCACGTGGAAGCCGAGATCCGACTGCACGACGCCGCTCACGTCGCCCTGCTTGAGCGCGAACGCGGCATCGTCGAACGCCTTGCCGCCCGCCGTCGAGCCGCGCGTGATGAAACCGAGGTCGCCGCCCTTCGCGGCCGACGGCGCGTCCTGCGAGCTCTTCTGCGCGATCTGCGCGAACTGGTCCGGATGCGCCTTCACGTCGGCGAGCAGTTGCTCGGCCTTCGCCTTCGCTGCGGCCTTGTCTGCCGCGCTTGCGCTGCTCGCCGCGGCGATGAAGATGTGGCTCACGCGAACCTGCGCTTCGGTGCGGAAGTGCGTCGGGTTGTCGTCGTAGAACTTCTTGATGTCCGCATCGGTCGGCTGGGCGCTTGCAGCGGCCGCGGCCGGCGAATAGACGAGGTACTGGATCGTCGCGGTCTCGGGCGTCGCGAAGCCCTGCTTGTGCGCGTCGTAGTACGCGGCGAGCTGCGCGTCGGTCGGCTGGACCTTCGATGCGTAGTCGCTCGTCTTCAGCACGAGCGCCTGCACGTCGCGCTGCTGCGCGGCGAGTTCGGACAGGCGTTGCGCGAGGCTCTTCGGCGTGAACGCGCTCGACACGATGCTGGCCGGAATCTGCTGCAGTGCGAGGCTGTAGCGCACGCGCTCCTGATACTGCTCGGGCGTCATCCCCTGGAACGACAGCAGTTGCGCGTAACGCTCGACGTCGATCGAACCGTCGGGCTTCTTCAGCGACGCGATCATCGGGTCGCTCATCAGCGCATCGCGCACCGCATTGTCGGACGCGGTCAGGTGCAGACGCTGCGTTTCATCGGCCAGCACGCGCTGCTGGATCAGGCCGTCGAGCACCTGCTTGCGATGCTCGGGCGTATCGAACATCTTGATGTCGAACTGCCCGCCGAGCGCCTGACGCGCCTGGTCGATCTGCTGGCGGAACGCGCCGTCGAATTCGACCCGCGTGATCTTGTGCCCGTTGACTGCTGCGGCGTTCGCACTGTCGTCGAAGAAGCCGCGGAAGCCTTGGATCCCGACGAAACCCAGCCCCGGCAACACGATCAGGAGCAGGAGCGCCATCATCAGGCGCTGGTGATTACGGAAGAAATCGAGCATGCGTGACGGGAAAATTGGACAAAACGACCGATATTACAACATACGGGGTGGGACGGGAGAAAAGCAGCGGCGCAGGCGCGCTTGCTCTGCTCCGCAGTCACGCGCCCGCCAGCGTGCGCAATCGGAAACGCAAATGAAAAAGCCCGCACAAGGCGGGCTTTTTCATTTTCTGGCGGAGCGGACGGGACTCGAACCCGCGACCCCCGGCGTGACAGGCCGGTATTCTAACCGACTGAACTACCGCTCCTTGGTCTGGCTGAATCAGGAAACTGGTGGGTGCTGAGGGGTTCGAACCCCCGACCTACGCCTTGTAAGGGCGCCGCTCTACCAGCTGAGCTAAGCACCCGTTCCCGATTCGTTCTGGCTGCGATCTGCGTTTCCGCATCAACAACCAGCGAGCCCGCAAGTTTAATTCATCCCCGATCATTTTGCCAAGCCCGGGCGCGAATTTTTTTCTGCCGCCCCCGTTCGCGATTCCGTGTGCACATAAAAAAACCCGCGGACACACCGCGGGTTTCGTGAACAACCGTCAGAAAGGACGGCGTTCAGGGTCTCAGTGCTTGACGACTTCCGTCGAGCCGGCCTCCTTCGCCGCCTCGCCGACCGGCGCTGCTGCCTTCGCTTCTTCTTCCGGCGGCAGCGGAGTCGGCGAACGCTCGAGCGCGAGCTCCAGCACCTTGTCGATCCAGCGGACCGGCACGATCTCGATCGCGTTCTTCACGTTGTCCGGAATGTCCGCGAGATCCTTCACGTTCTCTTCCGGAATCAGCACGAGCTTGATGCCGCCGCGATGCGCGGCCAGCAGCTTTTCCTTCAGCCCGCCGATCGGCAGCACTTCGCCACGCAACGTGATTTCGCCCGTCATCGCGACATCGGCACGCACGGGGATACCCGTCAGCACCGACACCAGCGCGGTCGTCATCGCACCGCCGGCGGACGGACCGTCCTTCGGCGTCGCGCCTTCCGGCACGTGAATGTGGATGTCCTGCTTCTCGAACGCTTCGTCCTTGATGCCCAGACGGCGCGAACGCGAGCGCACGACCGAACGCGCCGCCTCGACCGACTCCTTCATCACGTCGCCGAGCGAACCCGTGCGGATCACGTTGCCCTTGCCCGGCATCACCGCGGCTTCGATCGTCAGCAGGTCGCCGCCGACCTCCGTCCACGCGAGGCCCGTCACCTGGCCGACCTGGTTTTCCTTCGCCGCGAGGCCGAAGTCGTATTTGCGCACGCCGAGGAACGTATCGAGGTTCTCGCCATCGACCTTGATCGCGCCCGATGCCTTCTTCAGCAGCAGCATCTTCACGACCTTGCGGCAGATCTTCGACACTTCCCGCTCGAGCGAACGCACACCGGCTTCGCGCGTGTAGTAGCGGATGATGTCGCGGATCGCCTGCTCGGTGACGTCGACCTCGCCTTCCTTCAGCCCGTTGTTCTTCTTCTGCTTCGGCAGCAGGTAACGCTGCGCGATGCTGACCTTCTCGTCTTCCGTGTAACCCGACAGACGGATCACTTCCATCCGGTCGAGCAGCGGCGGCGGGATGTTCAGCGAGTTCGACGTCGCGACGAACATCACGTCCGACAGGTCGAAGTCGACCTCGATGTAGTGGTCGGCGAACGTATGGTTCTGTTCGGGATCAAGCACTTCGAGCAGCGCCGACGACGGATCGCCGCGGAAATCCATGCCCATCTTGTCGACTTCGTCGAGCAGGAAGAGCGGATTGCGCACGCCGACCTTCGTCAGGCTCTGCAGGATCTTGCCCGGCATCGAACCGATATACGTACGGCGGTGGCCGCGGATCTCGGCTTCGTCACGCACGCCGCCGAGCGCCATCCGGACGAACTTGCGGTTCGTCGCACGAGCGATCGACTGGCCGAGCGAGGTCTTGCCAACGCCCGGGGGCCCGACGAGGCACAGGATCGGCGCCTTGACCTTGTCGACGCGCTGTTGCACCGCGAGATACTCGAGAATGCGTTCCTTGACCTTCTCGAGGCCGAAGTGATCCTCGTCGAGCACCTGCTCGGCGTTCGACAGGTCGTTGTTGACCTTGCTCTTCTTGCGCCACGGCAGGCCGATCAGCGTGTCGATGTAGTTGCGCACGACGGTCGCTTCCGCCGACATCGGCGACATCAGCTTCAGCTTCTTCAGCTCGGCATCGGCCTTCTTCTTGGCTTCCTTCGGCATGCGCGCGGCGTTGATGCGCTTCTCGAGTTCCTCGAGATCGGCACCCTCTTCGCCTTCGCCCAGTTCCTTCTGGATCGCCTTGACCTGCTCGTTCAGGTAGTACTCGCGCTGGCTCTTTTCCATCTGGCGCTTCACGCGCCCGCGGATGCGCTTTTCGACCTGCAGGATGTCGATCTCGGCTTCGAGCTGCGCGAGCAGGTGCTCGAGGCGCTCGATGACCGGGAACATCTCGAGGATGTGCTGCTTCTGGTCGAGCTTCAGCGGCAGGCGCTCGGCGATCATGTCGGCGAGGCGACCTGCTTCGTCGATGCCCGACAGCGACGTGAGGATCTCCGGCGGGATCTTCTTGTTCAGCTTCACGTACTGGTCGAACTGCGACACGATCGCGCGGCGCAGCGCTTCCGTTTCGGCGCTGTCGGCATGATCCGGCTCGAGCGGCATCACGTCGCAGGAGAACTGCGTCTCCTGTTCTTCGATCGACAGTGCCTTCGCACGCTGCAGGCCTTCGACGAGCACCTTCACGGTGCCGTCCGGCAGCTTCAGCATCTGCAGGATGTTGGCGATACAACCGACCTCGTACATGTCCTTTTCGGTCGGTTCGTCCTTGGCCGCGGTTTTCTGGGCGACGAGCATGATGTGCTTGCCGCCTTCCATCGCTGCTTCGAGGGCCTTGATCGATTTCGGCCGGCCCACGAAGAGCGGAATCACCATGTGCGGGAAAACGACGACATCCCGCAGCGGCAGCAGCGGGAGCGTGATGCGTTCCGGCGGGAGAAGTTGGGTGCCTGACATTTCATTTCCCCATGAGTGGAATCAATTGTTCGGTAATTGAGGCCGCCACAACGAATTGCAAGCCTTCAAGTGCGGGAAATATTCGGTAAGAAAGTAACCACCGCGTGTCGAGTCAGAGTTACCCACAAGATAAACGAAAAAAAGCCGCCCACGGTCTCATGAACGGCCTTTTTCGCAGAACATCGTCGGCAAGCCGGTCAGTTCGAACCCGCCACCTTCGGCGTGTCCTCGTAGATCAGCAAAGGCTTGCCGTCCCCATCGATGACGTTCTCGTCGATGATGACCTTGCTGACCCCTTTCATCGTCGGCAGCTCGTACATTACGTCGAGCAACGCCTGTTCGATGATCGAACGCAAACCGCGCGCGCCGGTCTTGCGGCGGATCGCCTTGCGGGCGACTGCCTGCAGCGCGCCCGGCCGGATCTCCAGCTCGACGCGCTCCATCGCGAACAGCTTGTGATACTGCTTGACGAGCGCGTTCTTCGGCTCGACCAGGATCTTCATCAGCGCGGCTTCATCGAGCTTGCCGAGCGTCGCGACCACCGGCAGACGGCCGATCAATTCGGGGATCAGACCGAATTTGATCAGGTCTTCCGGTTCCGTTTCGCGCAGCACTTCGCCCGCGTCGCGCTCCTGCTTGCTCTTGACCGTCGCGCCGAAGCCGATGCCGGTTTTCTCGGTGCGATCGGTGATCACCTTCTCGAGACCGTCGAACGCGCCGCCGCAGATGAACAGGATGTTGGTCGTGTCGACCTGGATGAAATCCTGGTTCGGGTGCTTGCGGCCGCCCTGCGGCGGCACCGACGCCATCGTGCCCTCGACGAGCTTCAGCAGCGCCTGCTGGACGCCCTCGCCCGACACGTCGCGCGTGATCGACGGGTTGTCCGACTTGCGGCTGATCTTGTCGATTTCGTCGATGTAGACGATCCCGCGCTGGGCCTTGTCGACCTCGTAGTTGCAGTTCTGCAACAGCTTCTGGATGATGTTCTCGACGTCCTCGCCGACGTAGCCGGCTTCGGTCAGCGTCGTCGCATCGGCGATCACGAACGGCACGTTGAGCAACCGCGCGAGCGTCTGCGCGAGCAGCGTCTTGCCGGAGCCCGTCGGGCCGATCAGCAGGATGTTGCTCTTCGACAGCTCGACGTCGTCCTTCTTGTCGAGATGCTTCAGGCGCTTGTAGTGGTTGTACACGGCCACCGCGAGGATCTTCTTCGCGCGCTCCTGGCCGATCACGTACTGATCGAGGATGTCGCGAATTTCCTGCGGGCTCGGCAGATCCGACCGGGACAGGCTGGCCTCGACGCCGGCGGCAGCCGCCTCGTCGCGAATGATCTCGTTGCAGAGGTCGATACATTCATCGCAGATGAACACCGACGGGCCCGCGATGAGTTTTTTCACCTCATGCTGGCTTTTCCCGCAAAACGAGCAATACAACAGCTTCTCGCTGTTCGAACCTTTTTTGTCCGCCATGAATGTAGAGCCTCCGGACAGGTAAGTGACATGATACGCCGAATGCTCCGAACGCCGCGCCTAGGGCGCGACCGGAGCCGGCCGGATGCGCTTGCCGCAGAGGCTCGGGGCGTGCGGAACATAGCAGGGGCGCCGCGCGAATCGGGGCGGCACCCCACTTAAAAGTTTACGGGCGCTTCAGCAGCACCTGGTCGATCAACCCGTACGCCTTCGCGTCTTCGCTCGACATGAAGTTATCACGGTCGGTGTCGCGCGCGATGCGCTCGACGTCCTGGCCCGTGTGCTGCGCGAGCAACTGGTTCAGCCGCTCCTTCAGGTAGAGGATTTCGCGCGCCTGGATCTCGATGTCGGATGCCTGGCCGCGTGCGCCGCCGAGCGGCTGGTGGATCATCACGCGCGAGTTCGGCAGCGCGAAGCGCTTGCCCTTCGCGCCCGACGCGAGCAGGAACGCGCCCATGCTGGCCGCGAGGCCCATGCACAGCGTCGATACGTCCGGCTTGATGAACTGCATCGTGTCGTAGATCGCCATGCCGGCCGACACCGACCCGCCCGGGCTGTTGATGTACAGGCTGATGTCCTTGTCGGGATTCTCGCTTTCGAGGAACAGCAACTGCGCGACCACGAGGTTGGCGGTCTGGTCGTTCACTTCGCCGACCATGAACACCAGGCGCTCCTTCAGGAGACGCGAATAGATATCGTACGAACGCTCGCCGCGGCCGCTCGTTTCGACGACGATCGGCACCAGCCCCAGTGCTTGCGCCTCGAAACCCTGCGGCGCGTTCGAAGCAAGCATGTCCAGCAATTCAGCGCGAGTGATCATTCAATGAACCTTGTTCGAATGGAAAATTGAACGGAGGGAAGCCGCCCGCTCAATCGCCATATTAATGGCAACCGTGCGCTTGACGTAAAAACGGCGTGCAGGCCGTCGCTCCGACAGCCGGCACGCCGCTAGAGCAACACTTACGCTTGCGCCGATGCGCTCGCGAGTGCCTCGAAGCTCACTTCCTTGTCCGTCACCTTTGCCTTGCCCAGCACGAAGTCGACGACGTTGCTTTCAACGACGAACGCTTCCATCTCGGCGAGGCGCTGCTGGTTGGAATAATACCAGCGGACCACTTCCTTCGGGTCTTCGTAGCTCTTCGCGAACTCGTCGACTTCCGCGCGGATCTGTTCCGGCTTCGCTTCGAGGCTGTTCGACTTCACGAGCTCGGCCAGCACCAGGCCCAGCTTCACGCGACGCTCGGCCTGCTCGGCGAACATCTCGGCCGGGATCGGTGCGTCCTTCGCGTTCGGCACGCCGCGCTGCGCCAGATCCTGGCGAGCCATTTCGACGAGACGTTGCTGGTCCTGCTCGATCAGCGCCTTCGGCACGTCGAGTTCGGAAATCTTCAGCAGCGCGTCCATCACCTGGTTCTTGACGATCGACTGCGTGCGGCGCTTCGCTTCGCGCTCGAGGTTTTCCTTGATCTCGCCGCGCATCTTCGTGAGATCGCCGTCTTCGATGCCGAGCGACTTCGCGAATTCGGCGTCGATTTCCGGCAGGTGCGGCCACTCGATCTTCTTCATCGTGACCGTGAATTGCGCGGTCTTGCCCGCGACGTCGGCACCGTGGTAGTCGTCCGGGAACTTCAGGTCGAACGTGCGCGATTCGCCGGCCTTCAGGCCCAGCGCCGCGGTTTCGAATTCCGGCAGCATGCGGCCTTCGCCGAGCACGAACGGGAAATCTTCGGCCGTGCCGCCCTGGAACGCGACGTCGTCGATCTTGCCGACGAAGTCGACCGTCACGCGGTCGCCGTTCTTCGCTGCGGTGTCCGCACCGCCGTCGCCGTGCTCGCCGGCTTCGCCGCGTGCGTGGTAGTGCACGCGCTGCTTGCGCAGGATGTCCAGCGTGCGGTCGATTTCGGCGTCGCCGATCGACGTCGTCGAGCGCTCGACTTCAGCCGTCGCCAGATCGCCGATCTTCACTTCCGGGTAGACCTCGAACGTCGCGTCGAACGCGTATGCATCTTCGGCTTGCTCCTGCTTCGGCTCGAAGCTCGGCTGGCCGGCGACGCGCAGGTTTTCCGCGCGGCTGATCGTGAAGAACTCCTGGCCGATCTTGTCGCTCAGCACTTCCGCCTCGACCTGGCCCGCGTACTGCTGCGCGACCATCTTCAGCGGCACCTTGCCCGGGCGGAAACCCGGCATGCGCACGTTCTTCGCGAGTTTCTGGATACGGGCGTCGATTTCCTTCTGCACGGTGTCTTTCGGCAGGGAAATCGTCACGCGGCGTTCAAGCTTGCCGAGGTTCTCAACAACGTTAGCCATGGCTTCAATCGTCCTAAAATTATTCGAGCGAATCGGGTTTTCCTTGCCGTGCCTGCCTGCGGCGTGAAGTGAGGGTCACGTTCACACGCCGCGCCGGAGCGCCACGCCATCCCTGCACGCGCCGGATGGCTAGCGCAAGCGGCTCGGAGCACGGCTTTGGCCGGAAGAATCGACTATTCTAGCAAACAATTTTCCTCGCACCGCCAGTTCGGCGCGACGCGCATGCGTCTGCGCCATGTCGGCAGCCCCTTGCACGGCAATGCACGCGGATCGCCGCTATGCCGTTCGCCGTATCCACCGCGGGCCCACCATCCTGTAAGCTCCGATTAAGGGTGCGCCGCCGTCGCGGCCCCTGCCATTCTTCACACCAATCACGCCTTCCGGAGACACCATGCCGCAACACCCGTCCGCGCCTGTCGTCGTCATCGCGCCCGATTCGTTCAAAGGCTCGCTTTCCGCCGAGCAGGTCGCGGACGCGATCGCCACCGGCATCCGCCGCGCCCGCCCCGACGCGGTCGTGCGCTGCTGCCCGATGGCCGACGGCGGCGAAGGCACGCTCGACGCGATGCTGGCAGGCGGCGGCACGCGGCGCTCGCTGCGGGTGGCCGGCGCGTCGCTCGCGGCACGCGACGCGGCGGTCGGTGTGATCGACGCGCGCACCGCGATCGTCGAGACGGCCGAGATCGTCGGCATTACCGACCCGGTCGGCATGAGCGTGCCGGTCGACGCGCGCAGCACGCGCGGGATGGGCGAGGCGATCCGTACGCTACTCGACGACGGCGTGCGCCGCTTCTTCGTCGCGCTCGGCGGCAGCAGCACCAACGATGCGGGTGCCGGGCTGCTCGCGGGCCTCGGCCTGCAATGCTTCGACGCGGCCGGCCAGCCGGTCGAGCCCGTGCCGTCGCGGCTCGCCGACATCGCGCGCCTCGACGCGTCGGGACTCGACCCGCGCCTGAAGGAAACGGAATTCGTCGGCATGTCCGACGTCGACAACCCGCTGACGGGCGCGCACGGCGCGACCGCCGTATTCGGCCCGCAAAAAGGCGTGACGTCCGCGCAGGTTGCGACCCTCGACGCGGCGCTCGGCCATTTCGCCGACCTGCTCGAAGCCGCGCTCGACCGACGCGCTCGCGACCTGCCCGGCGCCGGCGCCGCGGGCGGCCTCGGTTTCGCGCTGCACATGCTCGGCGCGCAGTTCGAAGCCGGCGCCGAAGTGGTCGCGCGGCAGGTCGGGCTCGATGCGGCGCTCGCCGGCGCCGACTGGCTGATCACCGGCGAAGGCCGCTCCGACGTGCAGACGCTGCACGGCAAGGCGCCGTTCATCGCGTGCCGGCACGCACAGGCCGCAGGCGTGCCCGCGTCGCTGCTGTCGGGCGCGGTCGATCCGGCCGCGCTGCCGCGCCTGTCCGAACATTTTTCCGGCTGCTTCTCGCCGGCTCCCGGGCCGATCACGCTCGACGTCGCGATCCGCGACGCGGCGAACCTGCTCGCGAACGAAGCGGAGCAATTGACACGCCTGAAGTACGGCGCACACTGACCGTTGACCCGAGCGCGCGATACAGGAACAATCGGGCCCGCCCTTTTTCTTCAGGATTCGACATGAAAGGCCGTCAAACCGGGCTCGATCAGTTTCTGACCTATCGCCTCCATGCACTCACGAAGCGATCCGACCGCGGGATCGGCGGGGTGTACCGGCACAAGCTCGACATCTCGCTGCCCGAGGCACGCGTGATCGCCGCCGTCGGCGCGTTCGGTCCGTTCTCGATCATGGATCTCGCGCGCCACACCAATCTCGACAAGAGCCAGGCGAGCCGCGCGGCCGAAGCGCTGCTGCGCCAGGGGCTGCTCGAGCGCAGCGCCAGCGACGAGGATGGCCGGATCGTGCTGATCGCGCTGACCGCCGACGGCCGCGCGCTGCATCGCAAGATCATGCCGATCGTGCGCAAGTGGAACGACGGGTTGCTCGCGTGCCTGTCCGACAGCGAACGCCAGACGTTCGAGCGGCTGCTCGACAAGGTCGTCGCGCACGCAATCGAGCGGGACGACTGAGCCGCGTGACGGGCTCGGCATCGGCAGACGATCGAGCCCTGCCGGCAGCATTGATCCGACGAATTCGACGGGCCGCCCGGGCCGCGTAACCAGCGACCGGGCGGCCCGTTTTGCATCATGCGGCGACACCCGCCAAGGATCGCGCTTCGCCGCGTTGCCCGCGACCGCGACCGCGAATCCATCAGGCTCGCAGACGCTACAGCCCGCTGTTCGCCGCGCGCTGGCGCAACAGCCCGAGCACCGCGTCGCAATACGGGGTCGGCACATCGAGCTTGCGTCCGAGCTCAGGAAACACGCCGAGGATCGGCCCGATCTCGAGCGGACGCCCCGCTTCGAAATCCTGCAGCATCGACGTCCTGAACGCGCCGAGCTTGCGCGTGACCGCGATCCGTTCGGGCCCGCTCATTCCTGTCGACAGGCCGAGCTTTGCGCCGATCGCGGCAGCCTCCTCCATCATCCGCAGCGCGAGATCCTGCGTGAGCGGATCGTCGAGCAACTGCTCGGCCGTCGATCCCGTCAGCGCACTCAGCGGATTCATGTTCATGTTGCCCCACAGCTTCGCCCAGATCTCGGTCCGGATCGCCGGCGTCGACTCGACGTCGAACCCGCCCGCCGCGAGCGCCGCGGCAAACCGTGCGGCGGCCGTGTCGAGCCGCGGACCGGGTGCGCCGACGATCAGCCGGTTGCCGCGCCCGCGGCGCACGACGCCCGGCGCGTCGGTGCTCGACGACAGGTGCACGACGCAGCCGATCGCCTGCGCGGGCGGCAGCGCCGCCGACACCGCGCCGGCCGGATCGACCGCGTCGAGCGGCACGTTGTCGATCGGCCCTTCGAGCCCGTGCGTGAACCACCACGGCAGCCCGTTCATCGCCGCGACGATCACGGTGTCCGGCCCGACCAGCGGCGCAAGGCGCGCGGCCAGCGCCGGCAGCGCCTGCGCCTTCAGCGCGATCACCACGTAGTCCTGCACGCCGAGCGCGGCCGCATCGTCGCTCGCGCGCACCGGCACCGACGATGTGACGCCCGCCTCGTCGATCACGCGCACGCCGTGCGCGTTCAGCGCGTCGAGCGTCGCGCCGCGTGCATATGCGCTCACGGTCATGCCGGCCCGCGACAGTGCGGCCGCAAGCAATCCGCCGATCGCGCCGACACCGACCACCGCCGCGCGCACCGACCCTGAATTCATGTCGTTCATGATGGAATTCCGTCTCCCGGGAGCTGACGAGCATAGCGCGACATGGTTGCATGCACAACCATCTCGATGAGGCACGGCCGCCGACGGGATCGGCACCTGTTGCGCTGCAGACCGATGGGCTCCTGCCTGCCCGCGAACAGCGCGATCGAGGCCGCGCGCGTGATGCGCCGGCCCTTGCGCGATCCATGCGAATGGGGTTTGCTGTGACTTTGCATGAACAAGGCCACGAGCCGCATCCTTCCGATGAAACCCACCCCGCGCGAGCATGCGCGCCGCAGGCCGTCGAACCTGACGCTGAATATCGCCGCCATCCTGGTCGGCCTCGTGACGTTCGCGATCGGCGCGAGCTGGCTGATCTACAGCTGGATCGTCGACCGCGAAGCGCAGTATTTCGCCATTCCACTGGTGTTCTCGGTGCCGGTGATCGTCGCGGTCGCGGTGCGCAGCTTCTGGGATTAGCGACCCGGCAAGGCGCGCAAATGCCTGCGCTTCATTCGACGACGGAACGGCCCGCGGTGTCGAACGCCAGCCGCACAGGCTGCTCGCGCAGCACACGGCGGCGCCGGCAATCGATCTCGGCCAGCGTCGGCCGCTGCCGCGGTGGCACGGCACGGCGAATGCCGAAGATCTCGGCGAGATTCGCCTGCGGCTCATGCACCGGTATCAGCACGTCGGCGGGACCGGTCAGCAGCGGCGTCACGCCGGGGCCGTGGCCGCTGACCGTGCTGTCGCCATGCACGATGACGCCGATGGTCACGCGGCCCGCGCGATAGAGCGGGCCGCGTCGCGTGTCGGCGTCGGTAATCGCGACCATGTCGCCGAAACGCAGGCTGCCCAGCCGATAGCGCTCGCGCGTGAGCCGATCGGCAAGCTGGATGTCGTAGTCGCCGCGCCACGCGGTGTTCTTCCCGAGGCCCGAGCCCATCAGGCGCGCCGGCACGAGGTGCGTGACCGGCACGTGCAGGCGTCCGTCGCGCTCCACGATGCCCCACCGACGCAGCAGGCGCGGCGCGCAGTTCAGCACCTCGACGCGCGCGCAATCCGGCAGGCGCAGCCCCAGGCCGTGCGCGACGATCTGCACGCGGTCGCCGATCCGCAGTTGCATCAGCACCTCGCTCGGGAAGTCCACCAGCACGTGATTGACGCCGCCGTGCTTGCCGGTGACCAGTCCGACCTTGCCGCTGCAGGGCCCGCTGATCACGCGGGCCAGATTGCCGACGCACGCGGACGTGATCAGCGCGTTGTTGGGGCCGTCGCGCGGGCCGGTCACCTCGCGGCCGTTGTTATGCAGCGCGACGCCGGGCTCCACGTGATCGCCGGCGAGGCCGACGCACAGATCGCCGATCCGCTTGTTCAGTGCGATGCCGCCGGTGCCGGGCAGCACCCGCGCGACACCGTCGTAGCCGATGCGATACGCCGACGCCTGGCCGACCGAATGCGCGATCTGGCCGGCGACCGCGGTGGCGACCAGTTGGCCGGCATTGACACGTGGCCCGTTGCGGCCATCAGGTTGCATCGACAGGCTGCGGCTCATCATGAATCTCCGATTGCGCGCGCCGGCATGCCGGCGCGGCGATCCCGGCCCGAGGCGGCACGGCGTTGGCGCTTACAGGTAGTACCACCATGCGCGCACGTCGTCCCACGGGTTCGCGGCATCGATCCGGTGCGCCGGCGCCAGCCCCTCTTCCGCGCGCGGCGGGACATGCGCCGCCGCCGCGACCATCGCCGGCACGACGTTCACGTGCAGCGCAACGAGCGGCGGGAGCTCCTGCGCCAGACTCGCGAGCCCCGCCGCCGCCAGCGCGTCGCGCAGCAACGCGCGCTCGGCGGCGAACAGCGACGCGGACTGCTCGGCCGGCAACGGATCGAGCAGCCGCGCGGGACGCCCAAGGCGCGCGAGCGCCTGCACCGGCCAGGGCTCGCGCTGCGCGACCGACGCCGTCAGCACCAGTGCGCCGTCCAGCGCCACCGACAACGCGAGCGCGTCGACGCTGGCCTCGCGGGGACGCCAGCGCGACGGCCAGATGCCGGACACCGGGTCCTCGTCGGGCCGCAACCGTGCGGCCAGCGCTTCGGCCAATGCTTCGTAATGCATCACGATGCCCGGAGCGGCGGCGCCATCCAGCTGCGATTCCGCGAGGTTGTCGCCGATCCAGCGCAACGGCCACGCGCTCGCGTCGGTCGCGTCGCGCAGCGCGATCCACGCCTGCAGCACGTCCGCGAGCGGCCACGGCGCGTCGATATCGTCGTTTGGCGCCCCGGCCGCCAGGCCGGGCAGCAGCAGCTCGCTCGCGTCGATCACCTGCCAGAAGCTGCGCGTGAGCCACGGCTCCAGCACCCGCGACAGCCGCAACGCGAACGCCAGACCGACGCGCGAGCCGAGCACCAGCGCGGGATCGAGCACGCAAGCGAGCTTGCGGCTCCGCACCGAGATCAGCATGTCGTCCGCGCGCATGGCCGCTCACCCGCGCACCGCATCAGGCGCCGATCGCCTGCGGAACGCCCAGCACGCTCTTCAGCGCCGGGGTCACGCCGGGGAAGCCGCGCCCTTCCGGCGTCATCCGGTAGGCCGCGAGCCAGGCCTCGGCGTGCGCGCCCATCGGACGCACGACGTTCTGGAACAGGATCGGGTCGATCGCGGTCTTGAAATCGTTGTCCGCGACGAACTGCAGCATCCGTCGACCGCTCTCGGCCATCTTGGCGCGCTGCGATGGTTCGGCGACCCCGCCGAGATAGCGGTTCGACACGATCTCGACGACGTCCCACTTGGTGTTCGCGTCGAACGCCTTCTTGATGTCCGGCGAATCCAGCAGCTTGAGCACCTGGATCAGGTAATGCCCGGTCTCCATCGCCAGCGCGAAGATGTTGCCGTAGGTCGAGCGGTCCAGCGCGTAGCGCAAGTCCAGGCCGATGCGCTGGATCGTGCCGACGCTGCCGAACGGCCGCTGGTCGATCAGCTGGCCGCCGCGAATCACCTCGCCGATCAGCAGGTCGCGGAAGTACTGGCCGACGGCGACCACGAAGCCGACCATCTGCCGATGGAAATTGCGGTTGACGACCGCGCCGGCCGGCGCCTGCGCGTTGCCGTAGTTGAACGCGCGGCGATACGCGATCATCCGGTCGCTCTTCTTGTAGCGGATCGGCTGCCACTTCTCCAGCAGATACAGGCCGCGCGCGCCGGGGCCCCGCTGGATGCGCATCTTGCCGAGCCGGAACAGCCGCAGCAACGTCTCCACCACTTCGAAGATCTTCATCCGTTCGTGCTGGTAGATGTAGTACAGCTCGGCCGCGGCGTGCAGTTGGCTGGGCACGATGGAGTCGTCGAAATCCGGCTGCACGCGCGGATAGGCGATCTTGTCGAAGCCCACTTCGCCCTGGGGGCCGAGGCCCAGCAGGTCGAAGAACCCCGCATCGCCGCCGCCGTTCGGCTTGCCCAGCAGTTCGCCGAAGCGCTG
Source organism: Burkholderia sp. FW306-1C-G01B (assembly GCF_058781685.1). NCBI lineage: Bacteria > Pseudomonadati > Pseudomonadota > Betaproteobacteria > Burkholderiales > Burkholderiaceae > Burkholderia > Burkholderia sp. FW306-1C-G01B. The sequence goes on from NZ_JBYSWZ010000020.1 coordinate 157,562, forward strand.
TTCGAACTGGTTGGAGAAGGCTTCCCGCTGATCGGGCGGCAAGCTCGCCAGTTGTTCCTGCAGGAACGTGTCCCACAGGCGCTGGATCGTCTCGTTGGTCTGGAAGTTCATGGCCTACTCCTGTGAGCGAAGTCGATGCGCGGGACGGGTGACGGGTGTCGCATGCGGACGCCGCGGCTGCGACGACGGCTCGATGTTCCCAACGTTGCGCTGCGCGCTTGTCGGTCGACCGGCGGCACCGGCAACGCCGGCGCCGCCAGCGGCGAGCGCCTGCAATCACTCCTTCTTGTACAGCTGCAGCACCTCGGAATTGATGCGGGCGATTTCGGCAAACGAGGTCTCGACATCCTGCGGGATGCGCGGAACAGGCGGATTCAGCCGATCGACGTGCGCGCCCTGGTCCACGAGCCACAGACCGCCATGCTGGAAGGTCGCGAGCACGCCGAGGCCGGCGGTATTGACATACTCTTCCGAAATCACGGGCGTCAGGCTTGAATGCGGATTCCCCACGGGTGCCTCCATGCCGCCGAAAACCTGGCTGATCGGCATGCAGCCGGACGCCATCTGCTCGACGATCGGCCGCCAGTTCTCGTCGGTCTGCACTTGCAACGCCAGTTCATGACGAAGTCGCGCTCGCGCTCCTGTCGGCACCGACGGCGCGGGCGCAGTACCAGGCTGCCACCAGTTGCCGGAGCCGGACTCCCAGTAGGCGGCAAACCGGTCGGCGCCGCCGCCCTGCGGAATCAGCAGCGCCTGCAGGTCGTCCAGTTGCTGGTCGACCTGCAGCGTTTGCTTCGCACGCGTGGCGTTATCGTTGAACGAGCCGAGGTAAGTCAGCGCCGCAGTTGATTGGGCCCAGCTCTCCGGGTGCCTCGCGGCGTAAATCAGCAGCCCGCATGCCGCCGCGCGCAATTCAGGATCCCCGAAATCCTTCTCCCCGATCGCGTAAAGATCGATCGCGCGATCGATGTCGAACAGGATCCTGTCGAGGACGATCTGCGCCCTGACCACGTCGTCGCTGCACATGCAGCGCGTCAGGCAGTCGATCGTGGACGCGAACTGGCCGCGCCGGTTGACCAGCTCGATCAGGCGGTTGTCCGCCCCGGACAACTGGGTCGAGCCGTAGAGACCGTACAGCAGCACCGTCGGCCGCGAAATGCGCAGCAGGCGGAATCCGCCGGAATGGTTGAAACCGTCGATGAACAGCTGCAGCGCCTCCTGGAACGCGGCAAGGGCCGGCGACTGCGGACTCACCGCATGCAGCGTGATCTGCACGAAGCGCTCGAAGCGGTTGAGCGGCGCCCACGCGGTCGCGCCGACGCGCCGCATGCCGCTCGTCGAGCCGCCGCCGGCCGCCTGCACGAGGTCGTCCATCGCCCGCGCCAGTTCGACCTCCGACAGCAGCGACCGGAGTTCGAACTGACCGCGATTCTCGAGCACACTGTACAGCTGCCGATAGGCATCGAGGCCGCGCGGCCACGTGCTCTGGTCGAGCGACTGCTGCGCGCCGCCGGACAGGTTGCGCAACGCCACCAGCACGGCGTCGCGACGCGCCTGCAGCTCGGAGAACGGCACCTGCAGCAGATAGCGTCCGCCCGCGAAGCCGTTGTTGGCCAGCGCTTCGCCCATCAGCACCAGCAGCACCGCGCAGACTTCGTCCAGGCTCTGCGCGAGATTGCGGTAGTCCTCGTTGAGCTCCGGCGTCAGCGCGCCGATCAGCCGTGCGAGACGCGCGTACTCGCCGAGCTGGCGGCGCATCGCGAACGCACGGTCGCGGCTGTACGCGTCGAGTCCCTGCAGCGCCGAGTTGATGCCGTCGTCGACCAGATCGTTGATCGCCTGCTGCCAGCCTTCCAGCTCGGGGCGCACGTCCTTCGCGAGATTACTGCTCAACAGCTCGGCAAGATCCTGGTCGAGGTCGCTCCTGGCCTGGTCGAGATCGAGACTGGTCGCGGTCGGCGCGGCCGGCGCGCCGACCGGCAGCGACGGCGTATTCAGGAACGGCAGCCCGTCGGCCTCGCCGCTGATCGCCCGCGCGCGCGGGTCGCCCTGGTAGCGGTCCAGCAGCGCCCGGGCGACCTGCGCCGGGTCGGCGGGATCGCCCACTTTCAATTCGCGCCGGATGAGATTGTCGAAAGCGATGCGCTGCGCGCCCGCCGTCGCCGGCGCGCTCGTCCCGTCGGACTGCGGCCAGCCGGTGTAGGAAAGATTGGCGGGGATGGACATGGCGGTACCTCGCTGGAAAAGGCTGGGCTAGTGTGGATGCTTCGTCGGCTTCCCGGCATTCAGGCGGCCAGCCGCAGCCGCGGCGGCGCGGCATGCTGCGGCGGCAGATGGGCGGTGAGCATCGCGATCACGCATTGCGCCAGCCGCTGCGGCGTGATGCCGCCGCCCTCCAGCGCGTAATGCGCGGCGCTGACGAGATGCCGCGGCGCCAGCTCCGGGTCGCGCCCGGCGGCGAGCCGGCGGGCGCCGTCGCGGATGGCCGCCTCGTCGTCGGGACGGAACGGGATGATGTCGACCAGCGCGCGCTGCGCCAGGTTGCGGCGCGTCTGGAACGCGATTTCGTCGACCACCTCGGGAATCAGCCGCGGCGCGCTCGCCATCAGCGGCGCCGGAATGCGATGGCCGGCGTTCGCGCGATACAGGCCCTGCCATACGCGCAGCAGCTTCGTCGCGTCGGCGCCGAACCCGAGGCGGCGCAGCATTTCCGCGAGCAGGTAGATGCGCAGGTAGGCCGTCGGATGCGCGCCGCCCGGCCGGTAGGTCATGGTCCGCGGTTGCGGATGCGCGAGGAAGTCGGCCATGCCCCACGCCGCGGCCGGCCCGCCGAGCAGGATCGCCGCCAGGTCCGCGAAGATCTCCTTGTGCCAGCGGCCGTAGATGCCGGCCAGGAACGGACTGTGCGCGCTGCCCATGATGCGTTTCAGCACGGCCTGGCGGTTTTCCTGCCAGATGCCGAGATCGGCCTGCAGGTTATGCGCGACTTCATGCAGGAACACCGATTGCCACGGCTGGTCCCGGTCCCACGGAATGCGAATGAGCGGGAACGGATTCTGCTCGCCGAGCAGACGCGACAGCTGCACGCCGCGCCGCATCGTCGCGGGCGAGTAGCCGTGCTCCATGTAGCAGACCGGCTTCAGCAGCGGGCCGTCGAAAATGCGCGGCGCCGCCTGGCGGATCGCCTGGTAGCAATCCTCGGCGATCGCGTCGTGGGCCGCCAGCGCGGGACCGTAGCTGGTCCCGCGCTGTGCGAAGACTTCGTAGAACATGCCGAACAGGCGCCGGGCCCGGTCGAGCTCGCGCTCGACCAGCGCGATGTCGATCAGCACCCGCTGGGGCGCGCGCCGCTCCCAGTCCCGCAAGCCGGCGAAGCGTGCGCGGATGCGCCGCTCGACCCCCGCAAGGCGTGCGTTCGCCGCTTCGAAATGACGGGCCGACGGCGCATAGCGCATGTCCTGCGGGCGCAGGCCGACGAACGCGTTGTCGATCCGCGCCAGCCGCGACAGGCGGGCGGAGAGCCCGCTGATTTTCGCTTGCAGAAAGCGGTGCAGGTCCATGGCCGGCTCCGTGTGCGTCGATGGCGGGGCGTCAACGCGCGCCGGTGATGGTGATCGTCACCGGGCCGCGCAGGCGCAAGTGCCGCACGCCGCAGTGCGGGCACCCGCCGCCGGCCGCGCCGGGCACGTGCCGCCCGGCGGTGGCGGCCACGCGGCGCGCGATGGGCGCGATCGTTCGCGCGATCGTCCTGGCGCCCTGGCCGCGCGG
>NZ_JBYSWZ010000021.1:0-38320 GCF_058781685.1 Burkholderia sp. FW306-1C-G01B
GGAGCGGTAGTTCAGTCGGTTAGAATACCGGCCTGTCACGCCGGGGGTCGCGGGTTCGAGTCCCGTCCGCTCCGCCAAACAAACGAAAGTGCCCGCCTTGTGCGGGCATTTTCGTTTGTGCGTCCGGTTGTTGCGCCCGTTCTCGGGCGCGTGACCGCGGAGCGGAGGAAGCCGCCTGCGCGGCTTCCGGCGGGACTCGAAGGGCTGCGCTTGCAAGCGCAGCCGCGGCCTGCGGGATGTAGGCGAGTCCCGTCCGCTCCGCCAAACAAACGAAAGTGCCCGCCTTGTGCGGGCATTTTCGTTTGCGTTTCCGGTTGCGTCCGTCGTGCACTCTGATCCAGGAATCAGGCGCCGCGCCGCTACGAGAAATTCGCGATTGCATCCGCACGCGACTGCGCTATCGTGGCGGGATGCGTTCTTGACCCCTGCGCGATGCTCGATCCGACCGACCTGCGACTCCTGTATCAGCTCCGGCCCGCGGAGCCCGGCGATTTCCCGTTTGCCGAAGCGCTGACGCACGGCAACATGGGCGGCTACTACAAGCGCCATGGGCTCGTGTGGCGCAGCGACCTGTTCTATGCGAGCTGGCGCGAATCCGAGAACTTCATCCTCGAGGCCGACGGCGAGCGCATCGGCGTGCTGCGCGTGACCGAGGAAGGCGATTCGCTGCATATCCGCGACGTCCAGATCGCGGCCGGCCATCGCGGGCACGGCGCCGGCACCTATATGCTCGACATGTCGCACCGCTGGGCGCGTGCGCGCGGGCTGCACGAATTGCAGTTGCGCGTGTTCGTCGATAATCCCGCCGCGCGTCTCTACCAGCGCATGGGCTACCAGGTAGCCGGCCCGCGGCTCGCGCAACTCGGCTCGATCCGCCACATGGTGCGGCCGGTCTGAAGTTCTGACGATCCGGAGCGCAGCGCTCAGCGGACGGCGTCGATCGCGTCGTCGTCCGGCGATTCGTCGTCCGCAATGCGGCCTTCCGCGCCGCGATGCTCGTAGCCGCGCAGCATGAACGCGCGCGGGCTTTCGCCGAATGCACGGCGGAACATCGCCGAGAACGCGCTCTGACTCTGGTAGCCGAGTTCGCGCGCGATATACGACAGCGGGCGCCCCTGATTCAGCAGCGGGATCGCCCGCGCCAGCAGCGCCTGCTGGCGCCACTGCGAAAAGCTCACGCCCAGTTCCTGCTTGAAGAGCCGCGAAATCGTGCGCGTGCTCGCGCCGACCTCGCTCGCCCAGTGTTCGAGCGATTCCGCATGCGCCGGTTGCGCGAGTACGGATTCGCACAGCATGCGTAGCCGTTTCTCGTCAGGCATCGGCACCGCAAGCGGCAACGGCTCGGCATGGCTCAGCTCGTCGAGCACGAGCCCGCACAGCAGGCGCTCGCGCGCGGTGCTCAGGTCGCGCGCATCGAGTGCGACGATCAGTTCGCGCAGCAATCCCGTCACTTCGACGACGCGGCACGCGTCGAGCCCGTCCGGCACGATCGATTCGTCGATATACAGCGTGCGCAAATACGCTTCCTCGACGATCACGACTTCGTGCGTCACACGCGGCGGCACCCAGATCGCGCGGGACGGCGGCACCATCCACGTCGTGCCGGTCGTCGCGACGCGCAGCACGCCGCGCGATGCGTACGCGAGCTGCGCCCACGCATGCGTGTGCAGCGGGATGCGGTGGCCGGCGTCGACCTGCCGCGCGCGCACGCGCATTGGATGGACGGCGGTCGGCGCGAATTCGGGCGGGATGTCGATGACGTCGTATGGGGTCGATACGTCGGCTTGAACGGGAGGATTCATGGACGGTTCGGGCGGCGCGGCGGCGATGCCGTTATTTTAGAAGGCGCCGCGCGAGCGCATGCGGCGGTTTTTCGGGCGATCATGCCGCGTTCAAATGAACTTTGTATGGGGCCGGGCGAATTCGGCGCGGCTGCCCGAGGCCGCGCGTTTGCCGGTCAGAACCATCAGGCCGATCCGGTGGTCTATCGATGCGTGCGCAATTTCGCACGAATCGCGCGCGAACACCGCAACATACGAATCGAAGAGGAGAACCACGATGCGCTACGTATTCGTCTACGGCACCCTGAGAGCCGGAGAGACCAACGACATCGGCCATGCGGCCGCACGACACGGGATCGTCGCGCCGACGCTGCTTGGCGCGGTCGCGCTGCCGGGCGAGCTGTACGATTTCGGTACGTATCCGGGGATGGTCGCCGGGCCGGCCGGCAAGTCGCTGGTCTGGGGCGACGTCTACGAGGTCGACGAGCAGCTCGTTCCCGTGCTCGACGAGATCGAGCGCGTTTATCCGGGCGTCGACACGCTGTTCAAGCCGGAAGAGGTGACCGTCGAACTCGGCGGCCGGCAGTACGCATGCCTGTATTACCCGGTCGCCGCGCATGCGGCAGCCGGGCGTCCGCGCATCGCGTCGGGAGACTGGGTCCAGCACCGGCGCGAGCGGGAAGCTGCCTGAGCGTCCGCGCGGCAGTCGGTTTCGCCGCAAAAGGAAAGCGCCCCACGGGGCGCTTTTTTCGTGCGGTCGTCGCGTGCGACCGGCGACGGCACCTGGCCGGCCGCCGATCGCAGCGAACCGCTTCATCAGATTTCCTCGTACAGCGGCAGCGTCAGGAATTCGGTGAAGCCTTCCGACGTCGACATCTGCTCGAAGATCGCCGCGGCGCGCTCGTACGGCTGCGTGTTGCCGCCGACCGAGCGCTTCACGTTGTCGAGCTCGACCTTTGCGTATTCGCGCACGAGGTCGGCCGTGACCTTGCGGCCGTCGTCGAGCACGCCCTTCGGCGAGCGGATCCACTGCCACACCTGCGAACGGGAAATCTCGGCGGTGGCCGCGTCTTCCATCAGGTTGTGGATCGGCACGCAGCCGTTGCCGTCGAGCCACGCGCCGAGGTAGTGGATGCCGACGTTGATGTTGTTGCGCAGGCCGGCTTCCGTGATCGGCGCTTCAGGCTGGAAGTCGAGCAGGTTCTTGCCTGCGACCTGCACGTCGTCGCGCTGCTTCGCGATCTGGTTCGGCGCGTCGCCGAGCACCTTGACGAACTCTTCCATCGCGATCGGCACGAGGCCCGGGTGCGCAACCCAGCCGCCGTCGTAGCCGTCGGTCGCGTCGCGCTGCTTGTCCGAGCGCACGCCGCCCATCGCCTTGTCGTTCGCTTCCGGATCGTTCTTGATCGGGATCAGCGCACTCATCCCGCCGATCGCCGGCGCGTTGCGCTTGTGGCAGGTTTTCAGCAGCAGCAGCGCGTACGCGCGCATGAACGGCACGGTCATCGTGATCTTCGAACGGTCGGCGAGGCAGAAATCGCGGTCGTTCTTGAACTTCTTGATCGCCGAGAAGATGTAGTCCCAGCGGCCGGCGTTCAGGCCCGAGCTGTGCTCGCGAAGTTCGTACAGGATCTCGTCCATCTCGAACGCGGCGAGGATCGTCTCGATCAGCACGGTCGCGCGGATCGTGCCGCGCGGGATGCCGACCTGTTCCTGCGCGGCGACGAAGATGTCGTTCCACAGGCGCGCCTCGAGATGGCTTTCCATCTTCGGCAGGTAGAAGTACGGGCCCGAGCCGCGCGCGATCAGCTCCTTCGCGTTGTGGAACAGGAACAGCGCGAAATCGAAGATGCCGCCGGACACGCGCTGGCCGTCGACCGTCACGTGCTTCTCGTCGAGATGCCAGCCGCGCGGACGCACGATCAGCGTCGCGACCTTGTCGTTGAGCTTGTACGACTTGCCGTTCTGCTCGAGCGAGATCGTGCGGCGCACCGCGTCCTTCAGGTTGATCTGGCCGTCGATCTGGTTCGTCCAGCTCGGTGCGTTCGAATCCTCGAAGTCCGTCATGTACGAATCGGCGCCCGAGTTCAGCGCGTTGATGATCATCTTGCGCTCGACGGGGCCCGTGATCTCGACCCGGCGACATTGCAGGTCGGCCGGCAGCGGCGCGACCTTCCAGTCGCCCTCGCGGATCGCCGTGGTATCGGCCAGGAAGTCCGGGCGCTCGCCCGCGTCGAGGCGTTTCGTGCGCTCGGCGCGCGCCTGCAGCAGCGCCTGGCGGCGCGGTTCGAACGCGCGGTGCAGCGCTGCGACGAGTGCGAGCGCGTCGGGCGTCAGGATCGCTTCGTAACCCGGCTTGATTTCGCCGGTGATCGTCATGCCTTGCGGCAGCGTGATCGGGGTGCTCATGAGTCTCATCTCCTTGGTCGGTCAGTTGCGGTTTCGGTGAAAGGGGAATGCGGCAGCTGCGAGCGTCATGCACCCGGGCCGGGGCGCGCGCGGTTTGCGTGTCTGCCGGACGGAGCCGGGGTGGCGAGGAATGCGAGCAGGTCGGCCATGCCGGTGCCCGTGCCGTCGGGCGGCGCGCCGAGTTCCTCGGCGGGCGCACCCGTGCGGTTGAGCCAGAACGTCGTGTAGCCGAACCACGCGGCACCGGCGACGTCCCACGCGTTCGACGACACGAACACGATGCCGCGCGGGTTCGGTCCGAACGCGGCGGTGCCGAGCGCGTAGACGGCCGGACTCGGCTTGTAGGCGCGCACCGTGTCGGCCGACAGCACGCGATCGAACAGCCCGGACATGCCGGCGCTCTTAATCGCGATGTCGAGCATCTGCGGGTTGCCGTTCGACAGGATCGCGAGCGGCGGGCGCGACTCGAGCGCGCGCAGCTTGCGCAGCGCGGGCACCGTATCGGGATAGGTGGACAGGCACGCGTATTCGTCCATCAGCCGTTTCTCGGCCGCGCTGTTCAGCGTGAGGCCGAGCGCGCGCGCGGCGAACCGCAGCGCGTCGAGCGTGATGTCCCGGAACGGGCGATAGCGGGCGCCGGCCGGATCGGCGAGCGTGCGCAGCTGCGAGTATTCGATTTGCTTGCGTCGCCACAGCTGCGACAACCGTTCCCCGTGACCGGGAAACATCTGCTCTGCCGCGGCCACGACCGCATGCACGTCGAACAACGTGCCGAATGCGTCGAAGAGGATTGCGTCGGGAGAGGAGAGTGTCGTTGTGGCCGACATAGCCTTGCGCTCCAGTTTCAGAGGTCGGGTCGATTCTATTCGTGATCGCAGATGCTAAAAAAGGCGCTAATCATCACTTGATCTTTTACTTTCATATACATAATCTTGAGCGGCTTAAGCTATTTGAAGGGCGGCGGTGCCGTCCCTGCGAGTCATGGACCGGTTCAAACAGATCGAAACGTTCGCCGCGGTCGCGGCGAAAGGCAGCCTGTCGGCGGCTGCGCACGCGGAAGGCGTCGCGCCGGCGATCATCGGCCGCCGCCTCGACGCGCTCGAGGAGCGGCTCGGCGTCAAGCTACTGGTGCGCACGACGCGCAAGCTCACGCTGACGTTCGAGGGGTCGGCATTCCTCGAGGACTGCCAGCGGATCATCAACGACATGCAGAACGCGGAGGCGAGCGTGTCCGCCGGCGGCGTCAAGGCGAGCGGCCATCTGCGCGTTTCCGCGCCGGCCGGCTTCGGCCGGCGGCACGTCGCGCCGCTCGTGCCCGAATTCACCGTCGGGCATCCGGACGTGTCGGTCACGCTCGACCTGTCCGACCGGATGGTCGACCTCGTCAACGAGGGGTTCGATTGCGCGGTGCGGCTCGGCGAACTGCCGGACTCGTCGCTGGTGTCGCTGAAGCTCGGCGAGAATCGCCGCGTATGCGTCGCGTCGCCCGCGTATCTCGCGCGGCGCGGCACGCCGGCCACGCTCGCGGAACTCGCGCGGCACAACTGCCTCGCGCTTGCGGCGAACGCGAACCAGCAGCGCGGCTGGGCGTTCCAGGAGGACGACAAGGTCGTGTCGATCCGCGTGAACGGCACGATGGAATGCTCGGACGGCGCGGTGCTGCACGAATGGTGTCTGGCCGGCCACGGCCTGGCATGGCGCTCGTGGTGGGAGGTCGGCGACGACATCGCGGCCGGCCGGCTCGTCAGCGTGCTCGACGCGTTCGCCGCGCCGCCGATCGGCATCCACGCGGTGTTTCCGCAGCGCCGCCACCTGCCGCTGCGTGTGCGCCTGTTTCTCGATTACCTGAAGCACACGTACGAGCGGCCCGGTTATTGGGGCGAGTAGGCCACGTATGCCCGCGCGTTTCCGATATGAGGGCGAACCCGCTGCCGGTGCCGGTTGCGCGGTTTCGCACACTACAATCGTAGGAGGCACGCGCGACGCATCGCGGTCGGCCCGAACGGGATCGCGGCGCGCGGAGTGCGATTGACGAAGGAGGGCGCGATGTTCCGGCACATCCTCGTTCCAACCGACGGTTCCGAACTGTCGCAAAAGGCGATCGACGGCGCGATCGACCTGGCTCGCGCGGTCGGCGCGCGCGTGACGGCCTACGCGTGCCTGCCGCAGTATCCGTACTCGCCGTTTTCCGAAGTGATCATCGAGCCGCCCGCCGATTTCCGGGCGCGCAGCGAGCGCGAGGCGCGCGCGCACCTCGACGAGGTCGAATCGGCCGCGAAGGTGGCCGGCGTCGTCTGCGACACGTGGACCAGCGTGCATCCGTCGCCGTATCTCGGCATCATCGAGGCGGCCGAACGCGGCGGCTGCGACGTGATCTTCATGGCGTCCCACGGACGCCGCGGGCTCGGCAGCCTGCTGATCGGCAGCGAGACGCAGCGTGTGCTGACCCATACGAAAATTCCGGTGATCGTCTATCGGTAGGGCGGTGCCTGCTGTTGTGGCCGCGTGGGCGGCAGCAGGACCGGCGCCGTAGAAATAGGGCGCGCCGGGCAGAGCCGGCGCGCGTCGTTGCTGGCGGCCCGCGGGCCGCGCGGCCGGTCGCGCGATCTGCATCGCGCGCCTGCCGTCTCCTCCCTGATTTTGTTCTGTTGCCGATGGCGCGCCGCTTGCGCGCGTTACGCGACCTTCTTGCCGTCGAAGAACTGTTCGTCTTCGGTCGAGCCGTGCAGCGCGGTCGTCGATGCTTCGCGCTCGACCGTCTGCGTCACCGCGTCGAAGTAGCCGGTGCCGACTTCACGCTGGTGCTTGACGGCCGTGAAGCCCTTGTCGGCGGCCGCGAACTCGGCCTGCTGCAGTTCGACGAATGCGCTCATCTGCGTGCGGGCATAGCCGTGCGCGAGGTTGAACATCGAGTAGTTCAGCGCATGGAAGCCGGCCAGCGTGATGAACTGGAACTTGTAGCCCATCGCGCCGAGTTCCTTCTGGAACTTCGCGATCGTCGCGTCGTCGAGGTTTTTCTTCCAGTTGAACGACGGCGAGCAGTTGTACGACAGCAGCTTGCCCGGGAACTGCTTGTGGATCGCTTCCGCGAACTTCTTCGCGTACTCGAGATCCGGCTTGCCGGTTTCGCACCAGATCAGGTCGGCATGCGGCGCGTACGCGAGACCGCGCGAGATCGCCTGCTCGAGGCCCGGCTTCGTGCGGAAGAAACCTTCCACCGTGCGCTCGCCCGTCAGGAACGGCTTGTCGTTGTCGTCGACGTCGGACGTGATCAGGTCGGCCGCTTCCGCGTCGGTACGTGCGACCAGCACGGTCGGCGTGCCCATCACGTCGGCCGCGAGACGCGCAGCCGACAGCTTCGCGACGGCTTCGCGCGTCGGCACGAGCACCTTGCCGCCCATGTGGCCGCACTTCTTCACCGACGCGAGCTGGTCCTCGAAGTGAACGCCCGATGCGCCTGCCTCGATCATTGCCTTCATCAGTTCGAACGCGTTCAGCACGCCGCCGAAGCCGGCTTCCGCGTCGGCCACGATCGGCGCGAAGAAGTCGACATAGCCTTCGTCGCCCGGGTTCTTGCCTTCCGACCACTGGATCTGGTCGGCGCGCGTCAGCGTGTTGTTGATGCGCTTCACGACGAGCGGCACCGAATTCGCCGGGTACAGCGACTGGTCAGGGTACATTTCGCCCGCGACGTTCGCGTCGCCGGCCACTTGCCAGCCGGACAGGTAGATGGCCTTCAGGCCGGCCTTCACCTGCTGCATCGCCTGGTTGCCGGTCAGCGCGCCGAGTGCGTTGACGAACGGCTCGTTGTTGATGAGGCTCCACAGCTTTTCCGCGCCGCGCTTGGCCAGCGTGTGCTCGATCGGGATCGAGCCGCGCAGGCGGACCACGTCCTCGGCCGAGTAGCCGCGCTTGATGCCTTTCCAGCGCGGATCGGTTTCCCATTGCTTTTGCAGTTCCTGTGCCTGTTGCTGACGCGACATGATGAGCTCCTTGATACGGTGTGTTGCCTAATGGGTCGAATCTGACGGTGCGGATGCTGTTCTCGAAGCGGGAAGCGGTGCGTTCCGTCTCGTGAGGTCTTGTATAAGAGTCTAGGCAAATCGACGAAAGCGAAACAGCGGCTGTCTCAGAAAGTGCGTAAATTTTTAATTGTTTTAAATCAAATACTTGAATTCATGATTTCGGGATAAGAAATGATTTTTCCCATCCCGCAATCGTCTGGGTTGTGCCACGCAGCATGATTTTTTACGACACAAAAAAATTTTTCGTATCGTGAAATGTGCGGCAGGGCGAAAAAAAACCGGCGCAGGTGCGCCGGTCGGCTGGATTGGCGGGGCGGCCATCCGTGGGACGGCCATCCGTGGGGCGGCCAGCGGCCGCCCGTGCGTGCTTACGACGCGGAATTGCCGCGGCGCGGGCCGCTGCTGCGCTGGCCGTCGCGACGCGGGCCGCCGTCGCGGCTGCCGCCCGGCTTGCCGCTCCAGCCGCCGCCATTGCCGCCGCCGTAGCTGCGGCCGTTGCCGCCATGACCGCCGCCCGGCTTGCCGCCGAAACGCCGGCCGCCGCCGTTACCGCCGCCCGGACGGCCGCGGCCGCCGTTGCCGCCGCGCGGGGGCGCCGACTTGCGCGGCTCGAAACCTTCGATCACGTTGACCGGCAGCGGCGAGCGCACGAAGCGCTCGATGCGCTTGAGCGCGCCCTGTTCGGCATGGTGCACGAGGCTCACCGCGATACCCGAGCGGCCCGCACGGCCCGTACGGCCGATACGGTGCACGTAGTCTTCCGCGAACTTCGGCAGGTCGTAGTTGAACACGTGCGTGATGCCCGGGATGTCGATGCCGCGTGCTGCGACGTCGGTCGCGACCAGCACGCGCACGCGGCGCTCGCGCAGCGCACGGATCGTGCGGTTACGCGCGCCCTGCGGCAGGTCGCCGTGCAGCGCGGCCGATTCGAAGCCTGCGTCGGCGAGACGGCCGGCGAGCTGGTCGGCGTCGATCTTGGTTGCCGTGAAGATGATCGCCTGGTCGAGCGCGTCGTCGCGCAGCAGGTGATCGAGCAGGCGATCCTTGTGATCGCGGTCGTCGACGTAGTGCACGGTCTGCGCGATGTTCGCGCGCGACTCGAGGCGCTGCTGGATCTCGATGCGCTCGGGGTCCTTCAGCAGGCGGCTCGTCAGCGAACCGATCTTGCCGTCGAGCGTGGCCGAGAACAGCATCGTCTGGCGCGACGCGGGCGTCGCGGCGACGATCGTTTCGATATCGTCGATGAAGCCCATGTCGAGCATGCGGTCGGCTTCGTCGAGCACGAGCATCTTCAGTTCCGACAGGTCGATACGGCCGCGCTCGAGGTGATCGAGCAGGCGGCCCGGCGTGGCAACCAGGATTTCCGGGTTCTTCGCGAGCAGCATCAGCTGCTGGCCGTAGGCGACGCCGCCGAGGATGCTGACCGTGCGCAGGCGCTTCAGGTGCTTGCCGTAGGTCGATGCGGCCGTGGTGACCTGCATCGCGAGTTCGCGGGTCGGCGTCAGCACGAGCAGGCCCGGGCGCGCGACGGGTTGCGGGCGGCGCACGCGGCGGTCGCCCTGGTTCGGTTCGCGCGGCGCGCGCGGTTGCTGCGCCAGCGTCTTCTGGAGCTGCGCGAAACGTTCGATCGCGGGCAGCATGAATGCGGCCGTCTTGCCCGAACCGGTCGGGCTCGACACCAGCAGGTCGCGGCCGGCGATGCCGGCCGGAATCGCGCGCTGCTGAACCGGCGTCGGCTTCACATAGCCGGCGGCCTGCAGCGCGGAGACGATCTCCGGCGACAACCCGAGCGACGCGAAGCTCGGCTCGTCCGACGCCGGTTCGACCGCGGCCGGTGCGGCGGCGTCGTCGAGACCGAGCGCCTGGTCGGCGATCGCGTTGAGCGGGCTGGAGTTGATGCTCGAAGTCATAACAATCCTTGAAACACAGTGGGTGAAACGTCGGCGCCAATCGCGCATACCCAAGTCGTCGGATTCAGCGAGCAAATCGGGAAACGGGTGCAATCCGCCGAACAGTCGGCGGATGAGGCATTAGAAGCTGTTTTGGGTGCGGCGCGCTTCAGGAGCGGGGCCGCCAGCCTGATAAGTGACGACCGCGAGGGTCGAAGCAGGAGGGGACAGGTTCTAAACCGGATTGGAGCTTAACGCTACGAGGCGTCGGGCCGGAACGGCATGCGAGCCGAGCGCGGAGGTGACGCAGGCCGCATTATAAAGAGATTTGCTGCGCTGCGCCACTGATTTGATTGCCTATTGCGAACGGCGTGGTTCGGTCAGGAAGCCGTGCCGTTTTTCAGCGATTCGACGAGTTCGATGTACTGCTGCTTCGCGGCATCCTGCGGCGTGCCCTTCAACGCATCCCATGCGTCGTACTTGTATTTGCCGACGATGTCGGTGAAGCCCGGCTTGTCGCCGTGCGCATCGCCGTCGGTCGCCTGCTTGAAGAGCGCGTACAGACGCAGCAGGGTCAGGTTGCCCGGCCGTTCCGTCAATTGCTTGACGTCGATCTGGGCCTGGTCGAATTGGGCGGTGAGTTCGCTCATCAGGTGTCTCCGTAAGGGTTTCAGGTCGGGCGATCTTAACAAGCGGACCGCCGCGCGGGGTCGAGCGATCCTTCCAAACCGCCGCCGGCGCCGCGCGCGTGCACGGATCGGGCCCGATCGCCCGTGGGAGCGGGGCGCCGCATTACAATGTCGGCCATGACGCAAACAGTGCTCCTCGCCATCGATACGTCGACCGAATACTGCTCGGTCGCGCTGCTGCGCTCGGCCCATGCCGATGACGCCGTTTCCACCCCGCAAACCTGGGTCCGTCACGAACAGACGGGCGCCGTGTCGAGCACGCGCGTGCTGCCGGCGATCCAGGAACTTTTCGCCGAATCCGGGTTGACGCTCGCCGACTGCGACGCGATCGCGTTCGGCGCGGGCCCCGGCTCGTTCACCGGCCTGCGTACCGCGACCGGCATTACGCAGGGCCTCGCGTTCGGGCGCGGGCTGCCGGTCGTGCCGATCGGCACGCTGCTCGCGTGCGCGGAGCACGCGCGGCTGCGCGCGCCCGGCACGACCCGCGTGCTTGCCGCGCTGGACGCGCGGATGGACGAAGCCTACTGGGCGGACTTCGCGTGGGACGACAGCGCCGGCGACTGGCGCACGCTGCATCCGGCGTCGCTCGATGCGCCGGGCGCCGTCGGCGTGCCCGACGCGCCGTTCACGCTCGCGGGCAATGCGGCTGCCGCGTTCGGCGCACAGTTGCCGGCCGCGGCGCGCGCGGCCGTGATCGACGGCGAAGCGTTGCCGCATGCGCTGGCGGTCGCGCATGCCGCGCTGCGCGCGTTCCGCGCCGGGCGCACGGTGCCGGCCGATCAGGCCGCGCCCGAATACGTGCGCGACAAGGTCGCGCAGACGACTGCCGAGCGGGTCGCGGCACGGGCCGCGCAGACGGGCGGAGCGAAGGGATGACGGGGGTACTGCTGAGCGACCGCTATCTGGCGCCGATGACGGACGCGGATCTCGACGAGGTCGTTGCGATCGAGCAGGTCGCGTACGAATTCCCGTGGAGCCGCGGCAACTTCGAGGATTCGTTGCGCAACGGCTATCTGGGCGTGTGCCTGCGGCACGTGACGGGTTCGCTGATCGGTTATTGCGTGCTGATGCCCGTGATCGACGAGATGCACCTGCTCAACCTGTGTGTCGCGCCGGCCGCGCAGCGCGCGGGCGCGGGCCTCGCGCTGCTGCGCGAGGCCGTGCGCATTTCGCGCGCGGAGCGGCTCGACGGCGTGCTGCTCGAGGTGCGGCCGTCCAATCCGCGCGCGATCCATCTGTACGAGCGTTTCGGCTTCGTGACCATCGGCCGGCGCAAGAACTACTATCCGGCGAAGCATCGCAGCCGGGAGGACGCGATCGTGATGCGTCTGACGCTGAACAAGAACGAGGGGGACGCGCATGGTGTGGGCTGAAGCGGCGCTCGAGGAAATGGGCCTCGCGCAGATCTGGGTGCGGCGCGGGCAGCGTGCGGACGAAGGCGCGGCAGCCGACGCGCCCGCCGTGGCGCAAACCGGTACGGCGGACGACGTTTCCGCCGTTGCGGCCGATCGGCCGGCGCGCGCGGTGCGTGCACCGGTGCAAGACGAAGCGCCGCAGGCGGCCGTGCGAGCCGTAGAGGCCTCGCCGGCTCGCGAGTCGGGCATACCGGCTTCGGGCATACCGGCTTCGGGCGTACCGGCACCGGGCGTACCGGCACCGGGCGTACCGGCTTCGGGCATACCGGCTTCGGGCATACCGGCTTCGGGCGCACCGGCGCGCCGTGTCGTCGATGGCGATCGCACGCTCGCGCCGGCGGGTTCCGCCGATGCAATGCCGCCGATGGACGACGCGCCGCTTGCCGGAGAAGACGATTTCGCGTGGTTCGACGCGGCGCCGCCGGGCGAGCCCCTGCCGGCCGAATCGCGTCCCGCCGAAACGCCGGTTGCGATGCTCGACTGGGATGCGCTGGCCGCGCGCGTGCGCGACTGCACGCACTGTCGGCTGTGCGAGAAGCGGACCAACACCGTGTTCGGCGTCGGCGACCGTGAAGCGGACTGGATGCTGATCGGCGAAGCGCCGGGCGAGAACGAGGACAAGCAGGGCGAGCCGTTCGTCGGCCAGGCCGGCAAGCTGCTCGACAACATGCTGCAGTCGCTGGCGCTCAAGCGCGGCGACAACGTGTACATCGCGAACGTGATCAAGTGCCGGCCGCCCGGCAACCGCAACCCGGAACCGGACGAGGTCGCAAGCTGCGAGCCTTATCTGCAGCGCCAGGTCGCGCTCGTGAAACCGAAGCTGATCGTCGCGCTCGGGCGCTTCGCCGCGCAGACGTTGCTGAAGACGGATGCCAGCATCGCGTCGCTGCGCGGCCGCGTGCATGCGTACGAAGGCGTGCCGGTGATCGTCACCTACCACCCGGCGTACCTGTTGCGCAGCCTGCAGGACAAGTCGAAGGCGTGGGCCGACCTGTGCCTCGCGCGCGAAACGTTCCGGCGCGCAGAGGGTGGCGACGCGAACGGGCCGGCCGGGCAATGACGACCGGCGCGGCGTTCGCATTCGTCGATACGCTGCGCGACGCCGCGGTTCGCGATCTGGGCTGGCTGCTCGCGAGCCCGAGCCTGCTGACCGCGGCACCCGGCGCGCCGCTCGCGCATCCGTGGCCGGATGCGGCAGGACAATCGGCCGTCGAGGCATGGCTCGACGCGCTCGATGCGGTGCCCGAGGCGCTGCGCCGCGCGCTCGACGGGGTGCGGCCCACCCGGCTCGGCCGCTACGCCGAATGCCTGCTCGAGTATTTCCTTACGCACGGACCGTCGCTGCGGCTCGTTGCGGCCAATCTTCCGCTACGCAGCAACGGCCTGACGCTCGGCGAAGTCGATTTTCTCGTCGATGCGCCGGGCGGGCAGCGCCTGCACTGGGAACTCGCGGTGAAGTGCTATCTGTGCGCGCCGGTGCGCGACGGCGCGTCGCTCGCCGACTTCGTCGGCCCCAATCTCGTCGACCGGTTCGACCGCAAGCGCAGCCGGTTGCTCGACCACCAGCTGCGGCTCGGCGATCGCGCCGGGTTTGCACTGCTCGGCTACGGCGCGCCGTCCGACGCACAGATGTTCATCAAGGGCTGGCTGTTCTATCCGCACGGCGCACCGTTGCCGCCGGTGTCCGCCGAAATCTCGCCGGATCACCCGCGCGGTTTCTGGCTGACGCATGCGCAGTGGCCGGCGTGGGCGGCCGCGCAGCGTGCCGGCGTTGCCTGGAGCGTGTTGCCGCGGCTTGCTTGGCTTGCACCGCGGCGTGTTGCAGCCGGCGCCGGTTTCGAACCCGAACCTCTCGCGGCCGCACTCGAACTGCCGCCCGTGCTGGCGACGCGTCAGGCTCCCGACCTGATCGGCATTTATGAACAGGGCAGCGATGGCACGTGGCGCGAGACGGCGCGCGGCTTCGTCGTACCCGACGACTGGCCGGCGCGTGCGCAGGCATTCGCGGCGCAGGACAATTGACGCCGCGTCAGGCGGCGCTTACCACCAGCGATGGAAGTGATGAACCGGGCCGACGCCGTGGCCGACGTCGAGGCGGCCGCTCGCGGCGATCGCGCCGGTCAGGTAGGTCTTCGCTTCGCGCACCGCGCTTTCGAGGTCGGGCTGCTGCGGCAGCAGCGCGGCAATCGCCGACGACAGCGTGCAGCCCGTGCCGTGCGTGTTGCTGACCGGCACGCGCAGGCCGTCGAGCCGCACGGTGTGCGCCGCATCGACGAGCCAGTCGGGGCTCGCGGCCGCGTCGGGCAGGTGGCCGCCTTTCATCAGCACGGCGCGCGCGCCCGTCTGCAGCAGTGCCTGGCCTTGCCGGACCATGTCGTCTTCGGTGGTCGCGGGTGCGTCGCCGAGCAGCGCGGCCGCTTCGGGCAGGTTCGGCGTGACGACGGTCGCCAGCGGCAGCAGCGCGTCGCGCAGCGCGTCGACCGCGTCGGGCGCGAGCAGCGCGTGCGAACTCTTCGAGATCATCACCGTGTCGAGCACGACGAAGCGCGGCGCGTAACGGCGCAGCGCGTCGGCCACCGCGTGCACGATCGCCGCGTTCGCGAGCATCCCGATCTTGACCGCATCGATGCGGATGTCGTCGAACACCGCGTCGAGCTGCGCGGTCACGAACGCGGCGTCCGGCGCGTGCACGCCCGTCACGCCGCGCGTGTTCTGCGCGGTCAGCGCGGTGATCACGCTGGCGCCGTACGTACCGAGCGCGGAAAACGTCTTCAGGTCGGCCTGGATGCCCGCGCCGCCGCCCGAATCGGAGCCGGCGATCGTCAGGATGTTGGGTATCGGGTGCGTCATGATGGCAGCGCACCGGTTCGAAGACCGGCGCTGGCGGACGGAAACGGGAAGTGTAGCGTCAGTGCCGCGCTTCGCCGATCAGCGCGACCGAGTCGAACTGACGCTGGTTCGCCTGGTGGCGGCGCATCACGAGCCACATCGTCAGGCAGACGAACGTGCCGAACAGCACGATCACGACGCCGACCGGCACGTCGAGCCACACGAGCACCGCATACAGGCACAGCATCACGAGCACCGACAGGTTCTCGTTGAAGTTCTGCACCGCGATCGAATGGCCGGCCGACAGCAGCACGTGGCCGCGATGCTGCAGCAGTGCGTTCATCGGCACGACGAAGTAGCCCGACAGCGCGCCGACGCCGATCAGGAAGATGTACGCGACGATCAGGTAGACGGGCATGCGCAGATGGCCGAAGTGCACGGCCCAGTGCGACGGGAACAGGTCGCGCGTGTAGAACGCCATCAGCATCACCGCGATGCCCATGATGATGCCGACGGGCAGCACGGTCAGCGACTTCTTCAGCGGGATCCGGGCGGCGGCGGCGATCGCGCCGGCCGCGACGCCGACCGCGACCACGGCCTGCAGGATCGCGCCTTCCGACAGCGACATGCCGAGCGACACCTCGGCCCATTTCAGCACGATGAACTGCAGCGTCGCGCCCGCGCCCCAGAACAGCGTCGTGACCGCCAGCGAGATCTGGCCGAGCTTGTCGCGCCACAGCACCATGAAGCAGTCGGCGAAATCCGTGAGGAGCTTGACCGGGCCGCGTTCCTGCTTCGGATAGCGGGCGCCCGTATCGGGAATGCGCAGGTTGAACAGCGCGGCGATCACGTAGATCGCCATGATGATCGCCATCGCCGCTTCGGCGGGCGTGCCGATCCAGCCGGGCGTGTGCGCGATCACGTGCGATGCGATGTGCGGGCTGATCAGCGCGCCGCCGAGCACGGTGCCGAGAATGATCGAGCTGACGGTCGTACCTTCGATCCAGCCGTTCGCGGCGACCAGCCGATCGGCCGGCAGCAGCTCGGTGAGAATCCCGTATTTGGCGGGCGAGTAGGCCGCCGCGCCGAATCCGACGATCCCGTACGCGATCAGCGGGTGGGCGCCGAACAGCATGATCATGCAGCCGACCACCTTGATCGAGTTGGTGATGAACATCACGCGTCCCTTCGGGCGCGAATCCGCGAAAGCACCGACATACGCCGCCAACACCACATAGGACAACACGAAGAACAGCTTCAGCAGCGGTGTCATCCAGTTGGGGGCGTGGAGGTCTTTCAGCAGGGCGATGGCGGCGATGAGAAGCGCATTGTCGGCCAGCGACGAGAAAAACTGCGCGGCCATGATGGTGTAAAAACCTTTTTTCATCTGATGCGATGCTTTCGTCGCTGCGGCAGGGCCGCGTAGGCCGCCTGATATGCGATCGGCTTATTCCGTTCGAAATGGGTTGTGCGCACGGCTTTATAACATGAAAATACGCCAATTCGGACTAGCAAGATTCCCCGATCGTTCCGCAAATTGTCGGCTTCGGTGCTCAAAAGGCGCGGTAAGCTGATGATTCGCAAGCGTCTTTACGTAAATTTCCTATGCCGCGCCCGATCTCCGCCACCATCCACACCGCCGCTCTCGCGAACAATCTCTCCGTCGTCCGCCGCTTTGCCGGCCCGTCCAAGGTCTGGGCGGTCGTCAAGGCCAACGCGTACGGCCACGGTCTCGCCCGCGCGTTTCCCGGCCTGCGCGGCACCGACGGCTTCGGCCTGCTCGACCTCGACGAGGCCGTGAAGCTGCGCGAGCTCGGCTGGGCCGGCCCGATCCTGCTGCTCGAAGGCTTCTTCCGGTCGACCGACATCGACGTGATCGACCGCTACAGCCTGACGACGACCGTCCACAACGACGAGCAGATGCGGATGCTGGAAACGGCGCGGCTGTCGAAGCCCGTCAACGTGCAGCTCAAGATGAACAGCGGGATGAACCGGCTCGGCTACCTGCCGGAAAAATACCGTGCGGCCTGGGAGCGCGCCCGCGCGTGCCCCGGCATCGGCCAGATCACGTTGATGACCCATTTTTCGGACGCGGACAACGAGCGCGGCGTCGCCGAGCAGCTCGCGACGTTCGAGCGCGGCGCGGAAAACATTGCCGGCGCGCGCTGTCTCGCGAATTCGGCCGCCGTGCTGTGGCATCCGGATACGCACTTCGACTGGGTACGGCCGGGGATCGTGCTGTACGGCGCGTCGCCGTCCGGGCTGTCGTCCGATATCGCCGACACGGGGCTGAAACCCGCGATGACGCTCGCGTCCGAGCTGATCGCGGTGCAAACGATCGGGAAAGGCCAGGCCATCGGCTATGGCTCGACGTTCTCCGCGCAGGCGCCGATGCGGATCGGCGTCGTCGCGTGCGGCTACGCGGACGGCTATCCGCGCGTCGCGCCCGAAGGCACGCCCGTAATCGTTGACGGCATCCGCACGCGTATCGTGGGCCGCGTGTCGATGGACATGATCACCGTCGACCTGACCCCGTGCCCGCAGGCCGGCGTCGGCGCGCGCGTCGAGCTGTGGGGCAATACACTGCCGATCGACGACGTCGCCCGTCATTGCGGCACGATCGGCTACGAGCTGATGTGCGCGGTCGCCGGCCGCGTGCCCGTGCGCGCGGAATAAGGGCGTCGCGCGTGGCCAAACAGAAAACCGTCTACGTCTGCAGCGAGTGCGGCGGGCAGACCCCGAAGTGGCAGGGGCAGTGTCCGTCGTGCCAGGCCTGGAATACGCTGGTCGAATCGGTCGCCGAGTCGCCGTCGGCCCACCGTTTCCAGTCGCTCGCGAAGCGGGCGCCCGTCCAGCGCCTCGTGGATATCGAAGCGGCCGACGTGCCGCGCTTCTCGACCGGCATCGGCGAATTCGACCGCGTGCTCGGCGGCGGGCTGGTCCCCGGCGGCGTCGTGCTGATCGGCGGCGACCCGGGCATCGGCAAGTCGACGCTGCTGCTGCAGTCGCTCGCGGACATCGCGAGCGAACGGCGCGCACTCTATATCAGCGGCGAGGAATCGGCCGCGCAGATCGCGTTGCGCGCGCAACGGCTTGCGCTGCTCGACGGCGGTACGCCGGCGGCCGAGCTGCAACTGCTCGCCGAGATCCAGCTCGAAAAGATCCAGGCCGCGATCGACGCGGAGCGGCCCGACGTGGCCGTGATCGACTCGATCCAGACCGTCTATTCGGAAGCGCTCACGTCGGCGCCGGGCTCGGTCGCGCAGGTGCGCGAATGCGCGGCGCAGCTCACGCGCATCGCGAAACAGTCGGGCACCGCGATCATCATGGTCGGGCACGTGACGAAGGAGGGCAACCTGGCCGGCCCGCGCGTGCTCGAGCACATCGTCGACACGGTGCTGTATTTCGAGGGCGACACGCATTCGTCGTTCCGGCTCGTGCGCGCGTTCAAGAACCGCTTCGGCGCGGTCAACGAACTCGGCGTGTTCGCGATGACCGAGCGCGGGCTGCGCGGTGTCGCGAATCCGTCCGCGCTGTTCCTGTCGCAGCACGAGCAGATCGTGCCCGGCTCGTGCGTGCTCGTCACGCAGGAAGGCACGCGCCCGCTGCTCGTCGAAATCCAGGCGCTGGTCGATACCGCGCACGTGCCGAACCCGCGCCGGCTCGCGGTCGGCCTCGAACAGAACCGGCTCGCGATGCTGCTCGCGGTGCTGCACCGGCATGCGGGCATCGCGTGCTTCGACCAGGACGTGTTCCTCAATGCAGTGGGCGGCGTGAAGATCACCGAACCGGCCGCCGACCTCGCGGTGCTGCTCGCGATCCATTCGTCGATGCGCAACAAGGCGCTGCCCAAGGGGCTGATCGTGTTCGGCGAAGTGGGGCTGGCGGGCGAGATCCGGCCGTCCCCGCGCGGGCAGGAGCGGCTGCGCGAGGCGGCGAAGCTCGGCTTTACGGCGGCGCTGATCCCGAAGGCGAATGCGCCGAAACAGCCGATCGAAGGGCTGAACGTGATGGCTGTCGAGCGGATCGAGCAGGCGATCGACCGCGTGCGCGATCTCGAGTGATCGGCCCGGCAGCCGCGCGGGCTGTGCCTGTCGGCGATCTGTCGCGTAATTCTCTGTAAAGAATATGTAGGCTGCTGTAACCCGCCGGACATCGCTTTTCCCTATCCTTTGCCGGATTGTCGAACCGCGCAATGCGAAGGGAACCTATGTTGAAATCGTATGGGGAAGCGCCGGGCGGACGCCTTTACAACCTGCGCGGCTGCCGCGTGTCGGAGCCGATTCGCCAGCCCTGGGGCGGCGGATGCCGGATCGTCGAATGGATCGACGAGGAAGGGCGCCTGGCGCGCAAGGTCGTGTCCGAGGACGTGACCGAAGCGGAAGTCGCCGCGGCGATCCGGCGGCCGACCGAAGGGCGCCGGTACCTGATGGGCGACGACGAGCAACTGCCGCGCGACACGCTGCCGCGGCGCTGAGCCGGCAGGCGGTCTGCGAACCGACGGACAAGGGCAGCAAAAAGGCCGGGCCAGTGCGCCCGGCCTTGTCGCATGCGGGCCCGGCGCGGACCCGATGGCTTGTCGAAGAACCGGTGCCGCCAGCGCGCCGGGCCGGCGGCACCGGCCGGCGGCACTGCGGCCGCGTTCAGCCGATCTGTTCGAGCTCTTCGTGCGCGGCGAGCCAGTCGGCCTCGATCGTTTCGAGACGCGTGTTGACGTCGCCGAGCTTGCGGATCGCGTCGGTCAGCTCCGTCTTGCGCGCGGCCTCGTAGCTCGCCGGATCGGCGACGAACGCGTCGAGGCGCGCCTTCTCCGCGTGGAGCGTCTCCATTTCCTTTTCGAGCTTCGTGATGCGCGACTGCAGCGGTTTCTTCAACACCGACAGGCGCTGCCGCTCCTCGGCGGCCTGACGCTTCTGGTCCTTGCGGTTCGTTGCGGCGCCCGCGCCCGACGAGGCCGCGCTGTCGGCCTTCGCGGCCGCGCGCTGCTCGGCCGCATGCTGCAGCAGCCAGTCGCGGTAATCGTCGAGGTCGCCGTCGAACGGCTGCAGCCGGTGCTTTGCGACCAGCATGAACTGGTCGGTCGTCGCGCGCAGCAGGTGGCGGTCGTGCGATACGAGGATCAGCGTGCCTTCGAACTGCGCGAGCGCCATCGTCAGCGCGTGGCGCGTTTCGAGATCGAGGTGGTTCGTCGGTTCGTCGAGCAGCAGCAGGTTCGGCTTCTGCCAGATGATCAGTGCGAGCGCGAGGCGCGCCTTTTCTCCGCCCGAGAACGGGCCGACGGCACTCGTCGCCATGTCGCCCGAGAAATTGAAGCCGCCGAGGAAGTCGCGCAGCTCCTGCTCGCGCGTGTCGGGCGCGAGCCGCGCAAGATGCGCGAGCGGCGAATCGTCCTCGCGCAGCGTTTCGAGCTGATGCTGTGCGAAATAACCGATCGTCAGCCCCTTGCCCTCGCGGACGTCGCCCGACAGCGGTGCGAGCGTGCCGGCCAGCGTCTTGATCAGCGTCGACTTGCCCTGGCCGTTCGCGCCGAGCAGGCCGATGCGCTGCCCGTTCTGGATCGACAGCGCCACGCGTTCGACGATCGGGATGTCCGCGCCGTTGTCGGCATGGTAGCCGCAGCGGACGTCTTCCATCACCATCATCGGGTTCGGCGCGGCGTCGGGCGTGCGGAATTCGAACGTGAACGGCGATGCGATGTGCGCGGGCGCGATCAGCTCCATCTTCTCGAGCGCCTTCATCCGGCTTTGCGCCTGCTTGGCCTTGGTGGCCTTGGCCTTGAAGCGGTCGACGAAGCTCTGCAGGTGCTCGATCGTCTTCTGCTGCTTTTCGTATGCGCTTTGCTGCAGCGCCAGTTGCTGCGCGCGCAGCACTTCGAATTGCGAGTAGTTGCCGCCGTAGCGCTTCACCTGGCGGTTTTCCAGGTGCAGCGTGACGTTGCAGATCGAATCGAGGAATTCGCGGTCGTGCGAGATCACGACGAGCGTGCCGGGGTAGCGGTGCAGCCAGTCTTCG
Source organism: Burkholderia sp. FW306-1C-G01B (assembly GCF_058781685.1). Taxonomy (NCBI): domain Bacteria; kingdom Pseudomonadati; phylum Pseudomonadota; class Betaproteobacteria; order Burkholderiales; family Burkholderiaceae; genus Burkholderia; species Burkholderia sp. FW306-1C-G01B. Next base: position 21,050 of record NZ_JBYSWZ010000021.1, read on the forward strand.
AGCCAGACGATCGCGTCGAGGTCGAGGTGGTTGGTCGGTTCGTCGAGCAGCAGCAGGTCGGAGCGGCACATCAGCGCCTGCGCGAGGTTCAGGCGCATGCGCCAGCCGCCGGAGAAGCTGGCGACGGGCTCGCGGGTCTGGGCGAGCGTGAAGCCGAGGCCGAGCAGCAGCGCTTCGGCGCGGGCGGGCGCGGTGTAGCCGTCGGCATCGGCGAAGGCCGCGTGCGCGTCGGCTTCGGCGGCGCCGTCATGCGCGGCGGACGCGGCCGCGATGCGCGCCTCGATCTCGCGCAGCGCGGCGTCGCCGTCGAGCGTGTAGTCGAGCGCCGAGCGGTCGACCGCGGGCGTTTCCTGCGACACGTGGGCGATCCGCCACGACGGCGGCATCGAGAAATCGCCGGCGTCCGAGTGCAGCTCGCCGCGCAGGACCGCGAACAGCGTCGACTTGCCGGCGCCATTCGCGCCGATCAGGCCGGCTTTCTCGCCGGGATTGAGCACGAACGAGGTCGACTCGAACAGCGGCTTGGTGCCTCGCGCAAGGCTGAACTGATTGAAACGGATCACGGCGGAAATGACTGGCCAAAACCGCTATTCTAGACTGCGCGCCGCTCTTGCCGGGCATCGGCCGTTCGGCGGATGCCGCAACGGCGCGATTTCGCCTAGACTCCATGTCGATCCGGTTTCGTAAAAGGAGTGCCCGATGTCCACCCTGTATTCGTTCAGCGCAGAGACGCTCGCCGGCGCGCCGGTTTCGCTCGACGCGTATCGCGGCAAGGTGCTGCTGATCGTCAACACTGCGAGCGAGTGCGGTTTCACGCCGCAATACGCGGGCCTGCAGAAACTGTACGACCACTACGCGGCGCGCGGCTTCTTCGTGCTCGGCTTCCCGTGCAACCAGTTCGGCAAGCAGGAGCCCGGCGACGCCGCGCAGATCGGCGCGTTCTGCGAGCGCAATTACGGCGTCACGTTCCCGATGTTCGCGAAGATCGACGTGAAGGGCGACCATGCGCATCCGCTGTACCGCTACCTGACCGACGAGGCGCCCGGCATTCTCGGCCTCAAGGCGATCAAGTGGAATTTCACGAAATTCCTGATCGACCGGGAAGGGCGCATCGTCAAGCGCTACGCGCCGTCGACCAAGCCCGACGAAATCGCCGCGGATATCGACAAGCTGCTGTGACGGCGGGCGCTGCCGTCCTCCCTGCGGCTACAGGATCGGCGCGAACAGTCGCGCGACGTGCATCGCGATCCGCCGCCATGCGGGCGACTGGCGGTACTCGTTCGCATCGACGCCGTACGCCTGCGCGAAGTCGGCATCGAGCATTGTCTCGACCTCGTCGGCGAATGCGCGGTCGACGGTCAGCACCATGATCTCGAAGTTGAGTCGGAACGAGCGGTTGTCGAGATTCGCGCTGCCGATCGCCGCCGCGATGCGGTCGATCAGCACGACCTTCTGGTGCAGGAAGCCGGGCCGGTAGCGGAACACCTTGACGCCCGCGTCGATGAGGTCGCGCGCATACAGCTTCGACGCCTCGAACACCACGTAGTGATCGCGCCGGCTCGGGATCAGGATGCGCACGTCGACGCCGCGCATCACCGCGAGCTTCAGCGCGCAGAGCACGGCTTCGTCGGGGACGAGGTACGGCGAGGTGATCCAGATCCGCTCGCGCGCGGCATTGATCGCCTCGACGAAGAACAGCGAGCCGGTTTCCTGCTTGTCAGCCGGCCCCATCGGCACCACGAGGCAATGCATGCCGTCGCCGGGCTGCGCGGGCGGCGGCAGCGCGAGCGGCGGCAGTTTCTGCGTCGCCCAGTGCCAGTCTTCGGCGAACACGTACTGGATGCTCGCGACCACGGGGCCGCGGATCTCGATGTGCGTGTCGCGCCACGGCGACAGGCGCGGCTTCGCGCCGAGATATTCGACGCCGACGTTGTGGCCGCCGACGAACGCGCGATTGCCGTCGACCACGACGATCTTGCGATGGTTGCGGAAGTTGAGCTGGAAGCGGTTGACGAACTTGCGATTGGTCGCGAACGGATGGACCTCGACGCCGCCCCGGCGCAATGTGTCGACGTAGCTGTGCGGCAGGTCGAAGCTGCCGATGCTGTCGTACAGCAGGCAGCAGCGCACGCCGGCCGCCGCACGCGCCAGCAGCGCGTCGCGCAGCATCTGGCCGAGCGCATCGTCGCGCACGATGAAGAACTGGACGACCACGTAGTCGCGCGCGCCATCGATCGCCGACAGGATCGCCGAGAACGTCGCGTCGCCGTTCACGAGCGTGCGCACGGAATTGCCACCGAGGAACGGCATGCCGCCGAGCCGCGTGAGCGCGAGCACGGCGGCTTGCCCGAGCGCATCGGCGGCCGGCCCGTCGGTCGCGTCGGCCGCATCGGTAGTGAGCCACGGCGAGCGCGGTGTGTGCGTGCGCAACAGTTCCAGCTCGTGGCGCCGTGCGTCGACATAGCCGGAGAACTTGCTGCGGCCGAGGAACAGGTACGGAATGAGCGTCAGGTACGGCATCGCGGCGAGCGACACGGCCCACGCGATCGCGCCTTGCGACGTGCGCGTGTTCATGATCGCGTGGCATGCCGCGACGATCCCGAGCACGTGGATGGTCAGGATCAGGGTGCCGAGATGTAGCCAGTCGAGGGTCATGGGCGCGTGGCGGACTCCTGAGGTCGTGCGGCGCGGCGGCCGCTTACGCGCATCTTACCCAACCGTGCGGCGCAGCGGTGCGCCGCACGGTCAGGGAGCCGGGCGGTTCAGCCCTTGCGCGGCAGGTCCGACGCCTGGATCAGGAACACGGTGTCGTCGCCCGCGCTGGTGGGCAGCCACGTGAGTTCGAGGCCGCCGAACGCGGCTTCGACGTGCTCGCGCTCGTTGCCGATCTCGACGACGAGCACGCCGTCGTCGTGCAGCCAGCGGTGCGCTTCGGCGACGATGCGTCGCACGATGTCCATCCCGTCCTCGCCGCCCGCGAGCGCCATCTCCGGCTCGTGCCGGTATTCGGGCGGCAGCGCGGCCATCGACGACGCGTTCACGTACGGCGGGTTCGTCAGGATCACGTCGTAGCGTGCGCCGGGGTCGGTGCGGAACGCGGGCAGCGGCGCGTAGAGATCGCCGCGGTGCAGCGCGATGCGGTCTTCGAGGCCGTAGTCGCGCACGTTGATCTCCGCGACTTCGAGTGCCTTGTCGGACAGGTCGACCGCATCGATCTCGGCGTTCGGGAACGCGCTCGCCGCGAGGATCGCAAGGCAGCCGGAGCCCGTGCACAGTTCGAGCACCGCGCCGACCTGCTCGGGATCGGCGACGTACGGCTGCAGCCCGTCGTCGAGCAGCTCGCCGATGAACGAGCGCGGCACGATCACGCGTTCGTCGACGTAGAAGCGGTGGCCATGCATCCAGGCTTCGTGCGTCAGGTACGCGGCCGGCACGCGGTCGGTCGCGCGCCGTTCGATCACGGCGAGCACGGCCGCGATTTCGTCGGGCAGCAGCCGCGCGTCGAGGAACGGCTCGAGCGTGTCGAGCGGCAGGTCGAGCGTATGCAGCACGAGGTAGGCCGCTTCGTCGTACGCATTGTCGGAGCCGTGGCCGAAGGCGAGCTTCGCCTTCGAGAAGCGCGTGACCGCGTAGCGCAGCAGGTCGCGGACAGTGGCAAAAGGTGTCGTCATGCGAGGCTCCATCAGGCGATCAGTTGTTCGAGCACGCGGCGGTACACGTTCTTCAGCGGGTCGACGAAGCGCACTTCGATGTGCTCGTCGATCTTGTGGATGCTGCCGTTCGGCGGGCCGAACTCGATCACCTGCGGGCAGATGCGCGCGATGAAGCGGCCGTCCGACGTGCCGCCGGTGGTCGACAGTTCGGTCGTGATGCCGGTCTCGGTACGAATCGCGTTTTCCAGCGCATTCGACAGCTCACCGCGCGGCGTCAGGAACGGCAGGCCGCTCACCGACCACTTCAGCGTGTATTCGAGGCCGTGCTTGTCGAGGATCGCGTGCACGCGCGCCTGCAGGCCCTCGACCGTGCTCGCGGTCGAGAACCGGAAGTTGAACAGCAGGTCGGCGTGGCCGGGGATCACATTGGTCGCGCCGGTGCCTGCGTGCAGGTTCGACACCTGCCAGGTGGTCGGCGGGAAATATTCGTTGCCTTCGTCCCACTGCTCGGCGGCGAGCTCGGCGAGCGCCGGCGCGAGCAGGTGGATCGGGTTCTTCGCGAGGTGCGGATACGCGATATGGCCCTGCACGCCCTTGACGACCAGCTCGCCCGACATCGACCCGCGGCGGCCGTTCTTGACGACGTCGCCGAGCTCGGCGGTCGACGTCGGCTCGCCGACGATGCAGTAGTCGACGCGTTCGCCGCGCGCCTGCAGCAGTTCGACGACCTTCACGGTGCCGTCGGTGGCCGGGCCTTCCTCGTCGCTCGTGATCAGGAATGCGATCGCGCCGCGGTGGCCGGGATGGGCCGCGACGAATTCCTCGGACGCGACGACGAACGCCGCGAGCGACGTCTTCATGTCGGCCGCGCCGCGGCCGTACAGCTTGCCGTCGCGATGGGCGGGGATGAACGGCGGCGAGGTCCACTGCTCGAGCGGGCCGGTCGGCACGACGTCGGTGTGGCCCGCGAACGCGAGCAGCTTGCCGTCGCGGCCGTCGGCGCCGCGCTTGACGGCCCACAGGTTGGTCACGCCGTGCGACGCGATGGTCTCGCATTCGAAGCCGAGCGCGGCGAGGCGCGCGGTCATGATCTGCTGGCAATGCTGGTCGTCGGGCGTCACGGACGCGCGGGCGATCAACTGTTCGGTAAGGGCTAGGGTGGCGGACATGGTTCGGACCACTTTCGATAAAAAATGCCGGCGCGGTGGCCGGCAGCGACAAGACGTCGTGCCGCGCCGACAGGCGCGGCGCGGGCGGCCCTATGCGGCAAACAGCGCCGCGTATTGATCGGCCGCGAAGCCGAGCGATTTCACGCGGCCGTTGACGACGAGCACGGGGCGCTTGATGACCGACGGCTTGTGGATCATCAGCGCGACCGCGCCGGTCTTCGTTTCGGCGGCCGCCTTCATCGCGTCGTCCAGGCCGCGCCACGTGGTGCCGCGCTTGTTCACGAGCGCGTCGAGCGACACGTCCTTCAGCCAGTCTTCAACCAGCGGCGCGCTGACGCCGAGCTTCTTGAAATCGTGGAACTCGAATTCGACGCCGTGATCGTCGAGCCACACGCGGGCCTTCTTCACGGTGTCGCAGTTCGGAATGCCGTAGACGACCACGGTGTGCGGCTTCGCCATCAGTCGCCTCGCAGCAGCTCGTTCAGGCCGACCTTCGCGCGGGTCTTCGCGTCGACCTTCTTGACGATCACCGCACAGTACAGGCTGTGCGAACCGTCCTTCGACGGCAGGTTGCCGGCGACCACGACCGAGCCGGCCGGGATGCGGCCGTAGCTGACTTCGCCCGTTTCGCGGTCGTAGATCTTCGTGCTCTGGCCGAGGTACACGCCCATCGAGATCACCGAGTTTTCCTCGACGATCACGCCTTCGACGACTTCCGAGCGCGCGCCGATGAAACAGTTGTCCTCGATGATGACGGGGTTCGCCTGCAGCGGCTCGAGCACGCCGCCGATGCCGACGCCGCCCGACAGGTGCACGTTCTTGCCGATCTGCGCGCACGAACCGACCGTGGCCCACGTGTCGACCATCGTGCCTTCGTCGACGTAGGCGCCGATGTTCGTGTACGACGGCATCAGCACGACGTTCTTCGCGATGAACGAGCCGCGGCGCGCGATGGCCGGCGGGACGACGCGGAAGCCGCCCGCGGCGAAGTCTTCGGCCGTGTAGTTCGCGAACTTCGACGGTACCTTGTCGTAGAACTGCGAGTAGCCGCCGGCCGCCATCGGTGCGTTGTCTTCCAGGCGGAACGACAGCAGCACGGCCTTCTTCAGCCACTGATGCACGGTCCAGTTGCCGTCGATTTTCTCGGCGACGCGCAGTGCGCCGCGGTCGAGCTGCTCGATCGCGTGAGCGACGGCCTCGCGGACTTCCGCGGGCGCGGCCTTCGGCGACAGCTCGGCGCGGTTTTCCCAGGCGGTATCGATGATTTGCTGAAGTTGTTGCGACATGTTCGTTTTCGCAGGAGATGGATGGAATTGATCGGGATGGACGATTACCGCGCGAGAGAACGGCAGAAATCGACGATGCGTTGCGCGCCCTCGACGCATTCGGGGGTGCCCGCGACGAGCGCGATCCGGATGAAATCGCGGCCCGGGTTCGACCCGTGCGCATCGCGCGCCAGGTACGAGCCGGGCAGAACCGTCACATTATAGTCGGCGTACAGGCGGCGGGCGAACTCGGTGTCCGACAGCCCGGTGCGCGATACGTTGGCCCACAGGTAGAACGCGGCGTCGGGCAGTTTCACGTCAATCACGTCGGCGAGCATCGGCGTGACCGTATTGAACTTCTGCAGGTACAGCGCGCGGTTCTCGCGCACGTGCGCCTCGTCGTTCCACGCGGCGATGCTGGCGTGCTGCCAGACCGGCGACAGCGCGGCGCCGTGGTACGTGCGGTACAGCAGGAATTTCTTCAACAGCGCCGCGTCGCCGGCGACGAAGCCCGAGCGCATGCCCGGCACGTTCGAGCGCTTCGACAGGCTCGATAGCATCACGAGCCGCTCGAAGCCGCGGCCGAGGCGGTGCGCGGCCTCGAGGCCGCCGAGCGGCGGCGCCGCTTCGTCGAAATAGATTTCCGAATAGCACTCGTCCGACGCGATCACGAAACCGTGGCGGTCGGACAGCGCGAACAGCTCGCGCCAGTCGTCGAGCGTCAGCACGGCGCCCGTCGGGTTGCCCGGCGAGCACACGTACAGCAGCTGCGTGCGCGCCCAGACGTCGTCGGGCACGGCCGCGTAGTCGCACGCGAAGTTGCGGGCCGGGTCGCTGTTCGCGAAATAGGGTTCGGCACCGGCCAGCAGCGCCGCGCCTTCGTAAATTTGATAGAAGGGATTCGGACAGAGTACGATCGCCTTCTCGCCCTGCCCGGACGGGCGCGCGTCGATCACGGTCTGCGCGAGCGAGAACAGCGCCTCGCGCGACCCCGACACGGGCAGCACCTGCGTGGCCGGATCGATCGCCGGCAGCCCGTAGCGGCGCTCGAGCCAATGCGCGATCGATGTGCGCAGCGCGTCCGAGCCGGCCGTGGCCGGGTACGACGCGAGGCCGTCGAGCGCGGCCACGACGGCGTCGCGGATCAGCGCCGGGGTCGGGTGCTTGGGCTCGCCGATGCCGAAGCTGATCGGTTTGAGGTCGCCGGAGGGCGTCACGTCCTTGAACAGGGCGCGCAGCTTTTCGAAGGGATAGGGCTGGAGCGAGTCGAGTCGAGGGTTCACGGGCGAAGCGGCCATCGCGGCCGGTTGGAGCGAAAGAAGCGGCGGGCGTGCCGCGCGGCTGCGAACGGGCGCCGACGGCGCGCGGGTCGCAACGAACGATTATAGCGTGACGGAATGCGGTCACGGCCCGCCGGAACGGCGGCCGGGCCGGTCGAATAAAGGGTATCGAACCAAATGAATAACGCGGTACGCGGCAGCCTGCCGACGCTGGCCATCCTGATCGGCGCGTCGGTATGGGGTCTGATCTGGTATCCGTTGCGGATCCTCGCGTCGCTCGGCGTGACGGGCACGCTGGCGAGCGCGCTGACGAGCCTCGTCGCGTTCCTGTTCGTGATCGTCACGCGGCACCGCACGATCGCGACGCTGCGCTGGCACTGGGTGCTGCCGGGCATCGCGGTGACGGCCGGCGTGACGAACCTCGGTTTCGTATGGGGCACGATCCACGGCGAGGTGCTGCGCGTGATGCTGCTGTTCTACCTGACCCCCGCATGGACCGCGATCTACGCGCACTTCCTGCTGCGCGAGCGGTTGACCTGGGCCGGCGCGGGGCTGGCGGCGCTGTCGATCGGCGGCGCGATGCTGATGCTGTGGTCGCCGACGCTCGGCTTGCCGCTGCCGGCCAACCCGGCCGAATGGGCCGGTCTCGCGGCCGGGCTGAGTTTCGCGATGAGCAACGTGCTCGTGATCAAGGCGAGCCGCGAGCTGCCCGGGATGCGCGCGGAGATGCGCACCGCGACGCTGTTCGGCGGTGCGGCGGTATTCGGCGCGATCGCGTCGCTGTTCGAAGGGCTGCCGGCCGCACCGGCGGGCGGCCAGCTCGGCGTCGCCGCGCTGATCGTCGCCGCGATCGGCGTGACGATGGCGGCGAACAACCTGCTCGTGCAATACGGCCTCGCGCGCGTGCCGGCGAACCGCGCGTCGATCATCATGCTGTTCGAGATCGTGATCACCGCGCTGTCGGCGTGGGTGTTCGCCAACGAGCTGCCGACCGCGCGCGAGTGGGCGGGCGGCGTGTGCATCGTGCTGGCGACGCTGCTGTCGAGCCGGGTCCATCGTGCCGCGCCGGCACCGGGCAAACCCGGCGACGGTCGGGACGGCGCACGCGCGATGGTATGATGGAAGCCGTTTGCGGGGCCCAACGCTGTATGCGCGCGGCCCCGCTTTTGAATTCCGGGGCGCGTCGCGCGCATGGGCCGTCCGGCCCCGCGCAGCACGGCCCCGTCCGTTTCACACCTTCTTCACATCCGATACCGCCGTGCGTCTGAGCTCGATCAAACTCGCTGGCTTCAAATCCTTCGTCGATCCCACGCATTTCCAGGTTCCGGGCCAGCTTGTCGGCGTGGTGGGCCCGAACGGGTGCGGCAAGTCCAACATCATCGACGCCGTGCGCTGGGTGCTCGGCGAGTCGCGCGCGTCCGAGCTGCGCGGCGAATCGATGCAGGACGTGATCTTCAACGGCTCGACCGCCCGCAAGCCCGGCAGCCGGGCAAGCGTCGAGCTGATCTTCGACAACTCCGACGGCCGCGCGGCCGGGCAGTGGGGCCAGTACGGCGAGATCGCCGTGAAGCGCGTGCTGACGCGCGACGGCACGTCGAGCTACTACATCAACAACCTGCCGGCGCGCCGCCGCGACATCCAGGACATCTTCCTCGGCACCGGCCTCGGGCCGCGCGCGTACGCGATCATCGGGCAGGGCATGATCGCGCGGATCATCGAGGCGAAGCCGGAAGAGCTGCGCGTGTTCCTCGAGGAAGCCGCGGGCGTGTCGAAGTACAAGGAACGCCGCCGCGAAACCGAGAACCGCCTGCACGACACGCGCGAGAACCTGACGCGCGTCGAGGACATCGTCCGCGAGCTCGGCGCGAACCTCGAGAAGCTCGAGGCGCAGGCCGTCGTCGCGACCAAGTACAAGGAACTCGTCGCCGACGGCGAGGAGAAGCAGCGCCTGTTGTGGCTGCTGCGCAAGAACGAGGCCGCCGGCGAGCAGCAGAAGCAGCAGCGCGCGATCGAACAGGCGCAGATCGACCTCGAGGCGCAGACGGCCAAGCTGCGCGAGGTCGAGTCGCAGCTCGAGACGCTGCGCGTCGCGCATTACTCGGCGAGCGACGCGATGCAGGGCGCGCAGGGCGCGCTCTACGAGGCGAATGCCGAGGTGAGCCGCCTCGAAGCCGAAATCAAGTTCATCGTCGAATCGCGCAATCGCGTGCAGGCGCAGATCGCCGCGCTGAACGCGCAGCGCGAGCAATGGCGCGCGCAGGCCGAGAAGTCGCAGGACGAGCTCGAGGAAGCCGAAGAGGCGCGCGCGATGGCCGACGAGAAGGCCGCGCTCGCCGAGGACAACGCAGCCGCGAAGCACGACGCGCTGCCGGCGCTCGAGGCAAAGTGGCGCGACGCGCAGGCGCAGCTCAACGACGAGCGCGCGCGGATCGCGCAGACCGAACAGTCGCTGAAGCTCGAAGCCGCGCACCAGCGCAACGCCGACCAGCAGCTCCAGCAGCTTCAGCAGCGCCATGAGCGCCTGAAGAGCGAAGCGGGCGGGCTCGATGCGCCTGACGAGGCGCAGCTCGAGGAGCTGCGCATGCAGCTCGCCGAGCAGGAAGAAATCCTCGCCGAAGCGCAGGCGCGTCTCGTCGACGCGCAGGAAACGGTGCCGCGCCTCGACGGCGAACGCCGTGCCGCGCAGGAGCGCGTGCAGGCCGAAGGCGCGCAGATCCACCAGCTCGAGGCACGCCTTGCCGCGCTGAAGCAGCTTCAGGAAAACGTGCAGACCGAAGGCAAGGTGCAGCCGTGGCTCGACAAGCACGAGCTCGGCGCGTTGCCGCGCCTGTGGAAGAAGCTGCACGTCGAAGCGGGCTGGGAAGCGGCGCTCGAAGCCGTGCTGCGCGAGCGCCTCGCCGCGCTCGAAGTGTCGAATCTCGACTGGGTGAAGGCGTTCGCGACCGATGCGCCGCCCGCGAAGCTCGCGTTCTACGCGCCGCCCGCGGCCGGCGAGCCGCTTGCGGCGGTGGCCGGGCTGCGTCCGGTGCTGTCGCTCGTGCGCATCGACGACGCGGGCATTCGCGCGGTGCTGAACGACTGGCTCGGCAACGTCTATGTCGCCGACGACGTCGCGCAGGCGCTTGCGACGCGCACGCAACTGCCGGCAGGCGGCGCATTCGTCGTCAAGGCCGGCCATATCGTCACGCGCGTCGGTGTGCAGTTGTACGCGGCCGATTCGGAGCAGGCCGGGATGCTGGCCCGCCAGCAGGAAATCGAAAACCTGACGCGCCAGGTGCGTGCGCAGGCACTGCTCGCCGACGACGCGCGCACGGCCGCCGTGCGCGCGGAAGCCGCGCACACGCAGGCCACGCAGGCGCTCGGCGACGTGCGCGCGCAGGCCGAACGTGCGACGCAGCGGGTGCATGCGCTGCAGATGGACGTATTGAAGCTCGCGCAGGCGCACGAGCGCTATACGCAGCGCAGCACGCAGATCCGCGAGGAACTCGAGGAAATCGGGGCGCAGATCGAAGAACAGCGCGCGCTGCGCGCGGAGTCGGAAGCGAATTTCGAACGCTTCGACGGCGAACTCGCGGAGCTGCAGGCACGCTTCGAGGACAACCAGCTCGCGTTCGAATCGCTCGACGAATCGCTGACGCAGGCGCGTCAGGAGGCGCGTGACCTGGAGCGCGGCGCGAACGACGCGCGCTTCGCCGCACGCAACGCGGTGACCCGGATCGACGAGCTCAAGCGCAGCATCCAGGTTGCGCACGAGCAGAGCGAGCGTGTCGCCGCGTCGCTGGAAGACGCGCGTGCCGAGCTCGAGACGATCAACGAGCAGACCGCGCACACGGGCCTGCAGGACGCGCTCGAGATTCGCGCGGTGAAGGAAGAAGCGCTGCAGGCCGCGCGGATCGAGCTCGACGACCTGACCGCGAAGCTGCGCGCGTCGGACGAGCAGCGTCTCGTCGCCGAGCGTTCGCTGCAGCCGCTGCGCGACCGCATCACCGAGCTGCAGCTGAAGGAGCAGGCCGCGCGCCTGTCCGTCGAGCAGTTCGCCGAGCAGCTCGCGACGGCCGAGGTCGACGAGGCCGCGCTGAGCGAGAAGCTGACGCCGGATCTGAAACCGTCGTACCTGCAGGGCGAGGTCACCCGGCTCAACAATGCGATCAATGCGCTTGGCCCGGTGAACATGGCCGCGCTCGACGAGCTGAAGGCCGCGAGCGAGCGCAAGGTGTTCCTCGACGCGCAGTCAGCCGACCTGATCGACGCGATCACGACGCTCGAGGACGCGATCCACAAGATCGACCAGGAAACCCGCACGCTGCTGCAGGGTACCTTCGACGAGGTCAACCGCCACTTCAGCGACCTGTTCCCGCGCCTGTTCGGCGGCGGCCAGGCGAAGCTGATCATGACGGGCGACGAGATCCTCGATGCCGGCGTGCAGGTGATGGCGCAGCCGCCCGGCAAGAAGAACGCGACGATTCACCTGCTGTCGGGCGGCGAGAAGGCGTTGACCGCGACCGCGCTGGTGTTCGCGATGTTCCAGTTGAACCCGGCGCCGTTCTGTCTGCTCGACGAGGTCGACGCGCCGCTCGACGACGCGAACACCGAACGTTTCGCGAATCTCGTGCGCGCGATGTCCGACAAGACGCAGTTCCTGTTCATCTCGCACAACAAGATCGCGATGGAGATGGCGCAGCAGCTGATCGGCGTGACGATGCAGGAGCAGGGCGTGTCGCGGATCGTTGCGGTGGACATGGAAACCGCGGCGGGTTTTGCCCAGAATTGACGTTTGACGAAACCGGATCGCGTTCGCGCGGCGCATGGGCGCCCGTTCGCGATCCCGACGAAAAAGAATTGCTGATGGAGCGTGCATGGACGAGTTGACACTCGGTTTGATCGGCGCGGGCGCCGTCGTGGTGGGCGGCGTCGTGGTCTACAACGCATGGCAGGGCGCGAAGGTACGACGCAGGATGCCGCGCCCGATGCCGGAGGAAGCGGCCGAGGCGATGAACCGCCCCGAGCGCGACGAAGAGTTGCCGTTCATCGAGCCGGTGCGCCAGCCGGCGCGCCGCGAGCCCGCGGCACCGGTCGCCGCGCCGGCCGCGCCGGCCGAAGCCGCGCGCGTCGAGCCGACGTTCGGAGGCGCGGCGCCTGCGGACATGCCGGCCGATCTGCAGGCCGAGGCGACCGGTGCCGACCTGTCGCCCGAGTCGGCCGAACCGGCCGCCGGTGAAGAAGCGGTGCCTGCCGCCGCGCACGAACCGGCCGCCGAACCGGCCGAGTCGTCCGAACCCGTGCTGCCGGCCGCGACGACGATCTCGTCGACGCCGCCCGCGATCGTCGACCGACGGATCGACTGCATCGTGCCGATCCGCCTCGCCGGGCCGCTGCCGGGCGACAAGATCCTGCCGGCCGCGCAGCGGCTGCGCCGTGCGGGCAGCAAGCCGGTGCACATCGAAGGCAAGCCGGAAGGCGGCCAGTGGGAGCTGCTGCAGAACGGCGTGCGCTACGAAGAGTTGCGCGCGGCCGCGCAGCTCGCGAACCGCAGCGGCGCGCTGAACGAGCTCGAATTCTCCGAATTCGTGACGGGCGTTCAGCAGTTCGCCGACACGATCGACGGCGCACCGGAATTCCCGGACATGATGGAGACGGTGGCGATGGCGCGCGAACTCGACGCCTTTGCCGCGCAGTGCGACGCGCAACTGTCGATCAACGTGATGTCGGACGGCGCGCCGTGGTCGGCGAACTACGTGCAGGCGGTCGCATCGCAGGACGGGCTGCTGCTGTCGCGCGACGGCACGCGTTTCGTGAAGCTCGACGCGAAGCAGAACCCCGTGTTCATGCTGCAGTTCGGCGATACGAACTTCCTGCGCGACGACCTCACGTACAAGGGCGGCAACATGATCACGCTGGTGCTCGACGTGCCGGTCGCCGAAGAGGACATCCTGCCGTTCCGGCTGATGTGCGATTACGCGAAGTCGCTGTCCGAACGGATCGGCGCGCGGGTCGTCGACGATTCGCGCCGGCCGCTGCCGGAGTCGACGCTGCTGGCGATCGAGCAGCAGTTGATGAAGCTGTACGCGAAGCTCGAGGAAGCCGGCATTCCGGCCGGTTCGCCGGTCACGCGCCGCCTCTTCAGCCAGTAACGCGATGGCGCGGACGGCGGGCTTCGGCGCCGTCGTCCGTCGTGGCAGCGCAGGCTTTTCGTGTGCGCTGCAGCACGCTGATCCGGCGCGCATTGCACGCCCCGCCGCGGCGTCAAACTGAGATAATCGGACATCCGATTTTCTCAGAACGAATCTGCCGCCAGCATGGCCCGAACCCAAGCCGAACCGCCAGCCAGCCAGCCCGACGCGCGCGCCGCGTGGCTGCGCGACCAACTCGAGCGGGCGAACTACGCCTATTACGTACTCGACCAGCCGGATCTGCCCGACGCCGAATACGATCGGCTGTTCCGCGAACTGCAGCAGCTCGAAACCGACCATCCCGAACTCGTGACGCCCGATTCGCCGACGCAGCGCGTCGGCGGCGAAGCGGCCGGCGGCTTCACGCCGGTCGTCCACGACGCGCCGATGCTGTCGCTGAACAACGGCTTCGCCGACGAGGACATCGTCGCGTTCGACAAGCGCGTCGCCGATGCGCTCGACAAGACGACCGATCTCGCCGGCTCGGTGACAGAGCCCGTCGAATACGCGTGCGAGCTGAAGTTCGACGGCCTCGCGATCTCGCTGCGCTACGAGCGCGGCGTGTTCGTGCAGGCGTCGACGCGCGGCGACGGCACGACGGGCGAGGACGTGACCGAAAACGTGCGCACGATCCGCTCGATTCCGCTGAAGCTGAAGGGCGCGAACGTGCCGGCGGTGCTCGACGTGCGCGGCGAGGTGCTGATGTTCAAGCGCGATTTCGCACGCCTGAACGAACGCCAGCGCGCGGCCGAGCAGCGCGAATTCGCGAACCCGCGCAATGCGGCGGCCGGCAGCCTGCGCCAGCTCGACTCGAAGATCACCGCGCAGCGTCCGCTGTCGTTCTTCTCGTACGGCATCGGCGTGCTCGACGGGATGCCGATGCCCGACACGCACAGCGCGCTGCTCGACTGGTACGAAGCGCTCGGCCTGCCCGTGAATCGCGAACGCGCGGTCGTGCACGGCGCCGACGGATTGCTCGGCTTCTTCCGCAAGATCGGCGAGAAGCGCGAGTCGCTGCCGTACGACATCGACGGTGTCGTCTACAAGGTCAACCGGCGCGACGAGCAGGAGCGCCTCGGCTTCGTGTCGCGCGCGCCGCGCTTCGCGCTCGCGCACAAGTTCCCCGCACAGGAAGCGCTGACGAAGCTCGTCGCGATCGACGTGCAGGTCGGCCGCACGGGCGCGATCACGCCGGTCGCGCGCCTCGAGCCGGTGTTCGTCGGCGGTGCGACCGTGACCAACGCGACGCTGCACAACGAGGACGAAGTGCGTCGCAAGGACATCCGGATCGGCGATACCGTGATCGTGCGACGCGCGGGCGACGTGATCCCCGAGGTGGTCGGCGCGCTGCTCGACCGGCGCCCGGACGATGCGGCCGAATTCGTGATGCCGACCGAATGCCCGGTGTGCGGCTCGAAGATCGAGCGCCTGCCGGACGAGGCGATCGCGCGCTGCACGGGCGGCCTGTTCTGCCCGGCGCAGCGCAAGCAGGCGCTGTGGCACTTCGCGCAGCGCCGTGCGCTCGACATCGACGGGCTCGGCGAGAAGATCATCGACCAGCTCGTCGAGCTGAATCTCGTGCGTACGCCGGCCGATCTGTTCAATCTCGGTTTCGCGACGCTCGCCGAACTCGACCGGTTCGCCGAGAAGTCCGCACAGAATTTGCTCGACTCGCTCGAGAAGGCGAAGCACACGACGCTCGCGCGCTTCATCTACGGGCTCGGCATCCGCCATGTCGGCGAATCGACCGCGAAAGATCTCGCGAAGCATTTCGGCTCGCTGACGCCGATCATGGATGCATCGATCGACGAACTGCTCGAAGTCAACGACGTCGGCCCGATCGTTGCCGAGTCGCTGCACCAGTTCTTCGCGGAAGAGCACAACCGGACCGTGATCGAGCAGTTGCGCGCGCCGGGCAAGGTTACGTGGCCTGAAGGGCCGCCCGCGCCGAAGGCGCCGCAGGGCGTGCTGGCCGGCAAGACCGTCGTGCTGACGGGCACGCTGCCGACGCTCACGCGCGATGCGGCGAAGGAGATGCTCGAAGCGGCGGGCGCGAAAGTTGCGGGCTCGGTATCGAAGAAGACGGATTACGTGGTCGCGGGCGCCGAAGCCGGCAGCAAGCTCGCGAAGGCCGAGGAACTCGGCATCCCCGTGCTGGACGAAGACGGACTGCACCAACTCCTGGAGGGCAATACGCCATGATTCGCGAGATCCTGAAGATGGGCGATCCGCGCCTGCTCGAAATCGCCAAACCGGTCGAGCGGTTCGATACACCCGAGCTGCACGAGATCGTTGCGGACATGTTCGAGACGATGCACCATGCGAACGGCGCCGGGCTGGCCGCGCCGCAGATCGGCATCGGGCTGCAGCTCATCATCTTCGGCTTCGGCAACAACAACCGCTACCCGGATGCGCCGCCGGTGCCCGAGACCGTGCTGATCAACCCGAAGATCGAGTACATGCCGCCGGACATGGAAGAGGGCTGGGAAGGCTGCCTGTCGGTGCCGGGCATGCGCGGTGTCGTCAGCCGCTACGCGAAGGTGCGCTACAGCGGCTTCGACCAGTTCGGCGCGAAGATCGATCGCGTCGCCGACGGTTTTCACGCGCGCGTGGTCCAGCATGAATACGATCACCTGATCGGCAAGCTGTATCCGATGCGGATCACCGACTTCACGCGCTTCGGCTTCACCGAGGTGCTGTTCCCGGGGCTCGATCCGGCGGAAGACGACTGACCGGGCACGCGGGGCGGCCGGCCGGCGTGCTGCCGGCACTCGTTTCGCGATGTTCGACGGCAACAAAAAACCCGCTTGCGCGGGTTTTTTGTTGCGTGGCGCACGTCGCGTGCCCGCTGTCAGAACGTCTCGTCGGCCGACAGATAGCGCCATTGCCCCTGCGGCAGCGCGCCGAGCATCACGCGGCCCATCCGCACGCGCTTGAGGCCGACTACGTCGAGACCGACCAGTTCGCACATGCGGCGGATCTGGCGCTTCTTGCCTTCGCGCAGCACGAAACGCAGTTGCTCGCCGTTCTGCCAGCTCACCATTGCGGGCTTCAATGCGACGCCGTCGAGCTCGAGGCCGTGGCGCAGCTTCGCGAGCGATTCCGCGGGGAAGTGCTGGTCGATGTCGATGAGCCGTTCGCCGAAGCGCACGCGCACCAGGTACTCCTTGTCGATGTCCGACTGCTCGCCGATCAGCTGCTTCGCGATCCGGCCGTTCTGCGTCAGCACGAGCAGGCCGGTGGAATCGATGTCGAGCCGGCCGGCCGGTGCGAGCGCGTGCAGGTGCTGCGGCGAGAAGCGCAGCGGCGAATGGTCGCCGCTCCAGTGGTTCCCGCGCGTGATCAGCACGGCCGCGGGCTCGTAGCCGTCTTCCGCCTGACCCGATACATAGCCGACCGGCTTGTGCAGCAGGATCGTCACCTGCGCGGCCTGTGCGGCGCTTGCGCGCTCGTCGATCTCGATTTTCTGGTCGGCGCGCACCTTGGTGCCGAGCGTGTCGATGCGTTCGCCGTCGACGAGCACCCAGCCCTTTTCGATCCACTCGTCGGCTTCGCGGCGCGAGCACATGCCGAGTTCGGACATCCGCTTCGACAGGCGCATCAGGCCCGTTTCGTCACCGTAATCGGTGTCGGCAGCCTGGCGCTTGACGGGTTGTGAGGTCTTCAGGCCCGCGCCGGATGTGCGGCGCTCGCCGTCGCGGGCGGGGCGGGCCGGACGGTCACCGAAGCTGCGT
>NZ_JBYSWZ010000021.1:38415-130331 GCF_058781685.1 Burkholderia sp. FW306-1C-G01B
TGCGTTTCGCGCCTTCGCCGGCTGCCTTGTCGCGATAGGGCGTGCGCTTGGCGTCGTCAGCGCCTGCGCGGCGCGGGCGCGCATCGTCGTCGCTGCGACGGGGCGGGCGGTCGGACGACGTACGGCGATCGCCGAAGCCGCGTTTCGCGCCTTCGCCGGCTGCCTTGTCGCGATAGGGCGTGCGCTTGACGTCGTCAGCGCCTGCGCGGCGCGGCCGTGCATCGTCGTCGCTGCGGCGGGCCGGGCGGTCGGACGACGTACGGCGGTCGTCGAAGCCGCGTTTCGCGCCTTCGCCGGCTGCCTTGTCGCGATAGGGCGTGCGCTTGGCGTCGTCAGCGCCTGCGCGGCGCGGGCGTGCATCGTCGTCGCTGCGACGGGGCGGGCGGTCTGACGACGAGCGGCGGTCATCGAAGCTGCGCTTCGCGCCTTCGCCGGCTGCCTTGTCGCGATAGGGTGCGCGCGTGCCGCCTTCTGCGCCTGCGCGGCGCGGCCGTGCATCGTCGTCGCTGCGACGGGCCGGGCGATCGGACGACGTACGGCGGTCATCGAAGCTGCGCTTCGCGCCTTCGCCGGCTGCCCTGTCGCGATAGGGTGTGCGCTTTGCGTCGTCAGCGCCTGCGCGGCGCGGCCGTGCGTCGTCGTCGCTGCGACGGGGCGGGCGGTCTGACGACGAGCGACGGTCGTCGAAACTGCGCTTGGCGCCTGCGCCGATTGCGTTGTCACGATAGGGCGCGCGCGCGCCGCCTTCGGCACCCGCGCGGCGCGGCCGTGCATCATCGTCGCTGCGACGGGGCGGGCGCGAGTCGGGCTTGCCGTCAGCGCTGCGATAGCTGCGTTCGGTACCGCCGTCGCGCGGCGCACGCTTGGCCGTTGCGCGATCCGCGCCCGGGCGCTCGGCGCCCGCGGCACCGCGCGGCTTGAACGTGCGTTCGCCGGCGGCTGCCGGGCCCGACGCCTTCTTCGGGCGGGCCGGCTTGTCTGTCGCGGGCGGCGCAGCGGGACGCACCGCCTTGCGGGCGACGAGGCTGCCGGAGCGGACAGGTGCGCGGGTCGGCGACGCCGGCCGCGGATTCTTGACGGTCAATTTGGTGCGCATAAACGCTGGGATTCATTCAGACTGCGATCGCACGCAGCAATTCGGTTTCGAGCTGGATCTGCAGGCGGTTGTCGGACAAGCCGGCGCCCGCGAGCAGGAAGATGTCCTCGACGCGTTCGCCGAGCGTATTGATCCGCGCCGCGTGGACGCCGATCCGATGCTCGGCGAGTACGCGCGCGATCGAATAGAGAAGGCCCGGCCGGTCGTTGGCGGACACGGACAGGATGTAGTACTGACCGCGCTCGTCGGCCCGCAGGTCGACGCGCGGCGTGATCGGAAAGGTTCGGGACAGCCTCGACAGGCGGCCCTTGGACGGTTCCGGCAGCGGTGCGGTTTCGGCGAGCCGCGTTGCGAGCTGCTGTTCGACGAGATTCGCGATGTCGCGGTACCGCACGTCGCGTTCGGTCTGCGTGACGATGAAGTTGTCGAGCGCGTAGCCGTGCCGCGTCGTGCTGACGCGTGCGTCGAGCACCGACAGCCCGTTGCGGTCGAAATACGCGCAGATGCCCGCGAACAGGTCGGGGCGGTCCTTCACGTACACGAGCACCTGCAGTGCGTCGCCGATCGGCGACGGCCGCGCGCGGACGATCGCGGTTTCGGCGTTCACGTGCCGGTACAGCACACGCGTCTGCCATGCGATATCGGCCGCATCGTGACGCAGGAAGAAGCCGACGTCGAGCTGATCCCACAGCGCGCGGTGCGCGTCGTCGGGCACGGTTTCGAGGCGCAGCAGCGCGAGCGCCTGTTCCTGCCGCGACTTCAGCTCCGAATGCGCGTCGGGGTTCGCGCCGCCGAGCACCGCGAGCGTGATGCGGTACAGATCCTCGAGCAGCTTGCCCTTCCACGTGTTCCACACCTTCGGGCTCGTGCCGCGGATATCGGCGACGGTCAGCAGGTAGAGCGCGGTGAGGCGCCGTTCGTTGCCGACGAGTTCGGCGAAGCGCTTGATGACTTCGGGGTCGCTCGTGTCCTGCTTCTGCGCGACTTGGCTCATCGTCAGGTGATGCTGGACGAGCCACACGATCAGCGCCGCGTCGTCGCCGGCGATCTCGTGTTCGCGGCAGAAGCGCCGCGCATCGGCCATCCCGAGCGTCGAGTGGTCGCCGCCGCGGCCCTTCGCGATGTCGTGGAACAGCGCCGCGACATACAGCACCCACGGACGGTCGAAGTTGCCGATCAACTGGCTGCAGAACGGGTATTCGTGCGCATGCTCGGCGACCGCGAAGCGGCGGATGTTGCGCAACACCATCAGGATGTGCTGGTCGACCGTGTACACGTGGTACAGGTCGTGCTGCATCTGGCCGACGATGCGGCGGAAGTTCAGCAGATAGCGGCCGAGCACGCTCGTCTGGTTCATCAGCCGGAACGCGTGCGTGATCCCTTCGGGCTGTTGCAGGATCCGCATGAACGTGTGGCGGTTCTGCGGATCGCGGCGCCACGCGTTGTTCATGATTTCGCGCGAGTTGTACAGCGCGCGCAGCGTGCGCGCGGACAGGCCTTTCACGCCGCGGGTCGTTTCGTACAGCAGGAACGCTTCGAGGATTGCATCGGGATGGCGTTCGAACACGCCGTCGTCGACGATCTCAAGCATCCCCTGCTTCTCGACGAAGCGGTCGGGCGACAGCACGCGCGTGATGCCGCTCGTCGCGGGGAAGAGCTGCGCCTCGATGTTCTGGATCAGGATCGTCGCGAGCTGCGTGACGGCTTTCGCGGCCCAGTAATAGCGGCGCATCAGTTGCTCGCTCGCGCGCTTGGCCTGCGTCGGCTGGTAGCCGAAGCTCTCGGCGGCCTGCGTCTGCAGGTCGAAGACGAGCATGTCCTGGCGGCGGCCGGCGATCACGTGCAGCCGTGCGCGCAGCGTCTTCAGGAAACCCTCGTTGCGGCGCAGCTCGCGCGCTTCGCGATCGGTGATGAGGCCGCGCGTGTCGAGCTCGCGCCAGCTGCTGCCGAAACCCGCCGCGCGCGCGATCCACAGGATCGTCTGCAGGTCGCGCAGCCCGCCGGGGCTTTCCTTCACGTTCGGTTCGAGGCTGTACGGCGTGTCCTGGAACTTCGCGTGGCGCTGGCGCATCTCGAGCACCTTCGCGGTGAAGAACGCGCGGGCGTCGAGCGCCTCGTGGTAGCGCACCGTGAAGCGCTCGAACAGCGCGGTGCTGCCGACGATGCGGCGCGCTTCCAGCAGCGAGGTTTGCACCGTGACGTCCTGCGATGCTTCCTCGATGCATTGCGCGACCGTGCGCACGCTGCTGCCGATCTCGAGGCCGAGATCCCATGCCATCCCGATGAAACGCTCGATGCGCGGGTCGAGCGCCGGGTCGTGCGCATCGGGCAGCAGTACGAGGATGTCGACGTCGGAATAAGGGGCGAGCTCGCCGCGCCCGTAGCCGCCGACGGCGATGAGCGCGAGCGTCGCCGGCAGCCCGCAATCGTCCCACACGCGCTTCAGTGCGTCGTCGGTGAGTTTCGACTGCGCGTGCATCAGCGACGCGACGTTCGTCGCGCGGCGAAAGCGCTCGAGCATGTCGGCCTTGGCGGCCTTGAATTCGGCGCGCCGCGACAGTGCGTCGGGCGAGGGGGCGGCGTGAGCGCTCATGGGCGGCCGTTCAGGTGGGGGCGGGGCGGGCTGGCGCGACGGCGCTCAGACTGCTGCGGCCGGTTGCGCGAACACGGGGCGCGCCGGCGTGCCGGCCGACACGGTCAGCACGTCGTAGCCGGTTTCGGTGACGAGCACCGTATGCTCCCACTGCGCGGACAGGCTGCGGTCGCGCGTCTTGACCGTCCACTGGTCGGGCATCGTGCGGATGTCGCGCTTGCCGGCGTTGATCATCGGCTCGATCGTGAAGATCATCCCGGGCTTCAGCTCGATGCCCGTGCCCGGACGGCCGTAGTGGACGACCTGCGGATCCTCGTGGAACACCGTGCCGATGCCGTGGCCGCAGTATTCGCGCACGACGCTGTAGCCCTGCGCTTCCGCATGCTTCTGGATCGCGTGGCCGATGTCGCCGAGGTGCGCGCCGGGCTTGACCTGGTCGATGCCGAGCCACATGCACTCGTAGGTGGTCTGCACGAGGCGCTTCGCGAGGATCGAGCCCTCGCCGACGATGAACATCCGGCTCGTGTCGCCGAAGTAGCCGTTCTTGATCACGGTGATGTCGATGTTCAGCGCGTCGCCGTTCTTGATCACCTTCTCGCCAGGAATGCCGTGGCAGATCACGTCGTTGACCGAAATGCAGGTGGCCTTCGGGTACGGCGGATAGCCGGGCGGCTGGTAGTTCAGCGGCGCGGGGATCGTGCCCTGTTCGTTGAGCATGAACTCGTGGCAGAGGCGATCGAGTTCGGCGGTCGTGACGCCCGCGACGACGTGCGGCGTGATGAAGTCGAGCACTTCGCTCGCGAGACGGCAGGCGACGCGCATCTCGGCGATATCGTGTTCGTTTTTGAGCGTAATAGTCATCGAGGTATGCCTGGAATGCGGTGAATTGATGGATTATCGCACCTTATGGCGGGCGTCGCAGCCCCTGCCGGCCGCGCCGATGCGGGTTTTCGCGGATTGTCCGGCCGGCTGCCGCACGGCAAGCGAAAGTGGCGGGCGACTTGAGAGCCGACAAATCGGCGTGCTATACTCTTTGGCTAAGTCGATATCCAAATGCCGAGTTTGTCCCATGTTGGGGCGGCATCGCGGTGACAGGCTTACGGCACGGGCGTTTTGCACGTGCCGAATCGCAAGCCGGCGCAACCAGGGTGCCGGCCGCGCAGAATTCGTTGCCTTTCGGAGTAATTCGGGGCAGGTTCGCGCGGCGGTACGGCGGCCGGCTTAAGACCCAACCCTCGTGGAGAATTCACATGGCAGTTACGATGCGCCAAATGCTGGAAGCGGGTGTCCACTTCGGTCACCAGACGCGCTTCTGGAACCCGAAGATGGCACCGTTCATTTTCGGTCACCGCAACAAGATTCACATCATCAACCTCGAAAAGACGCTGCCGATGTTCACGGACGCACAGAAGTACGTGCGCCAGCTGGCAGCGAACCGCGGCACGATCCTGTTCGTCGGCACGAAGCGCCAGTCGCGCGACACGATCGCCCAAGAAGCGCAGCGCGCGGGCATGCCGTACGTCAACGCACGCTGGCTCGGCGGCATGATGACCAACTTCAAGACGCTGAAGGTGTCGATCAAGCGCCTGAAGGACATGGAAGCGGCCGTCGAATCGGGCGAAACCGAGAAGATGAGCAAGAAGGAAGCGCTGCTGTTCGAACGTGAAATCGCCAAGCTGCAGAAGTCGATCGGCGGCGTGAAGGACATGGGCGGCATTCCGGACGCAATCTTCGTCGTCGACGTCGGCTACCACAAGATTGCCGTCACCGAAGCGAACAAGCTGGGCGTGCCGGTCATCGCCGTGGTCGATACGAACCACTCGCCGGAAGGTGTGGACTACGTGATCCCGGGCAACGACGACTCGAGCAAGGCAGTCGCGCTGTACGCGGAAGGCGTGGCCGACGCGATCCTGGAAGGCCGTGCGAACGCGGTCAACGAAGTGGTCCAGGCAGCGCGTGGCGACGACGAGTACGTCGAGGAAAACGCGTAACTGGCCCCGAGCCGGCGCAAAAAGGGGGGCTCTCAACAGGCCCCCTTTTTTTAAGCTTGTGCGCCGGACCTGATCGCGCCGAAGCGGCGCGGGTCCGGAAACGAATCTCGGCCGTTCGCGTCCAAGCGGGCGGCGTTGTGAATACAGACTCAAGGAGCGAATGATGGCGGCAATTACCGCAAGCATGGTGGCAGAACTGCGCGCAAAGACCGACGCACCGATGATGGAGTGCAAGAAGGCGCTGACGGAAGCCGACGGCGATCTGGCCAAGGCTGAAGAGCTGCTGCGCGTCAAGCTCGGCAACAAGGCGAGCAAGGCGGCATCGCGCGTGACGGCCGAAGGCGTCGTCGCATCGTTCGTCGGCGGCAACGCAGGCGCGCTGGTCGAACTGAACTGCGAAACCGACTTCGTCGCGAAGAACGACGACTTCCTCGCATTCTCGAAGACGGTCGCCGAACTCGTCGCGACGCAGAACCCGGCCGACGTGGCCGCGCTGTCGGCACTGCCGCTCGAGGGCTCGACGGTCGACGCAGTGCGCCTGGCGCTGATCGGCAAGATCGGCGAGAACGTGTCGATCCGCCGTTTCGTCCGCTTCGAAACCGCGAACAAGATCGCAACGTACCTGCACGGCGCGCGCATCGGCGTGATCGTCGAGTACACGGGTGCGCAAGAGCAGGTCGGCAAGGACGTCGCGATGCACATCGCGGCAATGAAGCCGGTCGCGCTGTCGTCGGCCGACGTGCCGGCCGAGCTGATCGAGACGGAACGCCGCGTGGCCGAGCAGAAGGCTGCGGAATCGGGCAAGCCGGCCGAGATCGTCGCGAAGATGGTCGACGGTAGCGTCCAGAAGTACCTGAAGGAAGTGTCGCTGCTGAACCAGACGTTCGTGAAGAACGACAAGCAGACGATCGAGCAGATGCTGAAGGCAGCGGATTCCGCCGTGCAGAAGTTCGCGCTGTTCGTCGTCGGCGAAGGCATCGAGAAGCGCCAGGACGACTTCGCCGCCGAAGTGGCCGCGCAAGTCGCAGCAGCAAAGCAGCAGTAAGCAGTCAGGCAGTACCCGCGGCGGGCGTCCGCTCCCCCCCCCCCGGCGGCGCCGCCGGCCGGCCGGGAACCCCGGTCCGGCCGTCGGCGCTTGCCCGAATCAGTATTTCGCCCCTACAGTTCGTGGTTGTCATCCTCTCGTCGCTCGGAAGCCCCTATGTCCAATGCCTATAAACGCGTCCTCCTCAAACTCTCCGGCGAAGCGCTGATGGGCGACGATGCCTTCGGCATCAATCGCGCGACGATCGAACGGATGGTGGCCGATATCGCCGAAGTCGTGCGTCTCGGTACGCAGCTGGCGGTCGTGATCGGTGGCGGTAATATTTTCCGCGGTGTCGCGGGCGGCGCGGCCGGCATGGATCGCGCGACCGCCGACTACATGGGGATGCTCGCAACGATGATGAACGCGCTGGCGCTGCAGGACGCGATGCGCCACGCCGGCATCGAGGCGCGCGTGCAATCCGCGCTGCGGATGGACCAGGTCGTCGAGCCGTACATCCGGCCCCGCGCGATCCGCCAGCTCGAGGAAGGCCGCGTCGTGATCTTCGCGGCCGGCACCGGCAACCCGTTCTTCACGACGGACACCGCCGCGGCACTGCGCGGTTCGGAAGTGGGCGCCGAGGTCGTGCTGAAGGCGACCAAGGTCGATGGCGTATATTCTGCCGATCCGAAGAAGGATCCGTCGGCCACGCGCTACACGACGATCAGCTTCGACGAGGCGATCAGCCGCAACCTGCAGGTGATGGACGCGACGGCGTTTGCGCTGTGCCGCGACCAGAAGCTGCCGATTCGCGTGTTTTCGATCAACAAGCCGGGCGCGCTCAAGCGCATCGTGCTGGGCGAGGACGAAGGTACGCTCGTCCACGTGTAAACTCCCGCGGATGCGGGCATTGGCCGTGGCGCGCAAGATGCGCCGGGCAGCGCCCGCGTTCTTTGAAGGTTTGAAGGTTCGGAGGTTGAAATGAGTGTCGCTGATACCAAGAAGGGCGTCGAGCAAAAGATGCAGCGCTCGATCGAAGCGTTCAAGAACGATCTGGCAAAGATCCGTACGGGCCGTGCGCACACCGGTCTGCTCGATCATGTGCAGGTCGACTACTACGGGTCGATGGTGCCGATCTCGCAGGTCGCGAACCTGACGCTGGTCGACGCGCGCACGATCGGCGTGCAGCCGTGGGAAAAGAACATGGTCGCGAAGGTCGAGAAGGCCATTCGCGAAGCCGATCTGGGCCTGAACCCGGCAACGGCCGGCGACCTGATCCGCGTGCCGATGCCCGCGCTGACGGAAGAGCGCCGCCGCGAGCTGACGAAGGTCGTCAAGAGCGAAGGCGAAACGGCCAAGGTCGCGATCCGCAACCTGCGCCGCGACGCGAACGAAGCGCTCAAGAAGCTCGTGAAGGACAAGGAAATCTCGGAAGACGACGAGCGCCGCGCGAGCGACGACGTGCAGAAGCTGACCGACAAGCACGTTGCCGAAATCGACAAGCTCGTGCAGACCAAGGAAGCCGAGATCATGACGGTCTGACGACCGTCCTCGCGCGCCGCCTTCTTCCCGCATTACTGTCTCAACGGCCATGACCTATACCAGCTCTACCGTTCGCGTGCCTGACGTCGGCGTCGTGCCGCGTCACATCGCGATCATCATGGACGGCAACGGCCGTTGGGCAACCGAACGCCGCTTGCCGCGCGTCGCGGGGCATACCCGCGGCGTCGATGCCGTGCGGGCGGTGGTCGAAGGCTGCGCGCGCGCCGGCGTCGAATACCTGACGCTGTTCGCGTTCAGTTCGGAAAACTGGCGCCGGCCGAACGACGAAGTGTCGTTCCTGATGCGGCTCTTCATCACCGCGCTCGAGCGCGAGGTGGGCAAGCTGCATGCGAACGGAATCCGCCTGCGTGTCGTCGGCGATCTCGAGCGCTTCGAGCCGCGCATCCGCGAACTGATTCGCCGCGCCGAGACGAAGACGGCGCGCAACACCCGTCTTACGCTCACCATCGCTGCCAACTACGGCGGCCGGTGGGACATCCTGCAGGCGACGAAGAAACTCGTCGAGCAGGCCGTGCGCGAGGGTCGCGAGGTCGAAGTGACCGAGGACGCATTCGCGCCGCACCTGGCGATGGCCTATGCGCCGGAGCCCGATCTCTTCATCCGCACCGGCGGCGAGCAGCGCGTCAGCAACTTCCTGCTGTGGCAGCTCGCGTACGCCGAATTCTATTTCACCGACAAATACTGGCCGGATTTCGACGGCGCGGCACTGGCCGACGCGATGGCGTCGTATACCGAGCGCGAGCGCCGTTTCGGGCGCACGAGCGCGCAGCTCGAACCGCAATCGCAGAACGCCGACTCCCTTTCATGCTGAAAACCCGTGTGATCACGGCGATCGTGATGCTGGCAGTGCTGCTGCCGGTGACGCTGTTCGCGCCGCTCGCCGCGTTCGGCGCGCTGATCGGCGTCGTGCTCGTGTTCGCCGCATGGGAATGGGCGCGCCTGCTGAAGCTCGGCGGCGCCGGCCCGGTCGTTTATGCGGTCGTCGCGGCGCTCGCGCTGGCGGCCACCACGCCGCTCGGCATCGATGCGACTGCATCCCGTCCCCTTTTCATGGCGGCCGGCGTGTTCTGGCTGCTGGTCGGCCCGTTCGCGCTGCGGCGCAAGCCCGAACTTGCAGGCGGCGTCTGGCGGCCGTTCCTGCTGGCGGCCGGGGTGATCGTGTTCGCGGCCTGCTGGCATGCGCTCGTCGCGGCGCGCGCGCAGGGCGTGCCGTTCGTGCTGTCGCTACTGCTGGTCGTCTGGCTGGCCGATATCGGCGCATACTTCGCGGGCAAGGCCTTCGGAAAGCGTAAACTGGCCATTACGATCAGTCCCGGCAAGAGCTGGGAAGGCGCGATCGGCGGCTGGCTTGCGGTGATGGTCGTCGCCGGTGTCGCGACGGCCGCGCATGCTTTCGAGCCGACCCTGTTTTCCGCATTCGCCGTGCGCTACGGAATGCCCGGTGCGTGGGCCGCGCTGACGCTGCTGGTTGCGTACAGCGTGATCGGCGACCTGTTCGAGTCGCTGCTGAAGCGGCAGGCCGGTGTGAAGGATTCGAGCGGACTGCTGCCCGGCCATGGCGGCGTGCTCGACCGTGTCGACGCGCTGCTGCCGGTGCTGCCGCTCGCGATGCTGCTGCTTGGTTAAACCATTATCTCTGTTATGCAAAAACGTCTGACATTGCTCGGTTCCACGGGCTCGATCGGAGACAGCACGCTCGACGTGGTCGCGCGCCATCCCGAGCGATTCACGGTCTACGCGCTGACCGCGCACCGCAACGGCGACAAGCTCGTCGAGCAGTGCCTGCGCTTCGCGCCTGAAGTGGCGGTGGTCGGCGATGCCGCGACGGCCGCGCACGTCGAAGCGAAACTGCGCGCGGCGGGCAGCAAGACGACCGTGCTGCACGGGTCGCAGGCGCTCGTCGACGTGTCGACGAGCGACGGCTGCGACACGGTGGTCGCGGCGATCGTCGGCGCGGCAGGCCTCGCGCCGAGCCTCGCGGCCGCGCGTGCCGGCAAGCGGATCCTGCTCGCGAACAAGGAAGCGCTCGTGATGTCGGGCGCGATCTTCATGGACGCCGTGCGCGACCATGGCGCGATCCTGCTGCCGGTCGACAGCGAGCACAACGCGATTTTCCAGTGCATGCCGCGCGACGCGGCCGAGCATGGCGGGATCTCGAAGATCATCCTGACCGCATCGGGCGGCCCGTTCCGCACGCGCGAACCGGCCACGCTCGTCGACGTGACGCCGGACGAGGCGTGCAAGCACCCGAACTGGGTGATGGGCCGCAAGATCTCGGTCGATTCCGCGACGATGATGAACAAGGGTCTCGAGGTCATCGAGGCGCACTGGATCTTCGGGCTGCCGGGCGACCGGATCGACGTGCTGATCCATCCGCAGAGCGTGATCCATTCGCTCGTGTCGTACCGCGACGGCTCGGTGCTCGCGCAGCTCGGCAACCCCGACATGCGCACGCCGATCGCGCATGCGCTCGCGTTTCCCGATCGCGTCGATGCGGGCGTCGACCAGCTCGACCTCGCGCAGATCGCGCAGCTGTCGTTCGAGAAGCCCGATTACGCGCGCTTCCCGTGCCTCGCGCTCGCGCTGAAGGCGCTTGAGGAAGGCGGCATCGCGAGCGCCGCATTGAACGCGGCGAACGAAGTTGCGGTCGAAGCATTTCTCGAGCGCCGGATCGGTTTCATGGCGATCGCGGCGACGGTCGACGCAGTGCTCAACGCGCTGCCGAACCGTGCACCCGACGGGCTCGACGACGTCCTGGCGGCGGATGCCGAGGCACGCCGCCTCGCCGCCGCGATCATTGCAAAAGCGCCTGCGCCCCGCGTGGAGCGTACTGTCTGAATGGAGTGCTCATGAACGTGCTGGTCGAACTGATCGCGTTTGCGGTGGCGATCGGGGTGCTGGTCGTCGTGCATGAGTACGGACATTATCGCGTCGCGCGCTGGTGCGGCGTGAAGGTGCTGCGTTTCTCGATCGGCTTCGGCCAGCCCGTCGCGCGCTGGGTCAGCCGCAGGACGGGCACCGAGTGGACGCTGTCCGCACTGCCGCTCGGCGGCTACGTGAAGATGCTCGACGAGCGCGATCCGGGCTCCGGCATCAAGCCGGAGGAGCTCGGCCAGGCGTTCAACCGCCAGTCGGTCTACAAGCGCATCGCGATCGTCGCGGCGGGGCCGATTGCGAACTTCCTGTTGGCAATCGTGCTGTTTTCCGTCGTATTCGCGTCCGGCGTGACCGAGCCGGCCGCGATCGTCGCGCCGCCGGCCGCCGGCACGGTGGCGGCCCGCGCGGGCTTCGACGGCAGCGAGACGATCGTGTCGATCCGCAACGTGCGCGTAGGCGATGCGCAGGGCGGCGAGTCGGAGCCGGTGCGGTCGTGGTCGGACCTGCGCTGGAAGCTGCTGGCGGCCGCGTTCGATCATCGCGAGATCGTGCTCGGCGCGCGCGATGGCAGCGCGACGTTCGATTTCCGCGTCGACCTCCGCAATGTTCCCGAAAGTCAGCTCGACGACGATTTCATGACGCACCTGGGCTTCGAGGCCGGCGGCGGCACGCTGTCGGTCGCGTCGGTGCAGCCCGGCAGCGCGGCGGAGCAGGCGGGCCTGAAGGCCGGCGACAAGCTGGTCGCGCTCGACGGCAAGCCGATCGGCGGCGCGTCGCGCTTCATCGATTCCGTCAAGCACCATGCGGGCAAGGCGCTCGACCTGCGGATCGAGCGCGACGGCGCCGCGCAGACGGTATCGATCGTGCCGCAGATGCAGCGCGACGACGAATCGGGGCAGCAGGTCGGCCGGATCGGCGCGGCGCTGTCGATGCACACGCCGTCCGTCGACGTGCGCTACGGGCCGATCGAGAGCCTGCGGCTCGGCGTGCACCGCACGTGGGACATCTCCGTGTATTCGCTGCGGATGTTCGGGCGGATGATCACGGGCAATGCGTCGCTGAAGAACCTGTCCGGCCCCGTGACGATTGCCGACTACGCGGGCAAGAGCGCACGGCTCGGTCCGTCGGCGTTCCTGTCGTTCCTCGCCCTTGTCAGCATTAGCCTTGGCGTCCTGAACTTGTTGCCGATTCCCGTTTTGGACGGGGGGCATCTGTTATATTATGCGGTTGAAGCCGCGACCGGGAAAGCCGTCTCGGAGCGCTGGCAACTGATTCTGCAAAGAGCCGGGTTGATCTGCATCGTCGTGTTGTCGGCGATCGCGCTGTTCAACGATCTGGCTCGGCTAATCCATTTCTGAAGCGTCAGGCGGCCGCCGCTGGGCAGTCGCCCGATTTGATGCAGCTTAAATATTGGGGATGCATGTTGTTCAAACCTCATCGCTTTGTACCTAAGACAGTTGCAGCGGCCGCGCTCGCCGCGCACGGCCTTGCGGCGCATGCAGCGGCACCGTTCGTGGTGCAAGACATCAAGATCGAGGGGCTGCAGCGCGTCGAAGCGGGTTCGGTGTTCGCCTATCTGCCGATCAAGCAGGGCGATACCTTCACGGACGACAAGGCATCCGAAGCAATCCGCGCGCTGTACGCGACGGGCTTCTTCAACGACGTGCGCATCGCCACGCAGGGCAACGTCGTGATCGTGCAGGTGCAGGAGCGTCCGGCGATCGCGTCGATCGACTTCACCGGCACGAAGGAATTCGACAAGGACAACCTGACGAAGGCGCTGCGCGCCGTCGGTCTCGCCGACGGCCGCTACTACGACAAGGCGCTCGTCGACAAGGCGGAGCAGGAGCTCAAGCGCCAGTACCTGACGCGCGGCTTCTACGCGGCCGAAGTCAAGACGACGGTCACGCCGGTCGACGCGAACCGCGTATCGATCCTGTTCGCGGTGGCCGAAGGCCCGAGCGCGAAGATCCGCCAGATCAACTTCATCGGCAACAAGGCGTTCAAGACGAGCACGCTGCGCGACGAGATGCAGCTGTCGACGCCGAACTGGTTCTCCTGGTACACGAAGAACGACCTGTACTCGAAGGAAAAGCTGACGGGCGACCTCGAGGCCGTGCGCTCGTACTACCTGAACCGCGGCTACCTCGAGTTCAACATCGAGTCGACCCAGGTGTCGATCTCGCCCGACAAGAAGGACATGTACCTGACGGTCACGCTGCACGAAGGCGAGCCGTACACGGTGTCGGGCATCAAGCTGTCGGGCAACCTGCTCGATCGCGAGGCCGAACTCAACAAGCTGATCAAGATCAAGCCGGGCGACCGCTTCTCGGCCGAAAAGCTGCAGCAGACCACCAAGTCGATCGTCGACAAGCTCGGTGAATACGGCTATGCATTCGCGGCCGTCAACGCGCAGCCGGACATCGACCAGGCGAACCACAAGGTGAACCTGAACCTCGTCGTCGATCCGAGCCGCCGCGTGTACGTGCGCCGCATCAACGTCGTCGGCAACACGCGCACGCGCGACGAAGTGGTGCGCCGCGAAATGCGCCAGCTCGAAAGCTCGTGGTTCGATTCGAACCGCCTCGCGCTGTCGAAGGACCGCGTGAACCGTCTCGGTTACTTCACCAACGTCGACGTGACGACGGTGCCGGTCGAAGGCACGAACGACCAGGTCGACGTGAACGTGAAGGTCGACGAAAAGCCGACCGGCGCGATCACGCTGGGCGCCGGCTTCTCGTCGACGGACAAGGTCGTGCTGTCGGCCGGCGTGTCGCAGGACAACGTGTTCGGTTCGGGTACCAGCCTGTCGGTGAACGTCAACACCGCGAAGAGCTACCGCACGCTGACCGTCACGCAGGTCGACCCGTACTTCACGGTCGACGGCATCAAGCGGATCACGGACGTCTACTACCGGACGTACCAGCCGCTCTACTATTCGACGAGCTCGAGCTTCCGGATCATCAGCGCGGGCGGCAACCTGAAGTTCGGCATCCCGTTCTCGGAAGTCGACACCGTCTACTTCGGCGCGGGTTTCGAGCAGAACCGCCTCGACGTCGATTCGAACACGCCGCAGAGCTACCAGGATTACGTGAACCAGTTCGGCCGCGTGTCGAACACGGTGCCGCTGACCGTCGCGTGGTCGCGCGACG
Source organism: Burkholderia sp. FW306-1C-G01B (assembly GCF_058781685.1). Classification (NCBI taxonomy): domain Bacteria; kingdom Pseudomonadati; phylum Pseudomonadota; class Betaproteobacteria; order Burkholderiales; family Burkholderiaceae; genus Burkholderia; species Burkholderia sp. FW306-1C-G01B. The sequence goes on from NZ_JBYSWZ010000021.1 coordinate 52,712, forward strand.
CGCGCGACAGCGCGCTGATTCCGAGCCGCGGTTACTTCACGCAGGCGAACATGGAGTACGGCGTGCCGGTCGGCAAGATCCAGTACTACAAGGCCGACCTGCAGGCGCAGTACTACTATTCGTTCTCGCGCGGCTTCATCCTGGGCCTGAACCTGCAGGGCGGCTACGGTAACGGTATCGGCAACCCGTACCCGATCTTCAAGAACTACTACGCGGGCGGTATCGGCTCCGTGCGTGGCTACGAGCCGAGCTCGCTGGGCCCGCGCGACACGAAGACGAACGATCCGATCGGCGGTTCGAAGATGCTGGTCGGCAACATCGAGCTGACGTTCCCGCTGCCGGGCACCGGCTATGACCGCACGCTGCGCGTGTTCACGTTCCTCGACGGCGGTAACGTGTGGGGCAACGCGCCGGGCGGCACGAGTACGGGCGCCAACGGCCTGCGTTACGGCTATGGTGTGGGTCTCGCGTGGATCTCGCCGATCGGCCCGCTGAAGCTGAGCCTTGGCTTCCCGCTGCAGAAGCACGAAGGCGACCAGTACCAGAAATTCCAGTTCCAGATCGGGACGGCGTTCTGACCGAACGCATGACAACAGCAACGAGAGGGTAATTTTGCTAACCGGTAAGTTTTCGAAACGAGTGATGTGCGCGCTGACCGTTGCGCTGGCCCTGGGCGCGGCGACGGTTCACGCACAGGACGTCGCCCGCATCGCGGCGGTCAATTCGGATCGGATCCTGCGCGAGTCGGCGCCCGCGAAGGCGGCGCAGACGAAGCTCGAAGCCGAGTTCGCGAAGCGCGACAAGGATCTGCAGGATCTGGCGGCGCGCCTGAAGTCGATGTCCGATTCGCTGGACAAGGGCGGCACGTCGCTGTCGGCGGCCGATCGCGCGCAGAAGCAGCGCGATCTCGCTCAGCTCGACACCGATTTCCAGCGCAAGCAGCGCGAGTTCCGCGAAGACCTGAACCAGCGTCGCAACGAGGAACTGGCGGCCGTGCTGGAGCGAGCGAACAAGGTCATCAAGCAGATCGCCGAGCAGCAGAACTACGACCTGATCGTGCAGGAAGCCGTGTACGTCAGCCCGCGCATCGACATCACCGACAAGGTGCTCAAGGCGCTCGCGTCCGGCTCGGCGAACTGAACGGAGCAGACGACGAATGGCATTGACGCTTGAGGAACTCGTAAAGCGGTTCGGCGGCGAGATCGCCGGCGACGCACAGTGCAAGGTGAGCGGGCTCGCACCGCTCGACCAGGCAGGCCCTCAGCAACTCGCGTTCCTCGCGAATCCGAAGTACCTGTCGCAGGTCGAGTCGACCCGCGCAGGCGCGGTGCTGATCGCACCGAAGGATCTGGAAAAGCTGGGCGCGGCCGCTAGCAGTCGCAATTTCATCGTGACGCCGAATCCGTACGCGTACTTCGCGCGCGTCGCGCAGATGTTCATCGACCTGGCCGCGCCGCCGCGCGCCGCCGGCGTGCATCCGAGCGCGACGATCGATCCGGCCGCGAAGGTCGCCGCGAGCGCGGTGATCGGCCCGCACGTGACGGTCGAGGCCGGCGCGGTGATCGAGGACGGCGTGCAGCTCGACGCGAACGTATTCGTCGGCCGCGGCACGACGATCGGCGCAGGCTCGCACCTTTATCCCAACGCATCGGTGTACCACGGCTGCAAGGTCGGACCGCGCGCGATCGTCCATGCGGGCGCGGTGATCGGCTCCGACGGCTTCGGCTTCGCGCCGGATTTCGTCGGCGACGGCGACGCCCGCACCGGCAGCTGGGTCAAGATCCCGCAGGTTGGCGGCGTATCGATCGGCCCGGACGTCGAGATCGGCGCGAACACGACGATCGATCGCGGCGCGATGGCGGACACCGTCATCGAGGAATGCGTGAAGATCGACAACCAGGTGCAGATCGGTCACAACTGCCGGATCGGCGCCTATACCGTGATCGCCGGCAGCGCGGGCATTGCGGGCAGCACGACGATCGGCCGCCACTGCATGATCGGCGGCGCGGCCGGGATTGCCGGCCATGTGACGCTCGGCGACTACGTCATCATCACCGCGAAGTCGGGCGTATCGAAGTCGCTGCCGAAGGCCGGCATCTATACCAGCGCGTTCCCGGCCGTCGACCACGGCGAATGGAACAAGAGCGCCGCGCTCGTGCGCAACCTCGACAAGCTGCGCGACCGCATCAAGGCGCTCGAAGCCGCGCTCGCCGCCCAGGGCGGCACGGACGCCTGAGCGCGCCATGCGAGACCACCGACCGGGCACGGCCAGCGCAACCGGCCCGGTTTGTCAGACTGGGCCGCATGGCGGCCCGCTTCAGCCTTTGCATCACCACCGCGCAGCCTCTGCGTGAGACGAACCATCATGAGCACTGAAAAAATCAATCTCGACATCCACAAGATCCTCACGCTGCTGCCGCATCGCTACCCGATTCTGCTCGTCGATCGCGTGCTCGAACTCGAGCCGCACAAAGGGATCAAAGCGCTGAAGAACGTGTCGATCAACGAGCCGTTCTTCCAGGGGCACTTCCCGAAGCGGCCGGTGATGCCGGGCGTGCTGATCCTCGAGGCGCTCGCGCAGGCCGCGGCGCTGCTGACCTTCGCGGAAGAGCAGCCGAAGGATCCGGAGAACACGCTGTATTACTTCGTCGGAATCGACGGCGCGCGCTTCAAGCGCGTGGTCGAACCGGGCGACCAACTGATTCTGAACGTGACGTTCGAACGCTACATCCGCGGCATCTGGAAGTTCAAGGCGGTGGCGGAAGTGGACGGCAAGGTGGCGGCGGAAGCCGAACTGATGTGCACGGTCAAGACGGCCGACGCGGCGCCCTGAGCGACGCGGCACGCATGGGCAACGCAACGCGACACATCACATCGAGAGGCAACGGCGCATGACCAGGATTCATCCCACCGCGATTGTCGAATCGGGCGCGCAGATCGACGAATCGGTCGAGATCGGCCCGTACGCGATCGTCGGCCCGAACGTCACGATCGGCGCGCGCACGACGATCGGCTCGCACAGCGTGATCGAAGGCCACACGACGCTCGGCGAGGACAATCGCATCGGCCATTACGCATCGGTCGGCGGCCGTCCGCAGGACATGAAGTACAAGGACGAGCCGACGAAGCTCGTGATCGGCAACCGCAACACGATCCGCGAATTCACGACGATCCACACGGGCACGGTGCAGGACGTCGGCGTGACGACGCTCGGCGACGACAACTGGATCATGGCCTATGTGCATATCGGCCATGACTGCAGCGTCGGCAGCCACGTGATCCTGTCGAGCAACGCGCAGATGGCCGGCCACGTCGAGATCGGCGACTGGGCGATCGTCGGCGGGATGTCGGGCGTTCACCAGTTCGTGCGCATCGGTGCGCACTCGATGCTGGGCGGCGCGTCGGCGCTCGTGCAGGACATTCCGCCGTTCGTGATCGCGGCAGGCAACAAGGCCGAGCCGCACGGGATCAACATCGAAGGGCTGCGCCGGCGCGGTTTCTCGCCCGACGCGATTTCGGCGCTGCGCAGCGCGTACCGCCTGCTGTACAAGAACGGCCTGTCGCTCGAGGAAGCGAAGGTGCAGCTGCGCGAGCTGGCGGAGGCGGGCGGCGACGGCGATGCGCCGGTGAAGGCGCTCGTCGAGTTCATCGACGCGTCGCAACGCGGCATCATCCGCTAAGCGATGCCGTTTCCGACCAATCAGCTCCGGCTCGCGATGGTGGCAGGCGAGCCATCGGGCGACCTGCTCGCGGCGTCGCTGCTCGGCGGGCTGCGCGAGCGGCTGCCCGAATCGGCTCAGTACTACGGGATCGGCGGGCCGCGGATGATCGCGCAGGGCTTCGATTCGCACTGGCAGATGGACAAGCTGACCGTGCGCGGTTATGTCGAGGCGCTGGGCCAGATTCCCGAGATCCTGCGGATTCGCGGCGAGCTGAAGCGGCAGGTGCTCGCGGAGCGGCCGGCCGCGTTCATCGGCATCGACGCGCCGGATTTCAACTTCAGCGTCGAACAGGCCGTGCGCGACGCGGGCATCCCGTCGATCCACTTCGTGTGCCCGTCGATCTGGGCATGGCGCGGCGGCCGGATCAAGAAGATCGCCAAGTCCGTCGATCACATGCTGTGCCTGTTCCCGTTCGAGCCGGCGATTCTCGACAAGGCAGGCGTCGCGTCGACCTACGTCGGCCATCCGCTGGCCGACGAGATCCCGCTCGAGCCCGACACGCACGGCGCGCGCATCGCGCTCGGCCTGCCCGCGGACGGTCCCGTGATCGCGGTGCTGCCGGGCAGCCGGCGCTCGGAGATTGCGCTGATCGGCCCGACGTTCTTCGCGGCGATGGCACTGATGCAGCAGCGCGAGCCCGGCGTGCGGTTCGTGATGCCGGCGGCGACGCCCGCGCTGCGCGAGCTGCTGCAGCCGCTCGTCGACGCGCATCCGCAGCTCGCGCTGACGATCACCGATGGCCGCTCGCAGGTCGCGATGACGGCCGCCGACGCGATCCTCGTGAAGAGCGGCACCGTCACGCTGGAAGCCGCGCTGCTGAAGAAGCCGATGGTGATCTCGTACAAGGTGCCCTGGCTGACCGGGCAGATCATGCGCCGGCAGGGCTACCTGCCGTATGTCGGCTTGCCGAACATCCTGGCGGGGCGCTTCGTCGTGCCCGAGCTGCTGCAGCATTTCGCGACGCCCGAGGCGCTCGCCGATGCGACGCTCACGCAGCTGCGCGACGACGCGAACCGCCGCACGCTGACCGACGTGTTTACCGAAATGCATCTTTCGCTGCGGCAGAACACGGCCGCGAAGGCGGCCGAAGCGGTCGTGCGCGTGCTCGAACAACGCAAGGGGCGCGCATGACGGCAGTACGTGCACCGCGCCGCCGCGCGTCGAGCGACGTGCAGGGCGGCTTCGACTTCAGCCGGCCCGACGAGATCGTCTGCGGTGTCGACGAAGCCGGCCGCGGCCCGCTCGCGGGGCCGGTGGTGGCCGCGGCGGTGATTCTCGATCCGGCGCAGCCGATCGACGGGCTCGACGATTCGAAGGCGCTGTCCGCGAAGAAGCGCGACGTGCTGTACGACCTGATCGTCGCGCGTTCGCGCGCGTATTGCGTTGCGTCGGCAAGCGTCGACGAAATCGATACGCTGAACATCCTGCACGCAACGATGCTTGCGATGAAGCGGGCCGTCGAAGGCCTGTCGGTCCTGCCGACGCTCGCGCAGATCGACGGCAACCGCTGCCCGACGCTGACGGTGCGTGCCGAGGCGATCGTCAGCGGCGATGCGCTCGTACCGAGCATCTCGGCCGCGTCGATCCTCGCGAAGGTCACGCGCGACCGCATGCTCGTCGACCTGCACGAACGCTTCCCGGTGTACGGTTTCAACATGCATGCGGGTTACGGCACCGCGAAACACCTTGCCGCGCTGCGCGAGCACGGCCCGTGCGAAGCGCACCGGCGCTCGTTCGCGCCGGTCCGGGCGGCACTCGACCTGATTCGATGAAAAGCATTACTTCCCGTGACAACCCGCTGTACAAGCGCCTGAAGGCGCTCGCGGGTTCGACGCACCATCAGCGCCGCGGCGGCCAGGCGCTGCTCGAAGGATTCCATCTCGCGAGCGCGTACCTCGATACGGGTGCGACGCCCGAGCTGTGCGTGGCGACCGAAGGCGCGCTCGGCCACGCCGAGGCGCAGGCGATCGTCGCGCGCATCGACGCGCAGCGTGTCGTCATGCTGCCCGATGCGCTGTTCGGGCAGTTGTCGAACGTCGTCAACGGCGTCGGGTTCCTGCTGCTCGCCGACCGGCCGGCGCAACCGCTGCCTGAGCGCGTGACGCACACGTCGGTCGTGCTCGACGGCGTGCAGGACGCCGGCAACGTCGGCTCGATCCTGCGCAGCGCCGCGGCCGCCGGTGTGCGCCATGTGTTCTGTGCGCCGGGCACGGCCTACGCGTGGTCGTCGAAGGTGCTGCGCTCGGGCATGGGCGCGCATTTCCTGCTGTCGATCCACGAGGACGTTGACGCCGCGGCGCTCGCCGAACGCCTCGACGTGCCGGTCGCGCTGACCGATTCGCATGGCGCGCAGGCGCTCTACGACTGCGACCTGTCGGGGCCCGTCGCATGGGTGTTCGGCAACGAGGGCGCCGGCGTATCGGCGTTCTGGCGCGATGCGGCCACGCATCGCGTGACGATTCCGCAGCCGGGCGGGATGGAGTCGCTGAATGTTGCGGCAGCAGCGGCGGTCTGCCTGTTCGAGCAGGTGCGACAGCAGCGGCCTGCGTGACGCCCCACGCAAGCATTCCCCGCACCACGAAAAAGGCCGCGTTCGACGCGGCCTTTTTGTTTTTCCGGCGGCGGCCGAGCGGCCGCAAGCGCGCCGGCGCTCAGTACGACTGCCGGTCGAGGCGGATTTCCTGCAGGATCGTCGTCGCGATTTCCTCGATCGACTTGTGCGTCGACGACAGCCACTTGATCCCTTCGCGACGCATCATCGCTTCGGCCTCGTTGATCTCGAAGCGGCAGTTCTCGGGCGCCGCGTACTTGCTGCCCGGCCGCCGCTCGTTACGGATCTCGGACAGGCGCTGCGGGTCGATCGACAGCCCGAACAGCTTTTCGCGGTGCGCGGAGAGCGCCGACGGCAGCTTGCCGCGTTCGAAGTCTTCCGGAATCAGCGGATAGTTCGCGGCCTTCACGCCGTACTGCATCGCGAGATACAGGCTCGTCGGCGTCTTGCCGCTGCGCGACACGCCGACGAGGATCACGTCGGCCTCCGACAGGTTGCGGTTCGACTGGCCGTCGTCGTGCGCGAGCGAGAAGTTGATCGCCTCGATCCGCGTCTTGTATTCCTCGGTGTCCGCGTTCTGGTGGCCGCGGCCCATCGCGTGGCTCGACTTGAGCTCCAGCTCCTGCTCGAGCGGCTCGACGAAGCGCTGGAACATGTCGAGCACGAGCGCGTTCGAGCGCTTGACGATGTCGTTCGACTCGCTGTCGACGAGCGTCGTGAACACGATCGCGCGGCGGCCGTCGTGCACGGCGGCCTCGTTGATCTTCTCGACGGTCGCATAGGCCTTGTCGAGCGAGTCGACGAACGGCACGCGCACGAGACGGAATTTCTGGTCGAACTGGGAGAGGATCGAATGCGCGAAGGTTTCGGCAGTAATCCCGGTGCCGTCGGAGACGATGAAAACGGTAGGCAGCATGAATCTGGGCGTCGAACGTGAAGGGCGGTTGCACGGGGCGGCTGGAGGTTCGCCTCCAGACACAGTGACAAGGTCGCGCCACATCCGGCAGCCGGCACGGTAGAATAGCGGCAACCTGTTGGATAAGCAATTGCGGGGGCAGCGCGCGAACGGCGCTCGTGGCCCGGCCGCGCGATTCCAAAATTCCCGGCAAGTTTGGCGATTTGTCTGCAAATATCGCCCTTCTGCCGGGATTTTTGCAAATCGGGTCGGAAGGTTTTCCGCCGCTGCGATTGTTTATCTAACAGGTTGCGCAAGACGCGCCGCGCCTTTTTGCAAGCGCCCGCGTCCAAGCCCACTTGCGCGATCGAGCATTTTTTTCACACTTAGGGGCTTGTATGACTAACGCAGCAAACGTCGCAAAGGACCAGGCGTATGTAATTCCGTTCGAGCAGTTGCGGATGACCGATGTGGAGATCGTCGGCGGCAAGAATGCGTCGCTCGGCGAGATGATCAGCCAGCTTTCCGAAGCTGGCGTTCGCGTGCCCACCGGTTTCGCCACGACCGCGCTCGCCTTCCGCGATTTCCTCACGCACAACGACCTTACCGACCGCATCGCCAAGCGTCTCGAGTCGCTCGACATCGACGACGTGAAGGCGCTCGCCGAAGCCGGTGCCGAAATCCGCAAGTGGATCGTCGACGCGCCGATGCAGGCGCGCCTCGAGCAGGAAATCCGCGCGCAGTTCGAAGTCCTGAAGAACGGCTCGCCGGGCGAGCTGTCGTTCGCCGTGCGCTCGTCCGCGACCGCGGAAGACCTGCCCGACGCATCGTTCGCCGGCCAGCAGGAGTCGTACCTGAACGTCGTCGGCATCGAAGACGTGCTCGACCGCATGAAGCACGTGTTCGCGTCGCTGTATAACGACCGCGCGATCTCGTACCGCGTGCACAAGGGCTTCACGCACGCCGAGGTCGCTCTGTCGGCCGGCGTGCAGCGCATGGTCCGCTCGGACGTCGGCGCCGCCGGCGTGATGTTCACGATCGACACCGAATCGGGCTTCAAGGACGCCGTGTTCATCACGTCGAGCTACGGCCTGGGCGAAACCGTCGTGCAGGGCGCGGTGAACCCGGACGAGTTCTATGTGTTCAAGACGACGCTCGCCCAGGACAAATACCCGATCATCCGCCGCTCGATCGGCTCGAAGCTGATCAAGATGGAATTCACGCAGCCGGGCGAGCCGGGCCGCGTGAAGACGGTCGACGTGTCGCACGAGCAGCGCAACCGCTACTCGATCACCGACGAGGACGTGATCGAGCTGGCGAAGTACGCGGTCATCATCGAGAAGCACTACCAGCGTCCGATGGACATCGAGTGGGGCAAGGACGGCCGCGACGGCAAGATCTTCATCCTGCAGGCACGCCCGGAAACGGTGAAGAGCCAGGCGAGCGGCAAGGCCGAGCAGCGCTTCAAGCTGAAGGGCCAGTCGCAGGTTCTCGCGACGGGCCGCGCGATCGGCCAGAAGATCGGCGCGGGTCGCGTGCGCGTGATCCAGGATCCGTCGGAAATGGAACGCGTGCAGCCGGGCGACGTGCTGGTTGCCGACATGACCGACCCGAACTGGGAGCCGGTGATGAAGCGTGCAGCCGCGATCGTCACGAACCGTGGCGGCCGGACCTGCCACGCGGCGATCATCGCGCGTGAGCTCGGCGTGCCGGCGGTCGTCGGCTGCGGCGACGCAACCGACGTGCTGAAGGACGGCGCGCTCGTCACCGTGTCGTGCGCGGAAGGCGACGAAGGCAAGATCTACGACGGCCTGCTCGAGACGGAAGTCACGGAAGTGCAGCGCGGCGAACTGCCGGAAATCCCGGTCAAGATCATGATGAACGTCGGCAACCCGCAGCTCGCGTTCGACTTCTCGCAGCTGCCGAACGGCGGCGTGGGCCTCGCGCGTCTCGAGTTCATCATCAACAACAACATCGGCGTTCACCCGAAGGCGATTCTCGAGTACCCGAACATCGACCAGGACTTGAAGAAGGCCGTCGAGAGCGTCGCGCGCGGCCACGCGTCGCCGCGTCAGTTCTACGTCGACAAGCTGACGGAAGGTGTCGCGACGATCGCCGCGGCGTTCTATCCGAAGCCTGTGATCGTGCGCCTGTCCGACTTCAAGTCGAACGAGTACAAGAAGCTGATCGGCGGTTCGCGTTACGAGCCGGACGAGGAAAACCCGATGCTGGGCTTCCGCGGCGCGTCGCGCTACATCGCTGAAGACTTCGCACCGGCGTTCGAGATGGAGTGCCGTGCATTGAAGCGCGTGCGCGACGAGATGGGCCTGACCAACGTCGAGATCATGGTGCCGTTCGTGCGTACCGTGAAGCAGGCGGAACGTGTCGTCGGCCTGCTCGAGAAGTTCGGCCTGAAGCGCGGCGACAACGGCCTGCGCCTCGTGATGATGTGCGAAGTCCCGACCAACGCGATCCTCGCCGAAGACTTCCTGCAGCACTTCGACGGTTTCTCGATCGGCTCGAACGACCTCACGCAGCTCACGCTCGGCCTCGACCGCGACTCGGGCATGGAACTGCTGGCGGTCGACTTCGACGAACGCGATCCGGCCGTCAAGTTCCTGCTGAAGCGTGCGATCGATACCTGCCGCAAGATGGGCAAGTACGTCGGCATCTGCGGCCAGGGCCCGTCCGATCACCCGGACTTCGCGCAATGGCTGGCCGACGAAGGCATCGCGTCGATCTCGCTGAACCCGGACACGATCATCGATACGTGGCAGGCGCTCGCCAACCGGAAGTAACGGCCGGTAACGCACCTTCGGCGAAAGCGCGGGTCCGCCGCGCTTTCGTTGAAGGCAAAATGCAAGGTTCATGCTATAAACACCCCGGTAGGCGCCGGGGTGTTTTTGTTTGTCGGGACGCGCCGGGCACGCCCCAAGCGTGCCGACCGCCCCCTCGGGGGGGGCGGTGAGCGTGTCGATCCGGAGTAGCGCTTCAGCGCGTACTCCGGTCCCATGCAACGCAAGTGAGCGTGGGGGCGTTTTCTGGAGACCACAATGATGTCGGGGCATCTGTTCTGGTGGGTCGCGGTGGGTGTGCTGGTCGTGGCCGAGTTGCTGACGGGCACGTTCTATCTGCTGATGATCGCGCTCGGCTTTCTCGCGGGCGGGTTGCTGCAACTGGCGGGTTTCGCGCCGCACGTGCAGTTCGGCGCGGCGGCCGTGGTCGCGATCGTCGCGATGATCGTGCTGCGCCGTTCGGGGCTCGGCCGCAAGCAGAAGCGTGACACGTCGACGAATCCCGACGTCAATCTCGATATCGGTGCGACCGTCACGGTCGACGCGTGGCGTGACGGTCGTGCGCGCGTGCAGTATCGCGGCGCCGACTGGGACGTCGAGCTCGCGAACGGCGAGCGCGACGATGCGCACGTGTATCAGGTAAGCGCCGTGCGCGGCAACTGTCTCGTGGTCGTGGCGAAACCCGCGGGCTGATTGTCCGCCGATACAACAAGGAGGGAATAGTTCATGGATTCGCTGATCATCTGGGTTGTCCTGCTCGTCATCGCGATCGTGATCGTGTCGAAGACGGTGAAGATCGTGCCGCAGCAGCATGCGTGGGTGCTCGAGCGCTTCGGCCGCTATCACGCGACGCTGTCGCCCGGTCTCAATATCGTGCTGCCGTTCGTCGATCGCATCGCGTACCGGCACGTGCTGAAGGAAATTCCGCTCGACGTGCCGAGCCAGATCTGCATCACGCGCGACAATACGCAGCTTCAGGTCGACGGCGTGTTGTATTTCCAGGTGATGGACCCGATGAAGGCGTCGTACGGGTCGAGCAACTTCGTGCTCGCGATCACGCAGTTGTCGCAAACGATGCTGCGCTCGGTAATCGGCAAGCTGGAGCTCGACAAGACCTTCGAGGAGCGCGACTTTATCAACCACAGCATCGTGTCGGCGCTCGACGAGGCCGCGGCGAACTGGGGCGTGAAAGTGCTGCGCTACGAGATCAAGGACCTGACGCCGCCGAAGGAGATTCTGCACGCGATGCAGGCACAGATCACCGCCGAGCGCGAGAAGCGCGCGCTGATCGCCGCGTCCGAAGGCCGCAAGCAGGAGCAGATCAACCTCGCGTCGGGCGCGCGCGAGGCGGCGATCCAGAAGTCCGAAGGCGAGCGGCAGGCCGCGATCAACCAGGCGCAGGGCGAGGCGGCCGCGATTCTCGCGGTGGCCGAGGCGAACGCGCAGGCGATCCAGAAGATCGCGAGCGCGATTCAGTCGCAGGGCGGGATGGACGCGGTGAATCTGAAGGTCGCCGAGCAGTATGTCGGCGCATTCTCGAATCTCGCGAAGCAGGGCAATACGCTGATCGTGCCGTCGAACCTGTCGGATCTCGGCAGTGCGATCGCATCGGCGATGTCGATCGTCAAGAACGCGTCGCCGGCCGCGGGCGGGAAGGGCTGAGCGGGAGCCTGACGCGCAGGCGACCGCCGGGTGCGATCGGCATGCGGCGAATCGTCGCGCAGCCGGGCGGCCCGGATGATGTCCGTCGGTTGCCGGCCGGCCCGTATCGTCAACCGAACCGGCGCGGCATCCGGAATCCCGCCGCCCGCGTCCGGTCGCCGATATGTGCGAATCACGCTTTACAAAGCAACACGGCCCGCTTCGAACGGGCCGTGTCGATTGCGATGCGCGTCGCGCGCGTCAGGTGCCGGCGCGCATGATGCGCGCCTTCTCGCGTTCCCAGTCGCGCTTCTTCTCGGTTTCGCGCTTGTCGTGCAGCTTCTTGCCCTTTGCGAGCGCGATGTCGCACTTCACGCGGCCGCCCTTGTAGTGGAAGTTCAGCGGCACGAGCGTGTAGCCGCGCTGCTCGACCTTGCCGATCAGTTTCTTGATTTCCTCACGGTGCAGCAGCAGCTTGCGCGTGCGAACCGGGTCCGGCTTGATGTGCGTCGAGGCTTCGGGCAGCGGGCTGATATGGGTGCCGATCAGGAAGATCTCGGCGTTCTTCACCACGACGTAGCCTTCCTTGATCTGGCCGCGCCCGGCGCGCAGCGCCTTGACTTCCCAGCCCTCCAGCACGAGCCCCGCCTCGTAGCGTTCCTCGATGTGATAATCGAAGTGCGCCTTCCTGTTGTCGATGATGCTCATGAAAGGATTGGGCCAACTCGTTTAAAATCACGATTTTAGCAAAGCGGGGCGAGAATCGCCCGGCTTGCGTTCCCACCTTGAGCGATGCCGCGCGATTTATGGCAGATGTCCAGAAAACCGTATTGATCCGTCATTCGGCGGAACAGATGTTCGACCTCGTCACCGACGTGGCCGATTACCCCAATTTCCTGCCCTGGTGCGGCGGCGTCGAGATTCGCCGTCAGGACGACAGCGGGATGGAAGCGCGCATCGATATCAACTTCAAGGGCATCAAGCAGCATTTCGCGACGCGCAACACGCAGCAGCGTCCGACGCGGATCGACATGGAGTTCACGGACGGCCCGTTCAAGAAGTTCACGGGCTCGTGGCGCTTCACCGCGCTGCGCGCCGATGCGTGCAAGATCGAATTCGCGCTGCACTACGAGTTTTCGAGCATCCTGCTCGAGAAAATCATCGGGCCGGTGTTCAGCCACATCGCGAACACGTTCGTCGATTCGTTCGTGAAGCGCGCGGACCAGCGCTACGGAAAGGGGTGACGCGATGCTGTCGATCGAAGTCTGCTATGCGCTGCCGGACCGCCAGACGCTGATTCGGGTGTCGCTGCCCGAAGGTGCGACCGTTCGCTCGGCGATCGACGCGAGCGGCGTGCTCGCGCTGCACCCGGAGATCGACCTCGCGCAAGCGAAGACGGGCGTGTACGGCAAGCTCGCGCCGCTCGACGCGCCGCTCGCCGACCACGATCGCGTCGAGATCTACCGCCCGCTGATTGTCGATCCGAAGCTGGCGCGCCAGCGGCGCGTCGACAAGTCCCGCCGCGCCGGCTCGATCGAGGGCCGCAAGTGGATGCACAAGGACGCGCGCTGACGCGCGATTCCGCTTCATTCGCTCCTTCCGCTCCTTCCGCTCCGATTCGTCTGATCAAACGCCGCGGCGCTCAGTGGGCCGCGGCGTTCGCGTTGACCGACGCGCTGCCCGGCGTATCTCCGCCGGCGGGCGTGTCGTCGTGCTGTCGCACCGAGCCGTACACGCCTGCGAGCAGCAGCACGAGCGCGGCGATCTCGAGCGCGTGCGGCATCCGCTGGTCGTAGGCGAACGCGTAAAGCATCGCGAACACGGTTTCGAACACGATCAACTGACCCGACAGCGTGAGCGGCAACCGCTTCGACGCCGCATTCCACAGCCCGTTGCCGAGCCATGACGCGCCGATCGCGAGCACGAGATTCAGCAGCCAGAACAGTTGCCAGCGCGACGCCGGGACGGCCGCCTGCACCGTGCCGGCCGGCAGAGCGAGGATCGCGATCCAGCAGAGCGCGCCGATCAGGCCCGTCACGACACCCCACAGCACCGACCATTCGTTGCCGCCGAAATGATGATGGCGCTGCAGGTAGCGCGTGTTCGCGACCGCGTACCAGGTCCAGCTCGCGAGCGCGCCGGCCGCGCAGGCGATGCCCGCGAGCTTCTGGCCGAGCGTCGTCGCGTGCGCGGCCTCGGACGTGAACAGGTCGACATTGATGCAAGCGATGCCCGCGATCACCAGTGCGAGCGGGACGGCAAGCCGCCGCAGCGGCACGGCGCCGTGGTCGCCGATGCCCGCGAGCGTGACGGTGACGGGCAGCACGCCGACGATCAGCGAACTGGGCGCGATGCCGATCAGGTGCACGGCGCCGGACAGCAGCATGTAGTACGCGACGTTGCCGACGACCGCGAGCTTCACGAGCGCGACGAGATCTTCGCGGGTCAGCCGCGCGAGCAGCGAGCGGGCGGCCGGCAGCGCGGCCGCGAGTGACACGACGCCATACATCGCGTAGCGGCCGGCGCTCAGCAGCAGCGGCGAGAAGTCGGTCAGCAGCCGCGGAACGAGAAACACCATGCCCCACAGGGCACCTGCCAGGACACCATAGACCACACCGCGCCGCATCGACCGCTCCGAACACATGACTGACGAGCGCGCATCTTAGCGACGCCGGTTCGGCGGCGTCTTGTTCATTCCTGCACTCGGGGCACGGCGGGGGTTCGACGTGCCGTGCGACGGAGCGGTCGCGATCCGTTCCTGGTTATCGAGGGCTCGAGGGTTCGCGGCCGCGGTACGGTGCGAATTAGCCGTCGGCCGGGTCGGGCGTCGCACCGGCGCCGTCGCCCGACGCCCGCACGCGCGCCGGGCGCCGCACGGTGCGCAGCTTGCCGCTGTTGCCGCCGCCGCAGTAGAAAAGATCGTGGCCGTCGGATTCGAGCCCCGACACGCCGACGCCGGCCGGCATGTCGACCTGCTCGAGCACTTGGCCCGTACGCGGATCGACGTGCCGCAAATCGCTCTGATCGGCTTCCCAGGTGCCGTGCCACAGCTCGCCGTCGACCCACGTCACGCCGGTGACGAAGCGGTTCGATTCGATCGTGCGCAGCACGGCGCCCGATTTCGGATCGATCTGATGAATCTTGCGTTCGCGGTACTGGCCGACCCACAGCGTGCCTTCGGCCCACGCGAGCCCAGAGTCGGCGCCGCCGCCGGGTGCCGGGATCGTCGCGAGCACGCGGCCCGATTCCGGATCGATCTTCTCGATGCGGTCCTCGACGATCTGGAACAGGTGGCGGCCGTCGAACGCCGTGCCCGCATGCGCGGCGACGTCGAGCGAGCGGACGGTCGTGCCGCGCTCCGGATCGAGCGCATTCAGCTTGTCGCCGGACGCGTACCACACGTGCCGCCCGTCGAACGTGACGCCGTGCACGCCGTCGACGCCCGGAAACGGGCCGTATTCGCGAATGATGTCTGCATTGGAGCGTTTCATGTTCGTCACCTCATTGTTCGGTGAGGCCATCCTAATCTCCCGGCAGCGCGGCAGGGAGTAACAAGGTCGTCGCGAATCCGGGCAGCGGCGGCGTCATCCAGCGGCGCGCGCGTCCGCGTCCGAGCGCCTGCACCTTGGCCGCTTCGGCGAGCGCGTCGAGCGCGCGCTGCACGGTGCGCTGGCTCGCGCCGAGCGCGAGCGCCAGCGCGGAGCTCGACCACGCCTCGCCGTCGGCGAGGAGCGCGAGCACGGCCGCGTGGCGATCGTCGACCGGGCGCGCGAGTACGACGGTCTCGCGCACGCCGAGCGGTTCGAGCGCGAAGCCGCGCGGCGTCGCGGTGACGTTCGCGAGCGGCCGCAGCACCGCTCGGAGCCGGCCGATCTCGACGCGCAGGCGCGCGCGATGCGATTCGTCCGCATGTTTCGCGCGGAACGCGGCGGCCACGAGCGCGTTTCTCGACACGTCGGCCGGCCATGCCTCGCCGAGCGCGCGGGCGAGCACGAACAGCACGGGGCGGCGCGCGAGCGACACGGTCGTGCGCGCGTCGCGCACCGTGTGGCGGCACGCGTCGACGACGAGCGTATTCGACGCGAACAGCGTCTCGACTTCGTCGAGCTGTACGAGCCGCGACGTGCCGCGCGCGATGAGTCGCGCGGCCGGCGCATCGAGCACGCGCGCGGCGGTATCGACTTCGGCCGTCAGCGCGGCGATGCCGGCGTCGTGGGCGGCTGCGCGTGCACGGGCGAGCGCCGCGCGGGCCGCATGCGTGCGGATGCGGCGCATCGCGATGCCGGCCGCGATCAGTTCATGGGCAGCGCGCGACGCGGCCGGCAGCGGCGCGGGATCGAGATGCGCGAGCATCCGTTCGGCATCGTCGATATGACCGATCAGCAGCAGCCGGCGCACGCCGAGATAACGCGCATGCGCGGCGTTCGCGCGGTCGCCGTGCGCGTCGAGCGTCGCGCACGCGGCGTCGAGCGCGCGCGTCGGCCAGCGGAGGTCGCGCGACGCGAGCGCGATCTCGGCTTCCGCGACGACGCAGCGCGCACGCGCCACGGCTTCCTTTGCGCCGAACGCGCGCGCGGCGCCGCGCACGAGTGCCCGCGCGCGCTCGAAATCGCCGAGCTGTGCCATCGCGATCCCGCGCAGCGCGAGCGCCGGCGCGTCGTCGCGCAGCGCGACGCGGTTCAGCGCGCCGAGCGCGTCACCGGCCGCGAGCGCGCGCGCGGCCGCGGTGATCAGCGAATCCATCCGAATCCCGACACACTTGTCACTCCCTCCGGCCCGATGCCGAGCACTAATCTAGCACCACGCACACGGCGCCGTACGCCGTGCCCGGATACCCATCGGAAGGAGGAACCCGCAATGACGACCCATCTCACCGGAACGCGCGACGAATGGCTGGCCGAGCGCAGGGCGCTGCTCGAAGCAGAAAAGGCGCTGACGCGGCAAAGCGACGAACTCGCGCGGCGGCGCCAGGCACTGCCTTGGGTGCGCGTCGACAAGACCTACCGGTTCGACACCGAAGAAGGGCAGGCGACGCTCGACGACCTGTTTCGCGGCCGTTCGCAACTGCTCGTTTATCACTTCATGTTCGGCCCCGACTACAAGGCCGGCTGCCCGTCGTGCTCGGCGCTCGCGGACGGTTTCGACGGTTTTGCCGTGCACCTGGCGAACCACGACGTGACGCTCGCGGCCGTGTCGCGCGCGCCGCTCGCGAAGCTGCTCGCGTACCGGCAGCGGATGGGGTGGACCTTCCCGTGGGCGTCGTCGGTCGGCAGCGATTTCAACTTCGACTTCAACGTGTCGTTCACCGAAACGCAGCGGCGCACGGGCGACGTCGAATACAACTACGCGCGGGCGGGGCACGCGATGGACATGGATCCGCCGCCGGCGCCCGTCGTGCAGTTCGCGGCGACGTGCGGCACCGACGCGGTCACGTATTCGCTCGACCGGCCGGGGATGAGCGCGTTCGTGCGCGAGGACGGCGCCGTCTATCACACATACTCGACCTATGCGCGCGGGCTCGACGGGCTGTGGGGGATGTACCAGTGGCTTGATCGCGCGCCGCGCGGGCGCAACGAGGCGGGCCCGTGGTGGCGCCGGCACGACGAATACGCGCGCGGTTGAGCGCGGGCCGGCGACGGGGCGGGAGCGTGCGATGACACGGCCGGCAACCGGCGACACGGGCCGCGATCGGCGCGCATTCGGCGCGGCGCTCGTCGCCGTGTTCGCCGCCGCGGCGATGGCGACACTGGCGCAGCACGCGTCGATGGACGCGATGGGCGGCGAACCGATGCCCGGTGGCTGGATGCTCTCGTCCGCATGGCTGCGGCCGTGCGGATGGGGCGCCGGCCGCGCGTTCGCGGCGTTCGCCGGCATGTGGGGCGCGATGACGGTGACGATGATGCTGCCCGTGCTGGCGCCGACGCTCTGGCGATACCGGCAGCGCGTCGGCCCGCTGGGCGCGGCGCGCTCGGCCTGGCTGGTCGTCGTCGCGGGCGGCGGGTATTTCGCGGTATGGATGGCGCTCGGCGCGGTGACGTTTGCGCTCGGCGGCGCGCTGACGGCCGCCGCGGCACGGCTGCCGGCGCTCGCCCGTGCGATGCCGTTCGCGGCCGGCGCGGTCGTGCTCGGCGCGGGCGTGTTGCAGTTCTCGGCGTGGAAGGCGCGCCGGCTGGCGTGCTGCCGGCACGCGACGGCGGGCCCGCACCGGTCGCGCTTGGATGCCGGCGCGGCCTGGCGGCACGGCGTGCGAACCGCGATGCGTTGCGGCGCCTGTTGCGGGAACCTGATGGCGGTCGCGCTGGCGGCCGGCATGATGGATCTGCGCGTGATGGCCGCCGTGACGGTCGCGATCGCCGCCGAGCGGCTGGTGCCGGCCGGCGAGCGCGTTGCGCGGCTGGTCGGCGGTATCGTGATCGGGGGCGGTCTCGCGATGA
Organism: Burkholderia sp. FW306-1C-G01B; assembly: GCF_058781685.1. Classification (NCBI taxonomy): domain Bacteria; kingdom Pseudomonadati; phylum Pseudomonadota; class Betaproteobacteria; order Burkholderiales; family Burkholderiaceae; genus Burkholderia; species Burkholderia sp. FW306-1C-G01B. Next base: position 70,750 of record NZ_JBYSWZ010000021.1, read on the forward strand.
TCGCGCGCGCGGCCGGGCTGGTATAAGACCGGGGAGGCGAGCCGATCCGGCGCGTTGCCGGGCCGCGGGCGACCGGTGCCGCCGCTGCCGCGTGGCCCGGCCGCGACAGGCGCGGTTGCCGCGGCGCAGCCCGTTGCGCGAATGGCTCGACGCGGCGGTGAAACGAAAGGCGATCGAAAACGAACCGAACGGCGATCCGAACGATTCGGCCCCCGAACGCACGAAAACGGCTAAGCCGTTGTTCGTGTTGTGAAAATTCGCAGCGCTTCGCGTATAATTCGCTTTTGCGCCCATAGGATTTGCCATGCGTCTGATCCAAAAAGCACTCACTTTCGATGACGTGCTCCTCGTACCCGCCTTCTCCGACGTTCTCCCGCGTGACACCAGCCTCAAGACCAAGCTGACCCGCAACATCTCCCTGAACATGCCGCTCGTGTCCGCCGCCATGGACACGGTCACCGAAGGTCGTCTCGCGATCGCGATGGCGCAGCAGGGTGGCGTCGGTATCGTCCACAAGAACCTCACGCCGGCCGAACAGGCCCGCGAGGTCGCGAAGGTCAAGCGTTTCGAGTCGGGCGTCGTCCGCGACCCGATCACGGTGCCGCCGCAAATGAAGGTGCGCGACGTGATCGCGCTGTCGCGCCAGCATGGCATCTCGGGTTTCCCGGTCGTCGAAGGCCCGCAGCTCGTCGGCATCGTCACGAACCGCGACCTGCGTTTCGAAACGCGCCTCGACGAGCCGGTCAAGTCGATCATGACGCCGCGTGAGCGCCTCGTCACGGTCAAGGAAGGCACGCCGCTCGCCGAAGCGAAGGCGCTGATGCACAGCCACCGCCTCGAGCGCGTGCTGGTCGTCAACGACGCGTTCGAACTGCGCGGCCTGATGACAGTCAAGGACATCACGAAGCAGACCGAGCACCCGGACGCGTGCAAGGACGAACACGGCAAGCTGCGCGCAGGCGCGGCGGTCGGCGTCGGTCCGGACAACGAAGAGCGTGTCGAGCTGCTGGTGCAGGCCGGCGTCGACGTGATCGTCGTCGATACCGCGCATGGTCACAGCAAGGGCGTGCTCGAGCGCGTCCGCTGGGTCAAGCAGAACTTCCCGCACGTCGAGGTGATCGGCGGCAACATCGCGACGGCTGCCGCCGCGAAGGCGCTCGTCGAATACGGCGCGGACGCGGTCAAGGTCGGCATCGGTCCCGGCTCGATCTGCACGACGCGGATCGTCGCAGGCGTCGGCGTGCCGCAGATCAGCGCGATCGCGAACGTCGCGGAAGCGCTGAAGGGCACCGGTGTGCCGTGCATCGCCGACGGCGGCGTGCGCTTCTCGGGCGACGTGTCGAAGGCCCTCGCGGCCGGCGCGAACGCGGTGATGATGGGCAGCATGCTGGCGGGCACCGAAGAGTCGCCGGGCGACGTGTTCCTGTACCAGGGCCGCCAGTACAAGGCGTACCGCGGCATGGGTTCGGTCGGTGCGATGAAGGACGGCGCGGCAGACCGCTACTTCCAGGACAACTCGGCAAACATCGACAAGCTCGTGCCGGAAGGCATCGAAGGCCGCGTCGCGTACAAGGGTTCGGTCAACGCGATCCTGTTCCAGTTGGTCGGCGGCGTGCGCGCCAGCATGGGCTACTGCGGCTGCCGGACGATCGACGAGCTGCACGACAAGGCCGAATTCGTCCAGATCACCGCCGCGGGCATGCGCGAGTCGCACGTGCACGACGTGCAGATCACGAAGGAAGCGCCGAACTACCACGTGGACTGACCGCCGATGAAACCGCTGCTGCGAGCCGTGCTGATCATCGATGCCGTGCTGCTGCTGGCGTTCGGCGTGCTGTTCGTGCTGACGCCCTGGCAGTCGCTCTTCAACGCGCTGCAGCTTGCGAACATCCAGCCGGCGATGCTCGGCCAGGCGTTCGGCATCGCATTGCTCGGGCTCGCGTGGCTCGCGTTTCATGCGGCGTTCAACGGCGATCTCACGGCGCCCGTCGCGCGGTCGGTCGGCCACGTGTACTGGCTGACCGGCGTGCTGACGATCGTCTGGTCGATCGGCACCGGCAGCGGTCCCGCGCTCGCGGCCGCCGGCCGGGTGTTGTCGGCCGTGGCCGGGGTCGCGCTGATCGTGCTCGGCCTCGGCGGCGTGCGGCTCGCATCGGCCGTGCGCCGGCGCGAGAAGGCGCAGGCGAAGGCGCAGGCGCTCGACGCGCGCGCACCGGCGCAGCGTCCGGCCGAGCCGGCGATGGCGCCGGCGTCGTCGCCCGCACCGCAGCGTGTCGAACCCGTCGTCAGCCGTCCCGCGGCGCCCGCCGCGCCGTCGTCGGCCGCATCCGGTCAATCGTCGGGTGGCGTTGCACTCGACGAGCGCCCGCCGATGCAGGATTGACCGGCCATGCGTCGCGCGTGCCGCCTGCCGCCCGACGTCGCTGTCCATGCTATTGACGCAGCGCTTCGTGCGCTGCTTTTCTTATTCTCTTCATCCCGTCCGCAGCCATGCACGACAAAATCCTGATTCTCGACTTCGGTTCGCAAGTCACCCAACTGATTGCGCGACGCGTGCGTGAAGCGCACGTCTACTGCGAAATCCATCCGAACGATGTGTCCGACGACTTCGTCCGCGAGTTCGCGCCGAAGGCGGTGATCCTGTCGGGCAGCCACGCGAGCACGTACGAAGACCACCAGCTGCGCGCGCCGCAGGCCGTGTGGGATCTCGGCGTGCCGGTGCTCGGCATTTGCTACGGCATGCAGACGATGGCCGTGCAGCTCGGCGGCAAGGTCGAGTGGAGCGACCATCGCGAATTCGGCTATGCGGAAATGCGCGCGCACGGCCATACGCGCCTGCTCGACGGCATCGAGGATTTCACGACGGCCGAAGGCCACGGGATGCTGAAGGTCTGGATGAGCCACGGCGACAAGGTTGCCGAGCTGCCGCCGGGCTTCGCGCTGATGGCATCGACGCCGAGCTGCCCGATCGCCGGCATGGCCGACGAGGCGCGCGGCTACTACGCGGTGCAGTTCCACCCGGAAGTCACGCATACGGTAAAGGGCCGCCAGATCATCGAGCGCTTCGTGCTGCAGATCGCCGGCGCGAAGCCCGACTGGATCATGCGCAACCACATCGAGGAAGCCGTCGCGAAGATCCGCGAGCAGGTCGGTGACGAGGAAGTGATTCTCGGCCTGTCGGGCGGCGTCGATTCGAGCGTCGCGGCTGCGCTGATCCACCGCGCGATCGGCGACCAGCTCACCTGCGTGTTCGTCGACCACGGCCTGCTGCGCCTGAACGAAGGCAAGATGGTACTCGACATGTTCGAGGGCCGCCTGCACGCGAAGGTCGTGCACGTCGACGCGTCCGATCAGTTTCTCGGCCACCTGGCCGGCGTGACCGATCCGGAAGCGAAGCGCAAGATCATCGGCCGCGAGTTCGTCGAGGTGTTCCAGGCGGAGGCGAAGAAGCTGTCGAAGGCGAAGTGGCTCGCGCAGGGCACGATCTATCCAGACGTGGTCGAATCGGGCGGTACGAAGACGAAGAAGGCGACGACGATCAAGAGCCACCACAACGTCGGCGGCCTGCCGGAAACGCTCGGCCTGAAGCTGCTCGAGCCGCTGCGCGACCTGTTCAAGGACGAAGTGCGCGAGCTGGGCGTCGCGCTCGGCCTGCCGCCGGAGATGGTGTATCGCCATCCGTTCCCGGGCCCGGGCCTCGGCGTGCGGATCCTCGGCGAAGTGAAGCGCGAATACGCCGACCTGCTGCGCCGCGCGGACGCGATCTTCATCGAAGAGCTGCGCAACACGACCGCGACCGCGCAGGATGCGGCTGCCGGCCTGTGCGGCGAGGCCGATGTCGGCAAGAGCTGGTACGACCTGACGAGCCAGGCGTTCGCGGTGTTCCTGCCGGTGAAGTCGGTCGGCGTGATGGGCGATGGCCGCACGTACGACTACGTGACGTCGCTGCGGGCAGTGCAGACGACCGACTTCATGACCGCACACTGGGCGCACCTGCCGTACGCGCTGCTCGGCCGCGCGTCGAACCGGATCATCAACGAGGTGCGCGGGATCAACCGGGTGGTGTACGACATCTCGGGGAAGCCGCCGGCGACGATCGAGTGGGAGTGATCCAGTGTCGGGGCATGCCTCGATAGCGGATTGCGGCACCGGTTGATGCGAACGCCCGGCAGGAAGTCCTGCCGGGCGTTGTTTTTTGCGCTGTTGGCGGGTCGTCAATCGATTGACGGTAACGGAGGTCTACAGATGCGAACGTCTAACGCTGCCGTGCCCCAACTTACGCTGCCAGGCTTCGAGGCAACGCAATTGGCACCTGAGCATCGCTTTTTCTTCGCCGTGATGCCCGATCCGGACATCGCTGCGTGCATGGCCGAAAGGGGCGCTCGCCTGGGCGCCGGGATGCGAGTCGACGGCCGGCCGCTGCATGCCGAGCGTCTGCATGTCACGTTGCAACTTGTGGGCGATTTCGCGTATGTGCCGGAGGTCATCCTCGCGCGTGCATGCGTCGCGGCGGCAAGTATCGACGTGCCGTCATTCGGCGTGACATTCGATCAGATCCTCAGCTTCAACGGGCGGCCGGGGCATCGGCCTCTGGTGTTGACGGGGAGCGACGGGCTGGACGAACTGGTCAGGTTTCAGCGCCTACTGGTGGATGCGCTCAGAGGGGCCCGCCTGCGTGTTTCGGGCGCGCATTTCACACCTCATCTCACCTTGCTGTACGGCGACGGCAGGGTCACTCGATGTCCAACAGAACCGATCACGTGGACCGTACGCGAATTCATCCTGATCCACAGCTGGCTCGGCAAGACGCACTACGACGTTATCGGGCGCTGGCCGCTGACGGACAGCATCCCGACGATTTGAGAAACTGAATCGTTCACGATTTGCAATCCTGCGATGAGCGGGAGTTGTGCCTGGAACGACAGCAAAAAGGTGATGATTCCGCCGTGGGGTGACGTCGGTGCAGTCCACCTTTCTCTTCGAGGCAGTACGCATCTGGTCGCTTGCGTACCCCGCTATTCTCTAATGACGGACTATCAATACAGTTCATTTGATCTCCACGATCAAGCTGAATTGACGGGAGTCTCGCCTGTTGCTGGATCGTTGAGGCTGAGTGTCGTTTAGAATGGAGAATCCGAATTTTTATGCTTCGAATAAAAATTGCATAAGGATCATATGGTTTCCATCTGGGTAAACGATGAAGACAGAACCAGGCAGATCAGAGACTGGGCGATATGGTGGAGTCCCGACGGGGATGAGTTGATGTTGACTTGCCATTTCCCATCCGGCAAGTCTTTCCATAGTCCGCTCCGCAATTGCAGAATTGAACCCACCGAGGTAGTGCAAGGCAAGCTTCTTTCAAAGAAAGGGGGCGCGGTGTTCAGCGTCGTCGACAAGGTGGTGATCTATGGCGGGAAATATGCGGCCGTCCACTATCCGGGGAACCGAAAGATTTACGTCATGAACGCGCATGATATTGCGCTCACCCTCGCGACGAAAATCAAGGATGGACCGATATTCCGCTATTTCGTTGCCGTGGCAAAGGCCAGGGCAGAGCAAGCGAGCCCGCAGGACAAACCTATTGCCGACAACGTGCTGCGTCAGTTGGAGAAGGTGACTCCTCACGAAGACACGGCGTTGCACGCATATTGCGCGGCACAGCACCAGCCGCGGGCGCAAGGGGGGAGCTTTATTTACCCTTTTGGCGTCAACGAGAGTCAGCTCAAGGCAGTGGAGAAAGCTTTCGCTTCGCAAATCAGCCTGATAGAAGGGCCGCCCGGCACGGGAAAGACGCAAACGATCCTGAACATCCTGGCCAACATCCTGTTGCAGGGAAAAACGGTCGCGGTCCTGTCCAATAACAACGCTGCCGTCGAAAACGTTTATGAAAAACTAGATAAGGTCGGACTGGATTATGTAGTTGCCAAGCTGGGCCGTGCGGCTAATCGCGAGGGCTTCTTCGTCGATGTTCCCGCCTTGCCGTCGGAGCCCCCTGCGCCTGCTCCTGCCATGGAACAGATTCAAGCTGTTCTGCAGAAGCTGAAGCAACACCTGTATGCTCAGAATACAGTGGCTCGACTGCAGGCCGAGGTCGATGAACTGACCGTAGAGCTGAACTACCTGCTGGAATGGCAGCGCGAGAACTCGGTGGCGATGCCGGTTTCTCTGAATAGGTACAAACTGTCTCCACGAAAATCGTCGGACCTGATGGCTTATCTGGCCTATCTTGCCGAGAACCGTATCCGGCTCAAGGACAGACTCGAACTGCTACTTAATTTTAAAATCCTGCGGGCGAAACCATTTGAGGATTGGGAAAAGCGCAAATCGGTGATTTATGCCTTGCAGAAGCACTATTACGAAAGGGCATTGCAGGAGAAAAAATCTGCATTGACAGCCCATCGAGAAGCGCTGGTGCGTGGCAACTTCGACGCATTGCTGGATGAGCTGGTCGCAGGATCGATGGCCCATCTCAAGCACCATCTTCACCAGAATATCTCGCGGCAAGAAGCGTTCGATGCAAAAAATTACAGCAGGAATTTCGATGCGTTTGTGCGGCGTTTTCCGATTATCGGTAGCGGCACGCATTCCATTGTCAACTCGGTCGGCGGTGCGATTCTCGATTATGTGATCATCGACGAGGCGTCTCAGCAAGACATCGTCCCGGGGATACTGGCGCTGGGCTGCGCCAGGAACCTGATCATCGTCGGCGACAGAAAGCAGCTTCCACATATCCCGGGGAATCTTGGCATCGCCTCGCCTGGCGAGTTCTACGACTGCGACAAATACAGTCTGCTCGATTCGTGTGTCGGCGTGTTCAAGGATTCGATACCGATGACGCTCCTGAAGGAGCATTATCGATGCCACCCCAGAATCATCCAGTTCTGCAATCAGCAGTTTTATGACAACCAACTCGTCCCGATGACGCAAGACGCAGGCGAAAATTCACTGGAACTGCTCGTTACGGCCAAGGGAAATCACACGCGAAACAATGCGAATCGACGCGAACTGGATTCTCTGCTTGAGACGCTCAAATGGGATGGCGAGAGCGATTGGGACAGTGCGCACCGCAAGGGATTCATCGCCCCGTACAACGCCCAGGTCACGCTGTCTCGCGCGCATTTGCCGGCCGATTTCGTCAAGGATACGGTACACAAGTTTCAGGGCAGGGAGTGTGACGAGATTGTCTTTTCCACAGTGCTGGACAAGAAGTACCGGAGCCAGCGAAGCCTGGGTTTCGTAGATGATCCGCACTTGGTCAATGTGGCGGTATCGAGAGCGAAGCACAAGTTCACGTTGGTGACGGGGGATGATGTCTTTGCTGCAAACAACGGACATATTGCTGCACTGATCCGTTATATCGAGTACTACGCCGGCGAGAAGCAGATCCATCGAGCTCCGGTCGTGTCAGCTTTCGACCTGCTTTACAAGGAATATGATGCGTCACTTGAGCGGCTCAACGCCAGGCTGCGTCCAAGTGATTCTCGATACAAGTCCGAGCAGATTGTGGCGCAGATACTGCGTGAGGTACTGTCCGGCGACGCTTATCGAGCGATGACATTTCACTCGCAGATTGCCTTGATTCAGTTGGTCTCCTTGAGCAACGGCACACTGACGTCACGGGAGCGGGATTTCATGAGGAATCGCGCCAGTTGCGATTTTGTGCTGTATTTCAAGGTAGGGAAAACGCCGTTGGGTGTGATCGAAGTCGATGGCGGATCGCACAGCATGGCGCAACAAGTCGAGCGGGATGCGCTAAAAGACAGCATTCTGAGGAAAAGCGAGATCCCCTTGCTCCGATTGCAGACTGTTGAGAGTCACATCGAAGAAAAGGTCGTGGCGTTTTTGGCTCGGTGGGTAAGCAGCACTGAAACTGCTTGACATGGTTCGAGTTGTCTTGATGCGGACGCTCGCGGGCGTCCGGTGCCGTCATTTCTTCATGCGAGTCACCCTCGAGACGGTGCAGGAAAGACAGCAGTATTTCAGGTTCAGGAGCGGGGCGATCCGGCACGAATAGATGCCAGGTCGAGTACCCGCCGCGCAATATCTCGCACGTTCGCGCTCATTGGCAGATCGTCGCGATCGAGTTCGGCGAGATCGAACCAGCGCGCCTCGAGCGCATCGTCACATACGACGGGCGTGCCGCGCAGCTATTTGCACGGCACTGCGACCAGCACGTAGTGCTGGTGCAGGCCGCTCTGTCGGCATGATGGCGGGCGCAGGACAAGAAACGGCTTGGCGGTCGCCAAGCCGTTCTACGTTAACGCATTGCGCGGATTTGTCACGCGTGCGAGCGTGCGAGCGAACGCAAGTACATAGGCACGTTCGCCTTGCTCGTCGTCTGGACACGCGTCATGAGCGCATGATCGATGCGATCCAGTCCGTAAGTCCGGGCAATGTCGTGCTGCAACCGGCACCACAGATGACTGGCCATCTCGGCGTCGACCATCGCCCGGTGAGCACGTCCCGATTTCGGCAGCTGCAGCGTTTCGGCCAGGCTCGACAGGCGGTGGCTCCGAGCGTCCGGATAGATACGTCTCGCCACGAGCATCGTGCAAGCAAAGGCATGCTCGGCTGACATGTCGAGAAGCCCGAGCTCTGACTGCCAGAACCGCTTATCGAAACCGGCGTTGTGTGCCACGACGGAATGCTTGCCAACGAACGCCGCCGCTTCTTTCATGACTTTTGACGCCGGGGGAGCCGATGCAATCATGTCGTTCGTGATGCCGGTCAGCGCGACAACATCGGACGGTATGCGTTTGCCGGCATTCATCAAGCTCTGGAAACGGTCGACGACTTGTCCGTCGCGTAGAAGGATCACGGCAATTTCGGTGGCACGGTCGCCCAGATTCGGCGAAAGCCCGGTTGTTTCGAAGTCCAGTACCGCAACGGTTTGCATGGTTGAATCCTATTACTTCATGCGGTGGCGTTTAGTTTGGCCAAGAGGTTAGCATCATCGGGCCTGTGAGAGACTCGTTCAGTCCGAGAAACGATCGTCCTCGCCATTTCCCCGCTTGCGATCCTGTGCCATGCGGTTGCTGTCGACGTCCAATTCCAAAACGGGTCCTTGATGTCTTGATACCAAGTCCGGCGCTCGGTGCATCGTTGGCAGCTTGCCGCATCGGATGATGCAGGCGCCCGACAGGGATACCTGCTGGGCGTTGTTGTTTGCGCGACGGAAGGGTTGTCTTCCGATCGACGATAATGGAGACGTTGCCATCGGCGTATCTGCAATATGGCCATGACTCAGCTGACGCTACCCGGATTCGACGTGCCGCCACCGGTTCCCGAGCATCGCTTTTTCTTCGCTGCGATGCCCGATCCAGTTGCGGCTGCATGTATTGCCGGAATGACTGAAGGCTTGCAATCAGGGAAGCCTGGGGAGCGCGGGGTGCTGCACACGGAGCGTCTGCATGTCACGCTGTACTCTCTGGGCGACTTTGCGTATGTGCCGGGCGCCATCATCGCGCGTGCATGTGCCGCGGCGGATCGCATCGATGTGCCGTCTTTCGGCGTCACCTTCGATCGGCTCGTCAGCTTCAATGGGCGGCCGGGCCATCGGCCTCTGGTACTGACAGGGAGCGCAGGGCTGCAAATATTGATCGATTTTCAGCAGCAACTTCGAGATGCCCTTGGAAAGGCAGGTCTGCGTGTTTCAGGTGCGCGTTTCACGCCCCACGTGACGTTGCTGTACGGCGAACGCGGGCCCGATCAGTACAGGATCGATCCGATTACGTGGACCGTCCGCGAATTCGTCCTGATTCACAGTTGGCTCCGCAGGACGCACTACGATGTAATAGGGCGCTGGCCGCTGACGAACCGCAGTTCGTCGGCGTGATCGTATGTTGGAAGCCCGCTCCGGTCGTCGACCATCCGGATCGAGCCCATGGTTTGCCGTGCGCGCTGCCTGATGCTGAATCCGATCGGATCGCTGTAAATCTCCCGTTTAGCTGCGATGCATGGATTGCATGGGTATCCCGCAATCGAAGGCGAGCGAGTGCTTCGGGGCGTTCGGTGCGTGGTTGGTAAGCAGCGCGGCAGGCGATGCCGCGCAAGTCCAAGTCACGCGTTTTCCTGCGACCGGCCAGACGCGATCGCGCCGCGATAGCGAAGGTGGACCAGCGGATAAGGCCGCCCCTGTCCGTCGAGCGCCGATCGCCCGCAGCGCTCGAATCCGAGCCTTTCATAGAATCCCGCCGCCGATTCGTTCTGCTCGTTGACGTCGGTCGACAGGTCGGGATGGCGCCTGAGCGCTTCTTCCACGAGCAGGCGCCCGATGCCCGCGCCATGGTGAGCGGGATCGATGAACAGCGCTGCCATGTGACTGCCGTCGAGCAGCATGAAGCCGATCGGCCGATCGGTCTCGTCGACGGCCACATCGAGCGGCGCGCTGGGCAGAAACGGCTCGACTTCGGCATCGATCGCGCGGCGGTCGGCGTCGCTCAGGAAGTGATGCGTTGCGTCGACCGCGCTGCGCCAGATATCCAGCACGCGTGCGCCGTCGGCCTGGGTGGATTTGCGGATTCTGATCATGGCTTGATTTGTTGTGGTTCGGATGTCCGTTCGACGGCTCGTCGCACGACGTCCTGGACCCCCGCGCTCATCGGCAGATCGTCCCGATCGAGTTCCGCGAGATCGAACCAGCCTGCCTCGAGCGCACCGTCGCTGCTGTTCGAACGGCTCCGCACGACGAGCGGCGTGCCGGCCCGCGCAAGGTTGAGCGCCATCGGCGTGCCCGTCACGCCGAGGCCGATGAATCCGACTGCCGTTTGCATGTCCTGGCTCCTGTGAAAAAGGGGCGTGCAGCGCGCAGGCGTCAGTATCGCAGCGTTTCAGGGGGCATGACGGCGGCGCGCGAAGGTTTCGGCGGCAACGTCGAGTGCGCCGGGCAGGCGCGGTGCGCAGCGAGGCATGCTGCGAGCCGGAACGGCGTACCGATGCGACGCTGGCCCGCCGACGGTCAGTTTGCGAGATCGCCGAGCATGAGCATGCAATGCGTGCCGATGTCCGGATCCGTCGCGCGTTTTCCGAGTTCCGCCAGATACGGCCACGGATAGATGCCGCGAGCATGACCGTCGCCGAACAGCAGGCGAATGCCGTAACCGGCCGCTTCCACATCGTCCAGCATCACGTCCGGTCGCGCGTCGACCACGCCAGCGTCGAACCGGATCTTGCGGCAAGCGGCGCACGGGCAACTGCTGCGCAACCGCACATAGCCGATGCGTTGCGTGTCGCCGCCCGGCCAGCGCAGCGTCAACACACGGGCAGCGTGGTCGAGCACGATTTCGGTCGGCGGCGTCATCGCGCCTCTCCGATCTGCCGGATTGCGATCCGCACGGCCTTGCGCACTTCGGGATCGCGATCGTCGAGTGCGTCGTGCAGTGCCGGAAGCGTGCCGGGGTCGCGCAGTTCGCCGAGCGCGAGCGCGGCTTCCTTGCGCAGATTGCTGATCGGATGCGGGAGCAGCGCGGCGACGGCCGGCGCTGCAGCCGCATCGCGCAACTGTCCGAGCGCGCGCACGGCGCGCAATCGCACTTGCCAGTAGTCGTCGTCGAGCGCGGCGACGAGTTGGTCACGCGCGACCGCGACGCGCAGCTTGCCGAGCGTTGCGGCCGATTCTTCGCGTACCTGCCATTCGGCGTCGCGCAATGCGGCGAGCAGTGCGGTGATGACGGTCGTGTCGTCCGACGCCGCGAATCCGAGCGCGCCGACCGCGACGCGCCGCACGTCCGCATCGGCATCGGTCGTCGCGACGCGCGCGAGCGGCGACAACGCGCGTATATCCCTGAGCCAGCCGAGCACGGCGACGGCCTCGGCCCGCACGGCGGTGGCGTCGGCGTCGAGCGCGCGCAACGCAGGAGCGAACGCATCGGGATCGCGCAACTCGCGCAGCCCGCGCAGCACGGCGCTGCGAACGTACGGCTCGGGCTGGTCGGCCCAGTCGCACAGCACGGCGCCCGATGCAGCGTCCTTCAATTCGGACAGGCTCTGCGCAGCGGTCGCGCGCACGCCGTCGTCCGGATCGAGCAGCGCGCGGCACAGCGCGTCGACGACGTCGGGTTGTTCCCAGGCGCCGAGTACGCGGGCCGCCTCGCTGCGCACGTTGGCGGACGGGTCGTCGCGCAGCGCCGCGACGAACGCGGGAATGAAACCGGATTCCTCGAGATCGGCGAGTTCGAGCAGCGCTATGCGGCGCACGGATGCGTCGGGCGCAGCGAGGCGGGCGACGAGCGCGGCACGATCCGGACCGTGCGTGCCGGGCAGCGAGGAGGTGGAAGAGAAAGCGGTCATGGGGAAAAAGTCGGTTCGATGAAAGGGCGGCTGCTCACGGAGCGCGGTGCATGGGCGGCGCGGCATGGCGATGCGAACCGGACGCCGGCCCGGCCGTCACGTCGTCGATGCACGGCCCGCGCGGGCAGCGCGACGACGATCGGCACGCGCCCGGTCAGCGCAGCAGATAAGGGATCTCGACCTTGACCGCGCCGGTCGGGCAATCGCGCTCGCACGGCATGCAGTACCAGCATTCGTCGAACTGCATATAGGCCTTGCCCTTGGTTACGTCGATCGCGAGCAGGTCGAGCGGGCACACGTCGATGCAGACGGTGCAGCCCTTGTCGGCGATGCACAGTGCCTCGTCGATCGTGACGGGCGCGCTGCTGCGCTGGAAGATGTCGTGCGGGGTATGGGGCATGGTATGGCTCCTCAGAGGGCGGCCGCGAGCGCGGCCGGTTCGCGGATGCGCAGATGCGCGTAGGCGCCGCGTTCGTCGTCGGCCAGCGGCACGATGTACGGCTCGACCGGCCGCTTCTCGCTGCGCATCACGCCGTCGGCATCCTTGCGCAGCCACGTATGGCAGAACCATTCGGCGTCGTTGCGGTGCGGATAGTCGACGCGATGGTGGTACAGCCCCCAGCGGCTCTCGGCGCGGAACAGCGACGCGCGTGCGGCCATTTCCGCGCAGTCGCGGATCGCGCGAACTTCGGCCGCGCGCATCAGTTCGTGAGGATGGCTCGACTTTATCTCTTCGATATCCTCAGTAATCTCGTCGAAACGTTGCAGCCCGATTTCCATCTTGCGCGTCACCTTCGGCGGTTGCAGATAGTCGTTCACCATGCGGCGCAGCTTGTATTCGACCTGCGCCGGCGCCAGGCCGCGCTCGCGTAACAGCGGGGCGAACACGCGTGTACGTTCCGCGTCGACCTGTTCGTCGTCCACCGGCGCATGGTCGCGGCCGGCGACGTAGTCGGCCGCGTTCTGCCCGGCGAACCAGCCGTACGTGAAAGCGCCGAGCATGTAGTTGTGCGGGACGGCGGCCATGTCGCCGGCGGCGTAGAGCCCCGGCACGGTCGTCTCCGCGCGTGCGTTCACGTACACGCCGGACGCGCTGTGGCCGCTGCAGAAGCCGATCTCGGAGATGTGCATCTCGACCATCTGGCTGCGGTAGTCGGTCCCTCGCCCCGCATGGAAGCGGCCGCGGCTCGGCCGCTCGTTCGTATGCAGGATCTGCTCGATGGTTTGGATCGTTTCTTCCGCGAGATGGTCGAGCTTCAGGAACACGGGGCCGTTGCCGCTTTGCAGTTCCTGATGGAACTCCCACATCATCTGGCCGCTCCAGTAATCGCATTCGATGAAGCGCTCGCCCTTGCCGTTCGCGGTGAAGCCGCCGAGCGGGCCCGTCACGTATGCGCACGCGGGGCCGTTGTAGTCCTTGATCAGCGGATTGATCTGGAAGCATTCGAGATTCGCGAGCGCGGCGCCCGCGTGATAGGCCATCGCGTAGCCGTCGCCCGCGTTGGTCGGATTCTCGTACGTGCCCATCAGGTAGCCCGACGCCGGCAGCCCGAGCCGGCCGGCCGCGCCGCAGCAGAGAATCACGGCCTTCGCGCGAATCACGTGGAACTCCGCGGTGCGGCAATCGAAGCCGAGCACGCCGCTCGCATGGCCGTGCGCATCGGTCAGCACGCGCGTCGCGACGATCCGGTTCGTGATCGCGATGCGTGCGCGCTTCAGTTGCCGGTACAGCACCTTCTTGACGTCGTGTCCTTCCGGCATCGGCAGCACGTACGAGCCCATGTGATGGACCTTCTTCACCGCATAGTCGCCGGTGCCGTCCTTCTCGAACTTCACGCCCCAGCGGTCGAGCTGTTCGATCGTCGCGAAGCTGTGCGTCGCATACGCGTATACGGCTGCCTGGTCGACGATGCCGTCGTTGGCGATCGTGATCTCGCGCGTGTACTGCTCGGGCGTCGCATGCCCGGGGATCACCGCGTTGTTCAGCCCGTCCATCCCCATCGAGATCGCGCCGCTGCGCTTCACGTGGGCCTTTTCGAGCAGCAGCACGCGCAGGGACGGGTCGCGCTCCTTCGCCTTGATCGCCGCCATCGGGCCGGCCGTGCCGCCGCCGACCACGACGATGTCGTATTCGAGCACATGGGTATTCATTTCGGGTTCCTTATAGATTTGCGTGCCTTCTGCCGGTCGATGCGCAACCGGTACTGGAAGGCGTCGCCGCGGAAGTAGAGGTATTCGTAGTCGATCGGCGCGCCCGATGCGTCGTGCGTGAGGCGCTCGATGCGCAGCACGGGGCTGCTTTCCTCGACGTGCAGCGCATCGACGATCTCGTCGTCGGCGAGGATCGCGCCGATCGACACGTCGGCATGACCGAGCGGGATGCCGCAGTCGTTTTCCAGGATCAGGAAGATGTCGCGGGTCGCGAGATCGGCACCCGCGAGGCGCTTGCCGAGCGCTTCGTGCACCCAGGTCTGCTCGAGCGACACGGGCTCGCGGTTCAGCAGCCGCACGCGATGGATCTCGACGAGCGGCGCGCCTTCCGGCACGTTCAGCTTCGTCGCGAGATGGCGATCGGCCTTTACGGTGCGAAAGCTGCGCAACTGGTTGACGATCTCGTAGCCCATCGACGACATCGCTTCGGCGAACCCCTGCAGCGACGTCACGTTCTGGAACGCCTTCGGCTTCGACACGAACGTGCCCTTGCCGTGCAGCTTGAACAGCAGGCCTTCCTTCTGCAGGTCGCCGAGCGCCTGGCGCACCGTGATGCGGCTGACGTCGAACATCGCGCAGAGTTCGTGCTCGGACGGCATCCGGCTGTGCGGCGCATAGGTGCCGTCGAGAATGCGCGCGCGCAGCGTGTCCTTGATCTGCACATAGAGCGGCGGCGCCGACAGCGGCACGACGTTGGTTGGAGGCATCGGTCAACTTGTTATGACAAGATGGTTCGAGTGTAGCCAGCGCGATCGCGCGTCCAAACCAACCATTTCTGATTTCGACTTTCCGAATCCGGAAAAGCAGGGCGGCAGGCGGCGGGCCGGACGGGCGCTCCGGCGGCATTCGGTGTTCGAACGATCCGCCCCTCGCCAGCCGCGCGGATCGGCCGACAATCAAACAAATTCGCCGGCGTGTGCGCCGCACATGTCGATTTCCCGATGCGTCGCCCGTCGTATCGATGTCGACCGGGCTCGCGACAGCGTCGATGCGGCAGCTGGACCTGCCGCCGCGCAGCGCGGCGGGAGCCCGGTTCCGAGGGTTGCGGAAACGAGAAAGGAGACGCCAGATGCCGGATTCCCGATACCGCTGGGTGATCGTCGCCGCGGGTGGCCTGATGGGCTGCATTGCGATCGGCGCGATGTTTTCGCTACCTGTGTTCCTGCGCGCGATCGCGCGCGACACCGGCTGGTCGATGACCGGCATTTCCGGTGCGATGACGATCGGCTTCATCGCGATGGCCTTCGCGAGCATGGGGTGGGGCAGCCTGTCGGACCGCATCGGTACGCGCGCGGTCGTCATGACGGGCGCCGTGCTGCTGTCGGCGAGCCTCGCACTGGCGAGCCGCGCGCCGTCGCTGCTCGCGTTCCAGTTGACCTTCGGCCTTGCCGTCGGCAGCGCGACGGCCGCGGTGTTCGCGCCGATGATGGCATGCGTGACGGGCTGGTTCGATACGCACCGCAGCCTGGCGGTGTCGCTCGTGTCGGCCGGGATGGGAATGGCGCCGATGACGATGTCGCCACTGGCCGCATGGCTCGTATCGACGCACGACTGGCGCACGTCGATGCTGCTCGTCGCCGCGCTGGCGGCCGTCGTGATGATTCCGGTGTCGCTGCTGGTGCGCCGGGCGCCCGCACTCGACCGCGCACACGCGGCGCCTGCGCCTGCCGGCGCGCCCGCGGCGATGTCGGTCGCGGACGCGCTGCGCTCGCCGCAGTTCATGGTGCTGGTGCTGACCAACTTCTTCTGTTGCGCGACCCACTCGGGCCCGATTTTTCATACGGTCAGCTACGCGGTGACGTGCGGGATCCCGCTGATCGTCGCGGTATCGATCTACAGCGTCGAAGGGCTCGCGGGCATGGGCGGCCGGATCGTGTTCGGGCTCCTCGGCGACCGCGTCGGTGCGAAGCGCATGCTGGTGGCCGGGCTGCTTGCGCAGGCGCTGGGCGCGCTCGGCTACTACTTCGTGCGCACGCTCGACGGGTTCTACGCGGTCGCGACGCTGTTCGGCTTCATCTATGCGGGCGTGATGCCGCTGTATTCGGTGCTCGCGCGCGAGAACTTCCCGCTGCGGATGATGGGCACCGTGATCGGCGGCTGCGCGATGGCCGGCAGCCTTGGCATGGCCGCGGGGCCCGTTGCCGGCGGCCTGATCGTCGATACGTTCGGCAGTTACGGCTGGCTGTACCTCGGTTCGTTCGCGGTCGGTCTCGGCGCGTTCCTGATCGCGACGATGTTCCGCCCGTTTGCGAAAGCGCGGCCGGAAACGATGGCCGCGTGACCCGGTAACGGAAGACGGGCGCCTTCCGTTTCGCCGGATTGGCGACGCCCGGGACGCATCGACGCAGATAAAAAACAGGGCCGGACACCGCCTGCATTTGCCGGTGTCCGGACGGCGCTTCGCCCGCTGCGGCGCAGCAGACCGGCAACAGGCGCCGATCGGCGCGCATGCGTCACGATTCGGCCCCTAAAAACGCAATATCGAGCATGTATTCGAAGGGCCTGTCATACCCGCGTCACCCTGCTAGAATTCGGCCTGCCGCATTGTTCCCATTGACTGATGAGATTGCTTGACGCCCTGGTCGAACAACGTATTGCCGCCGCCGCTGCGCGGGGAGAGTTCGACGATTTGCCGGGTACCGGCGCGCCGCAGGCGCTGGATGACGACCTGCTCGTGCCCGAGGAGGTGCGGGTGGCCAACCGTATCCTGAAAAACGCGGGCTTCGTGCCGCCGGCCGTCGAGCAATTGCGCGCGCTGCGCAACCTGCATGACGAAGTGCAGGCGGTCAGCGACCGTGCCGCGCGCTGCCGGCTGCAGGCGAAGATCCTGGCGCTCGACATGGCGCTCGAATCGCTGCGCGGCGGCCCGATGGTGATGCCGCGCGACTACTGCCGTCGCATCGCGGAACGCCTGTGCGAGCGCGGGCTCGACGATGCGCCCGCCGAAGCGGGGCCGATGTGACGTCCGACGCGCTGCACGACGCAGCCCGATCGGTGGCCGACGCGGCCGCTGAACCCGCCGCCCGGTCTCCTGCTCCCGAAACCGCACCCGTATCGGCGCGCGACCTGCATTTCATGCGGCTCGCGCAGGCCGCCGCGGAAGAGGCGCGCGCGGCCGGCGAAGTGCCGGTCGGCGCGGTGCTCGTGCGCGGCGACGAAGTGATCGCACGCGGCTTCAACCATCCGATCGGCGGGCACGACCCGTCGGCCCATGCGGAAATGGCGGCGCTGCGCATGGCCGCGCAAAATCTGCAGAATTACCGGATGCCCGGCTGCGAGCTGTACGTGACGCTCGAGCCATGCCTGATGTGCGCGGGTGCGATCATGCATGCGCGCATCGCGCGGGTCGTCTACGGCGCCGCCGATCCGAAGACGGGCGCATGCGGCAGCGTGATCGACGCGTTCGCGAATCCGCAGCTCAACCACCATACCGAAGTGACCGGCGGCGTGCTCGCCGACGAGTGCGGCGCCGCGCTGAAGTCGTTCTTCGCCGAGCGCCGTCGCGCGTTGCGCGAAGCACGGCTGGCTCGCGACGCCGAATCCGGCGCGTCATAGTCGCGCCGGCCGCGCCTGTCGCTCCGGGTGCGCACGGTTGCCTGAACCGAAGACGGTTCGGACCCTCTAAGCAGGTTTGACGACCCGACACCTTTCGCCATGTCCTTCCAGCCCGCCGCGTCCTACACCATCCGCCTGCTGGCGCCATCCGGTTATCCGCACGATCCCGACGCGATCAATCGCGCGCTCGAACGCCTCAGCATCGCGCAACAGCGCATCGAGAACGTCGAAGCGACGCAGCGGCGCTTCCAGCGTTTCGGCGGCACCGACGGCGAGCGGGCAGGCGACCTGAACCGTCTCGCCGATCCCGAGCGGCCGCTGCCGGACATCGCGCTCGCGGTGCGCGGCGGCTACGGTGCCGCGCGGATCCTGCACGGGCTCGACTATCGCGGGCTCGAGCGCAGGCTGCGCGACCAGCCCGTCGCGCTCGTCGGCCACAGCGATTTCACGGCGATCCAGCTCGCGCTGTACGCGAAGGCGCGCATCAAGACGTTCGGCGGCCCGATGCTGTCCGCCGACTTCGGCGCGCAGACGCCGAGCGATTTCACGATGCAGCACTTCTGGCAGACGCTGACGCAGCCGAGCACGACGATCATCGCCGAGGCACCGCAGGTGCAGACCGTGAACGTGACGGGCACGCTGTGGGGCGGCAATCTCGCGATCCTCACGTCGCTCATCGGCACGCCGTACATGCCCGACATCGAGGGCGGCATCCTGTTCATCGAGGATGTCAACGAACAGCCGTTCCGGATCGAGCGGATGATCTATCAACTGCACCTGTCGGGGCTGCTCGCGCGCCAGCAGGCACTCGTGCTCGGCCAGTTCACCGGCGCGCAGCCGTTCGAATACGACAACGGCTACGACATGCAGGCGATGATCGACCAGGTGCGCGAGGTGGTCGGCATTCCGGTTGTCACGGGGCTGCAGTTCGGCCACGTGCCCGACCTGCTGACGCTGCCGTTCGGTGCGCAGGCGCAGCTGGTCGCGAATGCGCATGGGTTCCGGCTCACGCTGTCGGACTATCCGCACCTCGGCTGATGCGGACGCGGTCGATCGAAAGGCGGGTCTTCCGCCTTTTTCTTTATGTAAGTGTGCAACTAACGGTCAGAAATTTCGGCTGACGCCGACAGAAGCGTCACGGGATTTTGCACCAGTTTTGTCAACAAAATGGCCGGGAGGGTATACGACGAGACGGCCTCTGTTATGGCGTTCAGGCTTGATGTGCATGGATTTCGCGCATCCTGCACCGATTGGGGTCGCGTCCGTGCACGCCGATTGTGCGAAATTCCGGAAAAGAATTGTTGACAATCTTTATGTCCATCCTAGGATGAGGACCATCACACGATGCAGATCATGAACGAGCCCGATTCCCACCCGTCCGGTGCAGCCAGTCCCGAAGCGATCGCCGAGCGGATCCGCACGGCGATTCTCGAGCATCGGCTCGCGCCAGGCGCGAAGCTGACGGAGGCGCAGCTCTGCGACGTGTTCGGCGTGAAGCGCGGGACGATTCGCCAGGCGCTCGCGCAGCTCGCGACCGACAAGCTGGTCGAGCTCGAGCCGAACCGCGGTGCGTTCGTCGCGAGCCCGACGCTGCAGGACGTGCACGAGGTGTTCGAGATGCGCCGGATCATCGAGCTCGCCGTGGTCGAGCGGCTTGCGACCGGGCCCGGCGCGAAGCGGCTGAAGGGCGTCGCCGCGCTGATCGACAAGGAACGCAAGGCGTTCGAGCGGCACGACTTCGCGGCATGGATCCGGCTGTCGGGCGAATTCCACACGGCGCTCGCCACGCTGATGGGCAATGCGACGCTCAGCGAGTGCCTCGAAGGGCTCGTCGCACGCTCGACGCTGATGTCGGCGCTGTACGAATCGCACGGGCGCAGCCCGTGTTCGTGCGACGACCACGACGAGATCCTCGCCGCGCTGGAAGCGGGCGATCCGAAGCGGGCGGTGACGCTGATGGCGCGCCACCTGCAGCATGTCGAACTGAAGATGCTGGACCGGCCCGCGCAAGGGCAGGTCGATTTGCGCGAAGTGTTCGGCGGCGCCTGAGCGGCGACGCGAACCCGGCCGCGCGCCACAGAACGAGAGCAATGCAGGCCTGCGGTGTTCGCCGCGGGCCGCTGGTCCGACTCCGGGCGACGATCCGGAGCGGTAACGATGACGGTGGAGCGGCCACCCGGCCGCGTCAAGGAGAAGTCATGGCTCAGTTCAGTGTGGCGCACGACAGCGCCTATCCGGCGGAAGAAGGCGGCGAGGGCGGCGATCCGACGCTGCCGGGCGGTTACAGCGAACGTCTGTACAACGAAGATTTGGCACCCCTGAAGAATCAGACATGGGGCTCGTACAACATCTTCGCGTTCTGGATGTCGGACGTGCACAGCGTCGGCGGCTACGTGTTCGCGGGCAGCCTGTTCGCGCTCGGGCTGACGAGCTGGCAGGTGCTGATCGCGCTGATCGTCGGGATCGGCATCGTGAACCTGCTGTGCAACCTGATCGCGCGGCCGAGCCAGCAGATCGGCGTGCCGTATCCGGTCGCGTGCCGCGCGACGTTCGGCGTGCTCGGCGCGAACGTGCCGGCCGTGATCCGCGGGCTGATCGCGATCGCGTGGTACGGCATCCAGACCTACCTCGCATCGAGCGCGCTGGTGATCGTCGTGCTGAAGTTCTTCCCGCAATGGCTGCCGTATGCGGACGTCCATCGCTACGGCTTCCTCGGGCTGTCCGCGGTCGGCTGGGCCGGGTTCATGCTGCTGTGGGTGCTGCAGGCGTTCGTGTTCTGGAACGGGATGGAGACGATCAAGAAGTTCATCGACTTCGCGGGCCCGGCCGTCTATGTCGTGATGTTCATCCTCGCCGGCTACATGGTGTGGCGCGCGGGCTGGCGCAACATCGGCATCAACCTCGGCGGCGTCAAGTATCACGGCGCGCAAGTGATCCCGGTGATGATCACGGCGGTGTCGCTGGTCGTGTCGTACTTCTCCGGGCCGATGCTGAACTTCGGCGATTTCTCGCGCTACTGCCGGTCGTTCGGCGAAGTGAAGCGCGGCAATTTCTGGGGGCTGCCCGTCAACTTCCTCGCGTTCTCGCTCGTCACGGTGATCACGACGGCCGCGACCCTGCCGGTGTTCGGCGAACTCGTCACCGATCCCGTGGAGACGGTCGGCCGCATCGATCATCCGACCGCGGTGATCCTCGGCGCGCTGACGTTCACGATCGCGACGATCGGCATCAACATCGTCGCTAACTTCGTGTCGCCCGCGTTCGACTTCTCGAACGTCGCGCCGCGCCTGATCAGCTGGCGCGCGGGCGGGATGCTCGCGGCCGTCGCGTCGATCTTCATCACGCCGTGGAACCTGTTCAACAACCCGGCCGTGATCCACTACACGCTCGACGTGCTCGGCGCGTTCATCGGCCCGCTGTACGGCGTGCTGATCGCCGACTTCTATCTCGTCAAGCGCGGCCGGCTCGTGCGCGACGACCTGTACACGATGTCGGAAAGCGGCACCTACTGGTACACGGGCGGTGTGAACCGTCGTGCGCTCGCCGCGCTGCTGCCGGCCGCGGTGATCGCGGTCGTCTGCGTGATGGTGCCGGGCTGGCAGGGCGTCGCGAACTTCTCGTGGTTCATCGGCGCGGGGCTCGGCTTCGTGTTCTACCGGCTGCTCGTGAGCACGAAGGCGTGAGGAGCATGCGATGAAGATCCGACTGATCAATCCGAATACGACGCAGCGGATGACCGACGCGATGGGCCGCTGCGCGCGCGACGTCGCGGCCGCGGGCACGGAGATCGTCGCGGTGAGCCCGCCGATGGGGCCGCCGTCGATCGAAGGGTATTACGACGAGGCGCTCGCGACCCCCGGGCTGCTCGCGGAGATCGCGCAGGGCGAGCGCGACGGCTGCGACGCGTACGTGATCGCGTGCTTCGGTGATCCCGGCCTCTACGCGGCGCGCGAGCTCGCGCGCGGGCCGGTGATCGGCATCGCCGAGGCCGCGATGCATGCGGCGAGCGTGCTCGCGCCCGGCTTCTCGGTCGTCACGACGCTCGCGCGTACCTGCGGGATGGCGTGGCACCTGGCCGAACGCTACGGAATGAAGCGGTTCTGCCGCAACGTGCGCGCGACCGACGTCGCGGTGCTCGAACTCGACCGGCCGGGCTCGGCCGCACGCCGGATCATCGTCGACGAATGCCGGCGCGCGCTCGACGAGGACGGCGCGGACGCGATCGTGCTCGGCTGCGCGGGGATGGCCGAATTCGCGCACGAGATCGAGCAGCAGATCGGCGCGCCGGTGGTCGAGGGCGTCACGGCGGCCGTCAAGTGGGCCGAGGCGCTCGTTGCGCTGCGCCTCGCGACCGCGAAGCGCGGCGACTACGCGCGGCCGCTGCCGAAGCGCTACGACGGCGCATTCGCCCGCTTCAGTCCGTCGGACGGGGATGCGGCGGAACCGGCCCCGAATTTGCCGCAACCGCACATACACACCGTCTGACACGCACTATCTGCGCCGCTGTATGGGCGCGTATGGACGTTTTCGCTACACTGGGCCGTCATCGCATCGGCTCGCGCGGCCGCCCTGCGGCACCCGCGCGGTCGATGCGAACCCATTACTCCAGCGAACTTTCGCCGCACTTCGAACCATGTCACTCGATCCCAACTATCCTCGCGACCTGATCGGCTACGGCCGCCATCCCGTGCAGGCGAACTGGCCGGGGCGCGCCCGCGTCGCCGTGCAATTCGTGCTGAACTACGAAGAAGGCGGCGAGAACTGCGTGCTGCACGGCGATCCGGGCTCCGAGCAGTTCCTGTCCGAAATCGTCGGCGCGGCCGCGTATCCGGACCGCCACATGAGCATGGAGTCGATCTACGAATACGGTTCGCGGGCCGGCGTGTGGCGCATCCTGCGCGAATTCGAGAAGCGCGGGATGCCGCTGACGGTATTCGGCGTCGGCATGGCGATCGAGCGTCACCCGGAGCTCGCGCGCGCGTTCGTCGAGCTCGGCCATGAGATCGCGTGCCACGGCTGGCGCTGGATCCATTACCAGAGCATGACGCCCGAACTCGAGGCCGAACACATGCGTCTCGGGATGGAGGCGATCGAGCGCGTGACGGGCGAGCGCCCGCTCGGCTGGTATACCGGCCGCGACAGCCCCAATACGCACCGCTTGGTCGCGGAATACGGCGGCTTCCTGTACGACTCCGACAACTACGGCGACGACCTGCCGTTCTGGATGGACGTCGCCGTGTCGGGCGGCGGCACGTCGCCGCAACTGATCGTCCCGTACACGCTCGACACGAACGACATGCGCTTCGCGACGCCGCAGGGCTTCAACACCGGCGATCACTTCTTCGACTACCTGCGCGACGCGTTCGACGTGTTGTATGAAGAGGGTGACGAGGCGCCGAAGATGCTGTCGATCGGCATGCACTGCCGGCTGCTCGGCCGGCCGGGCCGGTTCCGCGGGCTGCAGCGGTTCCTCGATCACATCGAGAAGCACGATCGCGTATGGGTGACGCGCCGTGTCGACATCGCGCGTCACTGGCGTGAACATCATCCGTATCGGCCCATTCATCGAAACGAAGGGAAAGCATGAAGGCGATGCGTTACACGTTGAGTCAACTGAATACGATGGCGCCGAGCGCATTCGTCGCGGCGCTGTCGGGGATTTTCGAACATTCGCCGTGGGTGGCCGAGGTCGCCGCGGGCGAGCGGCCGTTCGCGAGCATCGACGCGCTGCACAAGACGATGTCGGGCGCGGTGGAAACGGGCGGCGAAGTGCGCCAGCTCGCGCTGATCAACGCTCACCCGGAGCTGGCCGGCAAGGCCGCCGTGCGCGGCGAGCTGACGGCCGAGTCGACGCGCGAGCAGAGCGGCGCGGGCCTCGACCAGTGCACGCAGGAAGAGTTCGACAAGCTGCTGACGCTGAACCGCACGTATCGCGAGAAGTTCGGCTTCCCGTTCATCCTCGCCGTGCGCGGCTATGACCGGCACGGCATCATCGCGAACTTCGAGTCGCGCGTGAATCATTCGCGCACCGAGGAACTGCGCGCGAGCCTCGACCAGATCTACCGGATCGCGCGCTTCCGCCTCGACGACCTGATCGACGCCTGACACCGCAATACGGCCTGCTGCGCCGCAGCGGCCCGATCGCATCACTGAAACAAGGAAACATCATGGCTGTTCCGCTTCTCGATCCCAACGCACCCGAATTCACGCGGCGCTACGTGAATCTTGCCGACCCGCGTCTCGGTGCGCAGGCGCTCGAAGCCAGCGACGATTTCTTCGCGCCGAAGGACCGGATGCTGAACCCCGAGCCGGCCGTCTTCATTCCCGGCAAGTACGACGACCACGGCAAGTGGATGGATGGCTGGGAAACGCGCCGCAAGCGCACGACGGGCTACGACTGGTGCATCGTCAAGCTCGCGCGCCCGGGCGTGATCAAGGGCTTCGACATCGACACGAGCCATTTCACCGGCAATTTCCCTCCGGCCGCGTCGATCGAGGCCGCCTTCGTGGCCGACGGCGCGCCGACGCATGCGACCGAGTGGGTCGAGATCGTGCCGTCGACGACGCTGCAGGGCAACAGCCATCACTACGTCGAAGCGAGCGACGCACGCGCGTTCACGCACCTGCGTGTGAACATCTATCCGGACGGCGGCATTGCGCGCCTGCGCGTGTACGGCCAGCCGCAGCTCGACTGGGCCGGCGCGAGCGCAACCGAGCAGTTCGATCTCGCCGCGATGGAAAACGGAGGTTATGTCGTGGCCGCGAACAACCAGCACTTCGGCGTCGCGTCTAACCTGCTGCTGCCGGGCCGCGGCGTGAACATGGGCGACGGCTGGGAAACCCGCCGCCGCCGCGAGCCGGGCAACGACTGGGCGATCATCGCGCTCGCGCAGCCGGGCGTGATCCGCAAGATCGAAGTCGATACCGCGTTCTTCAAGGGCAACTACCCGGATCGCTGCTCGATCCAGGCTGCCTATGTGTCGGGCGGCACCGACAGCTCGCTGATCACGCAGTCGATGTTCTGGCCGGTGCTGCTCGGCGAACAGAAGCTGCAGATGGACAAGCAGCACTACTTCGAAACCGACATCGCGTCGCTCGGCCCCGTCACGCATGTGCGACTGAACATCATTCCGGACGGCGGCGTGTCGCGCCTGCGTCTGTGGGGGACGCTCGACAAATGAAGACGCTTGTTATCGAACCGCTGACCAGGGAGGCGTTCGCGCCGTTCGGCGACGTGATCGAGACGGAAGGCGCGAAGCAGATCCCGATCAACCTCGGCACGACGATCCGTTTTCATGATCTCGCGAAAGTCGATGTGAGCGACGAAGACGGCCGCACGCTCGTCAACCTGTTTCGAGGCCAGCCGCGCACGCTGCCGTTCGAAGTGAAGATGCTCGAGCGGCACCCGCTCGGCAGCCAGGCATTCGTGCCGCTGAACGACCGGCCGTATCTCGTCGTCGTGGCGCCCGCGGGCGATCTCGACCCGGCGAAGATCCGCGCGTTCGTGACGAGCGGCTGGCAGGGCGTCAACTATGCGAAGGGCGTGTGGCATCACCCGCTGATCGCGCTCGGCGGCGTCAGCGACTTCATCGTCGTCGACCGGGGCGGCGACGGCCTGAACCTCAACGAGCAGGATCTGCAGGAATCGCTGTGGCTCACCGACGAGGCGCTGCACGCGCTGGCGGCCTGAGTCTCCGGCGTTTCCGCGCCAGCTTGTCGAAACCCGCGCAACTTGCGCGGTTTTTTTATGTGCGGCCGTTTATGCGCGATTCAGGTCGGCACAGCCTTGCCCGTGTCGCGCGAACCGCTGCCGCCGCGACGCCGGTTCGCGACCGGCGCATGCTGCGCCATCAGGTCGGCGATCCAGTCGACGAAGACGCGCAGCTTCGCGCTGACGTGCCGGTTCGGCGGGAACGCGACGTACATCGGCATCGGTTCGAGTTGCCACGCCTCGAACAGCGGCACCAGGTCGCCGCGCTCGCGATGCGCGACAGCCATGTAGTCGGGTAGCCACAGAATGCCCAGCCCGGCGAGGCCGGCCTCGAGGTATGCATTGCCGTCGTCGACGGCGAGCACGTAGCGCCCGCGCACGTCGACGCGCTCGCCGTCGCATTCCATCGCAAACGGCAGCGCCTTGCCGGTACGCGCCCACAGAAAACCGACGGTCCGATGATGCGTGTCTTCCAGTTCAGCCGGATGCGACGGCGTGCCGGCGCGCGCGAGATAGGCCGGCGACGCGTATACGCCGAGCCGCAGGTCGCCGACGCGACGCGCGACCAGCGAACGGTCGGCCGGTTCGCCGCCGCGCACGACGCAGTCGACGTTCTCGCCGATCACGTCCACCACGCGGTCGCTCACGCCCATGTCGAGCTGGATGTCCGGGTAGCGCGCATGGAACGCCGGCAGCGCGGGGATCAGGATCAGGCGCGCGAACGGGCTCGGTACGTCCACGCGCAGCCGCCCCCTGGGCGACGCGGACGCTGCGGACAGGCTCGTTTCGGCATCGTCCATGTCGGCCAGCAGCCGCACCACGCGCTCGTAGTACGCGGCGCCGTCGGCGGTGACGACGACCTTGCGCGTCGTGCGGTTGAACAGCTTCACGCGCAGCCGCGCTTCGAGCTGCTGCACCAGTTGCGTGACGGTGGTGCGGCTCATGTGCAGCGTCTCGGCCGCCTTCGTGAAGCTGCCGGCTTCCACTACGCGGGCGAACGCCTGCATTGCGTCGAATCGATCCATCGGGTCAGGGCTCCGCGTCGGTCGGAAATTGTTTGGGGCGCGCAAACAGTGTTGGACAGGGTTGCCGGTTTATCCGCCGGGCGACGGTCATTAAAGTGCCTTCATCGTTGATGCAGGGGCGGCTTCGCCCCACTGACTGATGGAGGTGTTGGATGGCAAAGCGTAGCGTAGTTTTCCCGCCCGGTCGCCAGGCGCTGTACGAGCGCAACCGCTATTCGCCGGCGCTGCGCTCGAACGGTTTCCTGTTCGTGTCGGGGCAGGTCGGCAGCCGCGACGACGGTTCGCCCGAGCCGGAGCTGGGCGCGCAGGTTCGCCGCGCGTTCGACAACCTGAACGCGGTGCTGCGTGCGGCCGGCTGCACGTTCGACGATGTCGTCGACGTGACGGTGTTCCTCGTCGACCCCGAAGCGACGTTCGAGCGGATCTGGGAGATCGTCCCCGAGTATTGGGGCGACGCGCCGCACCCGACGCTGACCGCCGTCGGCGTGACCTGGCTGTACGGCTTCCAGTTCGAGATCAAGGCGATCGCGCGGCTGCCGGAATTCGTCGACGGGTGAGGTGACCGGCAGCGCCCCCGCGTTCCGAGGCTGGCTTGCGGACGAAGTCGCGGCGGTGCGTGCATGGCGCCGTCATCGCGCGTGCTATCGTGCCCGCATCGCCACCGCACGACGTCCGGAGCTGGACGTGTTCCTCCGATGAGCCAACCTGAAAACGACCTCGCGATCCTGCTGCGCACGATGCAACCCGAACTGCATCCGGGCGCGTTCGTGTTTGTCTCGCTGCCGACCGATGCGGACGTATCGTTATCCGAAACAATCGCGACGTTCCGCGAAGCGGAAGGGCTGACGGTCGTCGTCGGCGAGGAGGTGGCCGTGCGTCGCGGCTGGCCCGTGCTGTTCCGCGCCGCGTGGATCACGCTGACCGTGCATTCCGATCTCGCGGCAGTCGGCCTCACCGCGGCGTTCGCGCGGGCGCTCGGCGCGGCCGGGATCAGTTGCAACGTGATGGCCGCCGCGTACCACGATCACATCTTCGTGCCGTTCGACGACGGCCTCCGCGCCCTCGAGGCGCTCGTCGCGCTTCAGCGCGACGCGATGCACGGCTAGCGCGCGGCGCATTCGGAACACGCAAAAAAACGGGCCCGTCATCGGGCCCGCGAACGGAGAGGATTGCGCCGGCAACCGGCGCACGGCGGCTTACTTGACCGCGCCGCCCTCGAACCAGGCGGCGAGCTTCGTCCGCTCGTCGTCGGTCATGTGCGTGACGTTGCCGATCGGCATCGCCTTCAGGCGCACGGCCTGTTCGTAGATGCGCTGCGCGTTCTTCGACACTTCGTCCGGCGTGTCGAACATCACGCCCGCGGGCGCGCTGCCCATCAGCGTCGGCTTCGACGAATGGCACTCGACGCAGCGCTGCTGCAGGATCGGCATGATGTCGTTGATCACGATCTTTGGCGCGTTGGCGGCCTGCGCTTCCGGTGCGACCGGCTTCGGCATCGTCCACACCAGCGCGCCCGACAGCAGCGCGACGCCGCCGATCGGCAGGTACCACAGCTGCTTGCCGCGGTGACGCATCACGAAGAACTGGCGGATCAGCGCGCCGGCCAGCATGATCAGCACGAGCACGACCCAGTTGAACTTGTTCGTGTACGTCATCGCATAGTGGTTCGACAGCATCGCGAACACGACGGGCAGCGTGAAGTACGTGTTGTGCACCGAGCGCTGCTTGCCGCGCTTGCCGTAGATCGGGTTCGGCTCTTCGCCCTTGAGCATCTTGTCGACCATCTTGCGCTGGCCGGGGATGATCACGAAAAACACGTTCGCCGACATGATCGTCGCGAGCATCGCGCCGACGATCAGGTACGCGGCACGGCCCGAGAAGATGTGGCACGCGAGGTACGCTGCGACGACGACGTAGAGGCCGACGCAAATGCCGAGCACGCGGTCGTTGGTGCCGAGGATGCGGCACAGCGAGTCGTAGACGATCCAGCCGGCTGCGAGGAAGCCGAGCGCGGATGCGACGGCGACGACCGGGCCCATGTCGAGCACGCTCTTGTCGATCAGGTACGTGTTCGGCGCGAGCAGGTACAGCACGAAGAACAGCGAGAAGCCCGACAGCCAGGTCGTGTACGACGGCCACTTCGACCAGTGCAGGTCATCCGGCATTTCCGGCGGGGCGACCGTGTACTTCTGCATGTTGTAGAAGCCGCCGCCGTGGACGTGCCACAGTTCGCCGAATACCCCGCGCTTGCGCTGGTTCGGGTCGGTCGGCGGTTTCAGGCTGTTGTCGAGCGCGACGAAATAGAACGACTCGCCGATCCACGCGATGGCGACGATGACGTGCAGCCATCGCAGCGCGAGGTTCAGCCAGTCGGTGATGAAGCCTTCCATGAAACTCCTCCAGACTCAGATCGTTTGTCTTTGATGCGGGCGCCGATGCGTATGTCAGCTGCCGCGATAGGTGCTGTACGACCAAGGCGACACGAGCAGCGGCACGTGGTAGTGCGAGCCGGTGTCGGCGATGCCGAAGCGCAGCACGACGCGGTCGACGAAACGGGGTTCGGGCACCTTCACGCCGAGCGACGCGAAGTAGTCGCCGGCATGGAACACGAGTTCGTATTCGCCGGCGGCGAGCGCGGCGCCTTCGAGCAGGGGTTCGTCGCAGCGGCCGTCGCTATTGGTCAGCACGGTCTTGATCGCGCGGCGCGATTCGCCGTCCAGCGCGTAGAGGTCGACCTTGATTGCGGCGCCGGGACGACCGTGCGCCGTATCGAGTACGTGGGTAGTGAGCTTTCCCATTCGTTGTGTCCTTGTGTGAATGCGAGGTTCGGCGGCGACTCGATCCATTGACTGTGCGGCGGATCGAGGCTCCACGTCACGTGGCTACATACCCGTCGGCGAGGTGAAGCGAGCGCCGTGCAGGCATTGTAAAAAGGTTCCCTGCGCAAATACGGGCGCGATATCAAAGATAATGCGCCGCGCATAAGCGGCTGTCGACGGCACGCCGACAGGGCTTCCAGCGGGCGTTTCGGGCATCCGGCGGCAGGACGGACCAAGCGCGCGCGGCGTACCATATCGGAACCGTGAAGTGCGGTATTCGGGATCGCGCATTGTGCGCCGCGCGTGCTTGGGCGATCCTCCCGCCGTGCGCGTCGGCCTGTGGCCCGCGCGTACCCCCGAAGACGGCGAGCACGCCGGGTAACCGGGCCAGGGCGTTCGAACGGACGCAGGCACCGGGGCGTGCCGCGAATCAGCGTTCGAACGGCTTTGTGACCGCCCCCAGGATCAGCCCCTGGGAGCAGACCGACGCGGAGAACGCATGAACCTCGAGCAGCACGCCGGCGCACGCGCGCCGAACCCATCCCCATCCCGCCCGAAAACCCTGCTGGTCAAGCACGCCGACGTGCTCGTGACCATGGACGACACGCGCCGCGAATTGCGCGACGCGGGGCTCTACATCGAAGACAACCGGATCGTCGCGGTCGGCCCGACCGACGAGCTGCCCGACACGGCCGACGAAGTGCTCGACCTGCGCGGCCACCTCGTGATCCCGGGGCTCGTGAACACGCACCACCACATGTACCAGAGCCTCACGCGCGCGGTGCCGGCCGCGCAGAACGCCGAGCTGTTCGGCTGGCTCACGAACCTGTACCGGATCTGGGCGCACCTGACGCCCGAGATGATCGAGGTGTCGACGCTCACTGCGATGGCCGAGCTGCTGCAGTCGGGCTGCACGACGTCGAGCGACCACCTGTACATCTACCCGAACGGCAGCCGGCTCGACGACAGCATCGGCGCCGCGCAGCGAATCGGCATGCGCTTTCACGCGAGCCGCGGCGCGATGAGCGTCGGCCAGCGCGATGGCGGGCTGCCGCCCGATTCGGTCGTCGAGCGCGAACCCGATATCCTGCGCGACACGCAGCGCCTGATCGAGACCTATCACGACGAAGGCCGCTACGCGATGCTGCGCGTGGTGGTCGCGCCATGCTCGCCGTTTTCGGTGAGCCGCGACCTGATGCGCGACGCGGCCGTGCTCGCGCGCGAGTACGGCGTGTCGCTGCACACGCACCTGGCGGAGAACGTCAACGATATCGCGTACAGCCGCGAGAAGTTCGGGATGACACCCGCCGAATATGCGGAAGATCTCGGCTGGGTCGGCCACGACGTATGGCATGCGCACTGCGTGCAGCTCGACGATGCGGGCATCGGCCTGTTCGCGCGCACCGGCACGGGCGTCGCGCACTGTCCGTGCTCGAACATGCGGCTCGCGTCGGGTATCGCGCCGGTGAAGAAGATGCGTCTCGCGGGCGTGCCGGTCGGTCTCGGCGTCGACGGCTCCGCGTCGAACGACGGCGCGCAGATGGTCGCGGAAGTGCGACAGGCGCTGCTGCTGCAGCGGGTCGGTTTCGGGCCCGATGCGATGACCGCGCGCGAAGCGCTCGAGATCGCGACGCTCGGCGGAGCGAAGGTGCTGAACCGCGACGATATCGGCGCGTTGAAGCCCGGCATGGCCGCGGACTTCGCCGCGTTCGACCTGCGCCAGCCGCTGTTCGCGGGCGCGCTGCACGATCCGGTCGCGGCGCTCGTGTTCTGCGCGCCGTCGCAGACGGCGTACACGGTGGTGAACGGGAAGGTGGTGGTGCGGGAAGGGCGGTTGGCGACGCTCGATCTGCCGCCCGTCATCGAGCGCCATAACGCGCTCGCGCATGCATTGGTCGACGCATCGCGCTGAACGAAGCCTGAAGCGATACGGCGGCCGCCTTGCCGGGCGTGCCGCCAGCTGCTGGCCGTCACCGCGCCGCGACGGCGCGGGCGGCGTGTGCCGTTACGCCTCGATCAGCGTGCGGGTGGCTTCGGCGACGAGGCTGCGCAGCCAGCGCACTTCGTCGGAGTAGTGGCAGCGCTCGTGCCACAGCTGGTAGTACTGCATCGGCGGGAAGTCGAGCGGCGCCGGCACGACCGACAGCGGCAGGAACTTCGCGTAGTGATCGGCGAACAGGCGCGTGGTCGTGAAGATCAGGTCGGACTTCACGAGCACGTACGGCGCGAGGTTGAAGTACGGCAGCGTGACGACCACGTGGCGCTTGAGCCGTTCGCGCGCGAGATGCACGTCGATCGCACCGCGCTGGCCGACCGAGTACGGCGTCGGCGCGAGATGCGGCGCGTTCAGGTACTGGTCGAGCGTGAGCCCGCCGCGCTTCGCGAACGGGTGCGTGTTGCTCATCAGGCAGACGATCTCGTCGACGAACAGGTTCGACAGGTGCAGCTGCTCGGGCGGTTCGGGCCAGTTGCCGACGACGATGTCGAGCTTGCCGTCTTCCAGCGCGAGTTCGTAGTCGAACGCGGGGCCGAGCGAGTGAAACTCGAGCGTCGCGTTCGGCGCGGCCAGGCGGAAGCGCTCGACGACGGTCGGCACGAACAGCACGTTCAGGTAGTCGGGGCAGCCGATCCGGTAGCAGCGGATCGACGTGGCCGGGTCGAAGTTGTGCTGCTGGAACTTGATGCGCTCGATTTCACGCAGCGCATTCTGCACGGGCTCGAGCAGACGCAGCCCGTATTCGGTCGGCACCATGCCGGATTTGCCGCGCACCAGCAGCGGATCGCCGGTGATGTCGCGCAGGCGCCGCAGCGCGGCGCTGATCGCCGGTTGCGACTGGTTCAGTTTGACGGCCGCGCGCGTGACGCTGCGCTCCATCAACAAGGTGTGCAAGACGCGCAAGAGGTACGTGTCGATCGCCTCGCGTTGCTGACTCATGATTTCTCCGGGTTATATGTCCAGGCTGATCGAGGGGTGCTGTGGGTATATCGTTTTTAATATGAACGAAAATCAGCGTCAAGAGATGGATACCCGCAGCGACCCGCCGGCCGGGCCTCGACAAGGGGCCTGAACGGGGTTGCAAGCGGGCGCGCGGCGCCGCGCGGAGGCGCGTGTAGTGCGACTCCGGATTGCGGCGCGGCGTGTGATGCGGCGGTTGCGTCAGTCGTCGATGCGCATGCCGACCTTCAGCGTGACCTGCCAGTGAACGACCTGGTCGCCTTCGATGTGGCCGCGCGTTTCGGTCACCTGGAACCAGTGCAGGTTGTGCAGCGTCTTGCCGGCCTTCGAGATCGCGTTGCGGATGGCGTCGTCGCTCGATTGCTGCGACGAACCGGTCAGTTCGATCAGCTTGTACACGTGGTCGCTCATGATGCGCTCCCTGGGATATCGGTCTATATCGCCGGTGCAAGCTGCGGTCCCGAGGCGGCGCCGCGCGTGCCCGGCTTCTTGAGTGATAGGTATGATGGGCGGCAAGTGCAACCCATATCGGAGACGAGGAACATCGTGGAAGTCGGATTTTGCGGACCGGGATTGATGGGCGCGCCGATGATTCGGCATTTGCTGGCGGCCGGGCACCGGGTCAGCGTGTGGAATCGCTCGCGCGACAAGGCCGAGGCGCTCGTGAAGGACGGCGCGCAGGTGGTCGGCACGCCGCGCGAACTGGCGGAACGCGTCGATACGGTATTCGTCTGCGTGCTCGACGGGCGCGCGGTCGGCGACGTCGTGTTCGGCGAGCACGGGCTGCTTTCCGGTGACGCGGCGGCGCGCCGCTTGCGGCGCATCGTCGATCATTCGAGCATTCCGCCTGCCGCGACGCGCGACTACGCGGCGCGCGCGGCCGCGCTCGGCGCCGGCTGGGTCGATGCGCCCGTGTCGGGCGGCGTGCCGGGCGCGCAGGCCGGCACGCTCGCGGTGATGGCCGGCGGCCGCGCGGCCGATCTCGACGCGGTGCGGCCGCTGATCGGCACGTACGCGTCGCGCATCACGCACATGGGCGACGCGGGCGCGGGCCAGACTGCGAAGCTGTGCAACCAGGCGATCGTCACCGCGACGGTGACCGCGATCGCCGAGGCCGTCGGCCTGGCGCAGGCGAGCGGCATCGACGCCGCGCGGCTGGCCGAGGCGCTGGCCGGCGGCTGGGCCGATTCGGTGCTGCTGCAGACGTTCGTGCCGCGCATGACGTCGGGTGGTCACGCGTCGATCGGCGCGCTCAGCACGTTCCAGAAGGACGTCGACGCGATCGCCGACGCGGCGCGCGACACGGGCGCGGTGATGCCCGTGTCGGCCACCGTGCAGCAGGTGCTGCGGCTCGGCGCCGCGCAGGGGCTCGCCGGCGCCGATTTCGCCGCGTTCATCGACATCGTGCGGCCCGGCAACGGGCGTCGGCAGGCGGTGTGACGAGCAAGCGGGGCGCGTGAATGGCAGATGGGCCGCCCGGAGGCGGCCCATCGAGTGACTGGCGGTTCAGCCGAGGGAGCGTGGTGTCGTGTCGCCGGCGTTCTGGCGACCGAGCCCGCCGCGCAGGCTCGCTTTCGTGCCTGCACCAAACTCGGGCAGGATGCGCGCGCGTGCCCGGCTCGCGAATACCAGGAAGCCGAAGCCGTTCGCTTCGTACCAGTACCCGCCGTTCTCGAGGCCGTCCAGCGGCTGCTCGAGCGCGTTGGCGATCGATTCGATGCAGCGCTTGCGCAGCTCGGCGATGGCCGGATAGGGCGGCTGTGCGCCGCGCACGCTGCACAGGAGCACGTCGAGACCGGGCAGCACATGCGCGTAGAGGACGGGTTCGTCCTGCGCACGGGCGCGGGCAATCTTGGTGTCGAGCTGGGCGAAAGGTTTCGAGTGACGCAACACCGCAAGGAATGACTCCTGGCCATCCTGTTGGGCACGCCGACGTTTTTTCGGGAAGGACATAAACACTCGCCTCAAAAACAATTGCAAGAAATGCGGCACTTTCATGCGACCCACTCCCGGCTATGTACGCCGCATGTCGATCCTTTATAGCACACGAAAATGCTGCATTCGTGCAGTACGACGATCAATGTCTCCCGTCGACCTGCTCGCCCTGATCGACACAGCCAGCGTCTTGGCGCCCGTACTGTCGTTTAGTCTCCATCATAGACCCGCTTTCCCCGTGCGTGCATTCGCGCGTCACAAAAAAGTGAGATAGGCCGCAGGCGGCGGGCGGTGCACGGCACGCGCAATAAAAAGGCCCGCACGGGGCGGGCCTGGCAGGCGGGGCGATCGGCGATCAGCGCTGCTTGAGCGAATCGCGGATCTCGCGCAGCAGCACGGTGTCTTCCGGCGTCGCGGCCGGCGCGGCTTCGTCCGGCTTGCGCAGCTTGTTGATGAATTTCACCATCAGGAAAATGATGAACGCGAGGATGACGAAATTGATCGCCACCGTGATGAACGAGCCGTAGCCGAACGCGGCGACGCCGGCGGCCTGCAGGTCCTTGAACGAATCGGGATTACCCTTGAACGTCGGAGGGATGGTGCCGAGCAGAACGAACTTGTTCGAGAAATCCAGGCCGCCCGTCAGCAAGCCGATGACCGGCATGATGAGGTCTTTCACGACCGAGTCGACGATCTTCGAGAACGCGCCGCCGATGATCACGCCGACGGCGAGATCCATCACGTTGCCCTTGACGGCGAACTCCTTGAATTCCTTGATAATGCTCATGAGCGGCTTTCTCCTGGTTGGTGCGAGGGGAGGCGTGCCGCGACGCGCAGGTTCGCATTGCGTCGAATGAGGGTCGGTGGCACGCCGATGGCCGCATGATAGCGAACGCTCCCCATTGCCGGTAGTCCATCTTGAAATGATTGACAAATCCGCGCGTCGGCGCGGCCGGTCGTGCAGGGGAGCGTGGCGTGCATTGCAGCGCGTCGACGCGCTGCGGGAGGTCAGGTGTTGTCGTCCGTCCAGCCGTCGTCGTTGCTGCCGAGATCGACGTTGCCGTTGCCGCTGCTGCCGTCGCTCCAGTTCGACGCGTCGCCGTGGCCGAGGTCGAAGCCCGGGTCGGCATCCTGCCGGCGGCGCTCGCCGTCGACGATCACGTCGCGTTCGACCACGCGCTCGCGGCCGCCGGACATCGCCTCGCCGAGCAGCACGCCGGTCAGCAGCCCGCCCATTCCGCCGCCGAAACCGCCGCCGCCTTGCTGGATCACGACAGGCGGCTGCTGTTGCGGGTAGGGCTGCTGCGGATACGGCTGGCCCTGCGCGCCCGTCATGCGATCGGCTTCCTGCGCGTATACGGAGCCGCTGCCGTTCGCCGGCGGCGCGGGTTGCGCGGCCGGATCGGGTCGGCCTTCGACGCGTGCCTTCACGCTCGCATGACGCTGTTCGAGTTCGTCGACCTGATACGGCGGCACCGGATTCTTGCCGTTCGCCAGCGCCTCGACGAGCGTGCGCGCGTCGGTCTCGATCGCTTCGAGTTCGCCCGTCAGCGCCGCGGCGCCGGGCGCCGTCGACAGCTTCGCGTCGAGTTTCAGCGGACGGATGTCGTTCAGTACGTCGGTCGCACGCTTGAGCTGCGTGCGGCGTTCGTCGTCGGCGCGGCTGTTGTCGGCCGTGCGTGCGCGCCGCAGCGTCCAGCGCAGCACCAGCGCGATCACCGCGACGATCAGCCCGAGGCCGATCCACATGCCGGTCGACGGGCCGTGTTTTTCGGCCGGCGCGACGGCGGGCGCGAGCGACGGCTGCAGCGTGCCGGCCTGTGTGGCCGATGGCGCGTTGCCGCTCACGCGTGCGGCGTCGGCGCGAATGCGCGACTCGGTCTGCGCGAAGCGCGACGCGTCGGTGAAGCGCAATTGCGGATCGAGCGACTTCGCACGCTGCAGTTGCGCGAGCGCGTCGGACGCGCGGCCTTCGCGGTCCAGCACCTGCGCATACAGGTAACGCGCGTGCGCGTTGTTCGGATGGGCGTCGATGACTTGCGACAGCTGCGTGTCGGCTTGTTGCCAGTTACGCTGCGCGATCGACTGCTCGACCTGCTGCAGCGACGGTACCGCAAACGCGGCGGACGACAGCAGCATCAGCGAGAGGCCGAGTGCGGCGAGAGATTTCTTCATGGTCGAACCGGGCGCTCGCGCCCGTCTCCTGACGATCGGTTCGCGCCGCGGGCCCGGGCGGGCCGCGGCGCGGTTGCCCGCGTTTGCCGTTACTGCGCGGGCGTGTCGAGCTGCTTCTTCAGCGCGGCGAGGCGATCCTCGACCGACGGGCCCTTGTTCAGCGCGGCGAGCTTGTCGTCGAGCGCCTTGCCGCTCGACGTGTCGGCCGAATTGAGGCGCGCGTCCGAGCGTGCGTTCTGCAGCGCGACCTTGTCCTCGAGCTTCTGGAAATCCTCGGACAGGTTCTTGCCGCCGATGCCGCCCAGGGCGCTGGCAGCGACATCCTTCGCCTGCGCGATTTCCTGCTTGGCCTGCAGGATGTTCGAGCGCGCGTTCAGGTCGTTGCGGCGCTGGCGCATGTCGGCGATCTGCCCCTTCAGCTTGTCGACCGACGGCTCGAGCGTCGTCAGCTCGGCCGCGAGCGCGTCGCGCTCGGCTTCCGCGTTCGACTGCGCGGCCAGTGCCTCGCGTGCGAGCGCTTCGTCGCCGGACTGCAGCGCGCGCTTCGCGCCGTCCTCGTACTTCTTCACCTTGTCGTCGGCCGCATCGCGCTTGCTGCGCTGGGTCGCGACCTGTGCCTCGATCTCGATCAGCGAATTCTCGGCACGACCGATGCTGTCGTCGAGCTCCCGCACGATCTGCCGTGCGTCGCGCGACGGATCCTGTACCGAATCGGCCGCATCGTTCAGCAGGCCTTTGATCGTGCGCGAAACAGAGTCGAAAAGCGACATGAAATCCTCCGTGGTTGAAAGGCGCCGCGTGACCGCGGCAATGCCCGCCGCGGGCCGGTTGCGACCCGCGTGAGCCGGCGGATATTACACCACCGGTTCACTTAAATACGGCTTAAACGCGTGAGTTCAAGCGGCTTGCGTATCGGGATGACAAACCTTTCGCGATTGAAAGAAAATCGGCCGCGCGCGCCATATTGCGTGTCCATGATAGGCCGAGGATGCCGACAATACGTTCCGCAAATCACGGCGTTGCGGGAATTTTTACAAAAAATCGCGAAGGCACCCGGTCGATTTCATTAAAATGCGCTGTCACGTCGCGGGAACGGATCGCCGCGCGGCGGGGTCTGTCGACGTGACAGTCGCATCTCGATGCACCGCTCTGATCCATCCGCTTGCATTTCCGCATGCGTCCGAGGGCGCCACGTACGCCCGCCATTCCGACATGCCAATTATCAAACGACCACCTTCTTCTTCCGACAGGAACGAACCCCACTACACGCTGCGCCGTTCGCCGTCCGGGGCCTATTACCCCGATGACGACGATCGCGACCATCGCGACGACGGCCGCCGCGCACAACGCAGCGGCGGCGGCGGAGGCCGTCGCTCGTTCGGCTCGCGCGTCGCGCTGTGGTTCGTCGGCCTGTTCGTCACGCTGGCGATCGTCGGTGCGTTGATCGTCGGCTACGCGCTGGTCGTG
Source organism: Burkholderia sp. FW306-1C-G01B (assembly GCF_058781685.1). NCBI lineage: Bacteria > Pseudomonadati > Pseudomonadota > Betaproteobacteria > Burkholderiales > Burkholderiaceae > Burkholderia > Burkholderia sp. FW306-1C-G01B. The sequence goes on from NZ_JBYSWZ010000021.1 coordinate 108,892, forward strand.
ATGGCGCCGCAACTGCCGTCGCTCGATGCGCTGACCAACTACCAGCCGAAGGTGCCGCTGCGCGTGTTTACGGCCGATCACGTGCTGATCGGCGAGTTCGGCGAGGAGCGCCGCAGCCTCGTGCGCTTCCAGGACATTCCGGACGTGATGAAGAAGGCCGTGCTCGCGATCGAGGACTACCGCTTCTACGAGCACGGCGGCGTCGATTTCGTCGGCATCCTGCGGGCGGGCGTCGCCGACCTGATGCACGGCGGCGCGCGCCAGGGCGCGAGCACGATCACGATGCAGGTCGCGCGCAACTTCTTCCTGTCGAGCGAGAAAACCTACACGCGCAAGATCTACGAGATGCTGCTCGCGTACAAGATCGAGAAGGCCCTGACGAAGGACCAGATCCTCGAGCTGTACATGAACCAGATCTATCTCGGCCAGCGCTCGTACGGCTTCGCGGCCGCCGCGCGGGTGTACTTCGGCAAGGACCTGAAGGACATCACGCTCGCGGAAGCGGCGATGCTCGCGGGGCTGCCGAAGGCGCCGTCCGCGTATAACCCGGTCGTGAATCCGAAGCGCGCGAAGGTGCGCCAGGAATACATCCTGAAGCGCATGCTCGAGGTCGGCTACATCACGCAGCCGCAGTACGACGCGGCCGTGAAGGAAGAGATCCACGTGCGCACGCCGGGCAACCAGTACGCGGTGCACGGCGAATACGTCGCCGAGATGGTGCGGCAGATGATGTACCAGCAGTACAAGGACGAAACCTACACGCGCGGGCTGACCGTCACGACGACGATCAACTCGGCCGACCAGGAAGCCGCGTACCAGGCCGTGCGTCGCGGCATTCTCGACTACGAGCGCCGCCACGGCTATCGCGGGCCGGAAGCGTCGATCAACCTGCCCGCGGCCGGCGACGACCGCGACGAGGCGATCGACGATGCGCTCGCCGATCACCCGGACAACGGCGACCTGCAGTCGGCGGTCGTGCTGTCGGCCTCGCCGAACGCGGTCGAGGTGCAGTTCGTCGGCGGCGCGACGACGACGATCGGCCCGGCCGGGCTGCGCTTCGTGTCGGCCGCGCTCGGGCCCCGCGCGAACAACGCGCTGCGCATCAAGCCGGGCTCGATCGTGCGCGTGCTGAAGGACGGCAAGACGGGCTGGCAGGTTGTGCAGCTGCCGCAGGTCGAAGGCGCGCTCGTCGCGATCGCGCCGCAGGATGGCGCGATCCGTTCGCTCGTCGGCGGCTTCGACTTCAACAAGAGCAAGTTCAACCACGTGACGCAGGCATGGCGGCAGCCGGGCTCGTCGTTCAAGCCGTTCATCTATTCGGCATCGCTCGACAAGGGCCTCGGGCCGGCGACGATCATTAACGACGCGCCGCTGTACTTCCCGCCGAGCGTGCCGGGCGGCACCGCGTGGGAGCCGAAGGACGACGACCAGCCGGACGGCCCGATGACGATGCGCACCGGCCTGCAGCGCTCGAAGAACCTCGTGTCGATCCGGATCCTCGCATCGATCGGCACGCAGTATGCGCAGCAGTACGTGACGCAGCGCTTCGGCTTCGATCCCGCGAAGACGCCGCCGTACCTGCCGATGGCGCTCGGCGCGGGCCTCGTGACGCCGCTGCAGCTCGCGACCGGCTACGCGGTGTTCGCGAACGGCGGCTACAAGGTCGATCCGTACCTGATCGCCGAAGTCGACGACGCGCGCGGCCAGGCACTGCAGAAGTCGCAGCCGGTGATCGCGGGCAGCACGGCGCCGCGCACGATCGAAGGCCGCAACGCGTACGTGATGAACAGCCTGCTGCACACGGTCGCGACGGCCGGCACGGGTGCGGGCACCAACGCACTGGGCCGCAGCGACCTGCAGGGCAAGACGGGTACGACGAACGACGCGAAGGACGGCTGGTTCGCCGGCTACCAGCAGTCGCTCGTCGCGGTCGCGTGGATGGGCTTCGATCAGCCGAAGAGCCTCGGCAGCCGCGAATTCGGCGCGCAGCTTGCGCTGCCGATCTGGGTGAATTACATGCGCACCGCGCTGAACGGCGTGCCGGAGCAGCAGATGCCGATGCCGGACGGCCTGACCTCGCTCGACGGCGAGCTGTTCTACGCAGATCGCACGCCGGGCAACGGCTTCGTCGGGAACGTCGACATCAATCCGGCCGAGAATGCGATCAGCGCGAACGACGCACTCGGCTCGGCCGGCGCGGCAGGGCTCACGCCGCCGCCCGTCACGCCGCAGGAGAAGCAGCAGATCATGGACATGTTCGAGAGCAAGTAAGCGGTACGCCGCTGTTCCGGCATGCGACGGGCGCCTTCGGGCGCCCGTTTTTTTGCGCGCTGCCGGCAGGTAGCGGGAGACGCCGAATCAGAACGACGCGCAGGCCGGCATGAACGTGATACCGACCGACTCCTGACGGAACCGCTCCGCGTACGCGTGACGGATCGCGGCGAGCCGCGCGTGCGTGTCGGGCGTATCGTCGGCGATGATACGGATCACGAAACTCTGTTCCCGTGTGATGTTGCCGGTCGCGCGATCGCGCCATTGGCCGTGCGTGTCCCAGTACGTGAAGCCGTCGGGGAAGCGCGGCGTGACGGTGTCGGCGAGGAACGTCGCGCGTTCGGCATCGGTGACGGGGCCGCGTCCGGCGATGTCGCGTCCGAACAGCAGGTCGGCCTGCAACATGCGGCTCGCGCCCGGCTGCGTGCAGGCCGGCTGCGCGCCGGCGACGGGCGAGGGTGGTGCCGCGCAACCGGCGAGCAGTGCGATCGCCACGGCGGCGATCAGCGGCCGCGCGCGGCGCCGCCACATTGCAGCCCATAGCGGCCGCATTTGCTCATTTCGCGTCCGACGACCTCCGTGCGCGCAAAACGCTGCGCGCTCAACCACTTGCGTGCTTGTTCGGCGGGTTATCAACAGGGCTGTCAACATAATCTGGGGATAACCCTAGGTCGGTTCGCTGGCGCCTGGCGCGCGGTCAGTGCTGCCGTTTCGCGTGCGCGAGATGCATGCCGAGCGTGCCGGGGTCGGTGTTGGTGCCCGACAGCAGCACGCCGACGCGCTTGCCCTGCAGCGTTTCGCGCAGCGGGCCGAGCAGCGCGGCGAGCGCGGCTGCGCAAGCCGGTTCGACCGACAGCTTCAGGTGCGAGAACAGGAACAGCATCGCGGCGCGCAGCGCGTCGTCGGACACGGTCACGATGCGGTCGACGTGGCGCCGGCACAGCTGGTAGCTGTATTCCTCGGTGTGCGGCGCCATCAGCGAATCGGCGATCGTCTGCATCGCGCTCATCTTGATCGTGTGATTCGCCGCGAAGCTGCGGCTCATCGCGTCGGCGCCTTCCGGCTCGACGCCATACACGTGCACGCGCGGATTCGCGAGCCGCAGCGCGGTCGCCATGCCGGCCGCGAGCCCGCCGCCGCCGATCGGCACGATCACCGCGTCGAGGTCGGGCGTCTGCGTCGCCCATTCGTAGCCGAGCGTCGCGGTGCCGAGGATCGTGTGATAGCCGTTGAACGGATGGATGAAGAAGCGGCCTTCCTCGGCCTCGATCCGCCGCACGAGATCGAACGCCTGCGATGCGCTGCCCGCGAGCACGACTTCCGCGCGGTACTGCTTGCACTGCGCGATGCGCGACGGGCTCGCGGTATGGAACATCACGACCTTCGCGCTGCTGCCGAGCCGCATCGCCGCATACGCGACGGCTGCCGCATGATTGCCGGCCGACACGCAGGTGACGCCGGCATCCTTGCGTGCCTCGTCGAGCGCGAGCAGGTGCGTGAATGCGCCGCGCGCCTTGAAGCTGCCGCTCGCCTGCAGCAGTTCGAACTTGAAGTTGACGTGCGTGCCCTCGAGGGACGGCAGGTCGGCGCGTTCGAACACGGGCGTTCGCGCGACCCAGGGCGACAACGCGAAATGCTGCGCGGCGATTTCGTCGAGCGTCGGAATCGGCTCGCCGTCGATCGTCGTATGGGCAGTGCCCTGCTGTTCAGTCGACATGACGTGGCGGGTGGCGGGAGGCAGTCAGTGCGCGTCGACCGACATGCTGCGGATGAACTTGCGCAGGAACTGCTCGCAGCCGGCGAGCTGCGCGAGCTCGACATATTCGTTCGGCTTGTGCGCCTGCTCGATATTGCCGGGCCCGCACACGACGCTCGGGATGCCCGCGCGTTCGAACAGGCCGGCTTCGGTGCCGTACGCGACCTTGCGCTTGTCCTGGTCGGCGGTCAATGCGCGCACGAGCTGCGTGATCGCGGCCTGTTCGGTCGCGTCGAGGCCGGGCGCCGCGGCGATCTTCGAGAACTCGATCGCGGCATTCGGATGCTCGCGAAGCATCTGCGGCAGCAGCGTTTGCTGCGCATACGCTTCGATGCGCGTGAAGATCTGCTCGGGATCGAGCGTCGGCAGGTTGCGGAACTCGAAGTCGAACCGGCATTCGGCCGGCACCGTGTTGATCGCGTTGCCGCCCTGGATCGTGCTCGTCTGCGCGGTCGTGAACGGCACGTCGTACAGCTCGTCGAACGGGCCTTCGGCGCGAAAGCGTTCGGCGATGTCGCGGATGTGGCAGATGAGGCGCGCCGCGTACTCGATCGCGTTGAGCCCCTTCGGCGTCAGCGACGAATGCGCCGCGTGGCCGCGCACGCAGCAGCGGTACGCGTTGATGCCCTTGTGCGCGATGATCGGCCGCATGCTGGTCGGCTCGCCGACGATGCAGCCGGACGGTTGCACGCCGCGCTTGACGAGGTCGGCGATCATCAGCGGCGCGCCCGCGCAGCCGATTTCCTCGTCGTAGGAAAGTGCGAAATGGATCGGCTTCGCGAGCTTCGTCGCCTGCATTTCGGGCAACAGCGCGAGCGCCGTGCCGATGAACCCCTTCATGTCGCAAGTGCCGCGGCCGTACAGGCGGCCGTCGCGGATTTCCGGCGCAAACGGGTTGCTGTCCCATTGCTGGCCGTCGACCGGCACGACGTCGGTATGCCCGGACAGCACGATGCCGCCGTTCGTCGAGCCGTCGTGCGCGGGCACCGTCGCGAACAGGTTTGCCCAGCCTTCGCGCGGATCGTGCGTGATCGTCGACGCGATGCCTTTCGCGGCGAGCGCGTCGCGCACCGTTTCGATCAGGCCGAGATTCGGCACGCGGCTCGTCGTGTCCATCGACACCAGTTGCTTGACCCAGGGCAGGCCGATCAGCGATGCGTCGCCTTGGGTTGCGGCGGACGGCGCCGTCGCGTCGAGAGTGGACATGGCAAAACTCCGTCTGATGAATGGGAAAATCATACTCAAAAACGCGGCGGCCCGCCTGCGCCGGGCGCGGTGCGGTGCAGCATCGCCGCGGCCTTCAGCGCACCGCGGCGGCCGCTCCCTGCTTCGGCGCGAGCGCGCGCAGCGTTTCCTTGATCGTCGACACGCGGATCGCGAGATCGGGCGAGCGCGTCTCGATGCGCAGCTTGTCCTGGCCCGCGAGCTTGATGTGCCGGTGCTTCTGCACCATGTCGATGATCCGCATCGGATCGATCGGCGGATTCGGCTCGAACTGCAGCCCGATCGCTGCTTCGCTCGCGTCGATCTTCACGATGCCGAGCGGCTTCGCGGCGATGCGCAGCCGGTGCGTCTCGACGAGTGCGTGCGCCTGCGGCGGCAGCTTGCCGAAGCGGTCGATCAGTTCCTCCTGGATGCCGTCGATCGCGTCGCCGTGCTCGCAGTTCGCGAGACGCTTGTACAGCGACAGCCGCTCCTGCACGTCCGCGCAGTAGTCGGCCGGCAGGATCGCGGGCGCATGCAGGTTGATTTCCGTCGTCGCGGCGAGCGGCGCGGTGAGGTCGGGCTCCTTGCCGTTCTTCAGCGCCTTCACCGCGTCGTTCAGCATGTCCGTATAAAGCTGGAAGCCGATCTCGTGGATCTCGCCCGACTGCTTGTCGCCGAGCACTTCGCCGGTGCCGCGGATCTCGAGGTCGTGCATCGCGAGATAGAAGCCCGAGCCGAGTTCCTCCATCTGCTGGATCGCTTCCAGCCGGCGCTGCGCCTGCTTGGTCAGCGCCTGCGGATCGTGGACCAGCAGGTACGCATAGGCCTGGTGATGCGAGCGGCCGACGCGGCCGCGCAACTGGTGGAGCTGCGCGAGGCCGAACTTGTCCGACCGGTGCATGAGGATCGTGTTCGCGCTCGGCACGTCGATGCCGGTCTCGATGATGGTCGTGCACAGCAGCACGTTCGCGCGCTGCGCGACGAAATCGCGCATCACGCGCTCGAGCTCGCGCTCGTGCATCTGGCCGTGCGCGATCACGATGCGCGCTTCGGGCACGAGTTCCTCGAGCATCGCCTTGCGGTTCTCGATCGTCTCGACCTCGTTGTGCAGGAAATACACCTGGCCGCCGCGCTTCAGCTCGCGCAGCATCGCCTCGCGGATCACGCTTTCTTCCTCGCGGCGCACGAAGGTCTTGATCGCGAGCCGCTTCTGCGGCGCGGTCGCGATCACCGAGAAATCGCGCAGCCCTTCGAGCGCCATCCCGAGCGTGCGCGGGATCGGCGTCGCGGTGAGCGTCAGCACGTCGACTTCCGCGCGCAGCGCCTTCAGCGCTTCCTTCTGGCGCACGCCGAAGCGGTGTTCCTCGTCGATGATCACCAGGCCGAGGCGCTTGAACTGCACGTCCGACGACAGCAGCTTGTGCGTGCCGATCACGATGTCGACGCTGCCTTCGTTGATCTGCGCGATCGCCGTGTTCACTTCCTTCGCGGTCTTGAAGCGCGACAGCTCGACGATCCGCACCGGCCAGTCCGCGAAGCGGTCCACGAAGGTCTGCGTGTGCTGCTCGGCGAGCAGCGTGGTCGGCGACAGCAGCGCGACCTGCTTGCCGCCCATCACCGCGATGAACGCGGCGCGCAGCGCGACCTCGGTCTTGCCGAAACCGACGTCGCCGCACACGAGGCGGTCCATCGGCTTGCCGCTCGTCATGTCGCCGATCACGGCCGCGATCGCGGCAGCCTGGTCGGGCGTTTCCTCGAAGCCGAAGCTTTCCGCGAATTTCACGTAGTCGCGCGGGTCGAGCGCGAACGCGTGGCCTTCGCGGGCCGCGCGGCGCGCGTACAGGTTCAGCAGCTCGGCGGCCGTGTCGCGGATCTGCTGCGCGGCCTTGCGCTTCGCGCGCTCCCACTGGCCGGAGCCGAGCGCGTGCAGCGGCGCGCTGTCGGGATCGGCGCCGCTGTAGCGCGAGATCACGTGCAATTGCGCGACGGGCACGTAGAGCTTGCTGTCGCCCGAGTATTCGAGATGCAGGAATTCGGTCTCGCCTTCGCCGAGATCCATCGACACGAGGCCCATGTAGCGGCCGATGCCGTGCTGCGCGTGGACGACCGGGTCGCCGACCTTCAGCTCCGACAGGTCGCGCACCATCGCGTCGACGTTGCTGGCCTGTTCCTGCCGGCGGCGGCCCGCGCGGCGGCCGAGCGCGCCGTACAGCTCGGTTTCGGTGACGATCGCGTAGCCTTCGCCCGGCACAGCGAAGCCGTTCGCGAGCGGCGCGACGCCGAGCGCGAAGCGTTCGTCGCTCGCGAGCCAGCCGGCGAAGTGGTCGTTCGACACCGGCCGCAGATGGTGCTCGGCGAGCAATTGCAGGATCGTCTCGCGGCGGCCGGCCGATTCGACGGTCAGCAGCACGCGCTTGCCCGACGATTCGACGAACGTACGCAGCGACGCGAGCGGATCGTCGGAATGCCGGTCGACGGTGAGCTCGGGCAGCGCGGTCGCCCAGCCGCCGGCCGGTTGAGCGGGCAGCACGACGCGTGCGAACGGCTTCGCGAGCGCGAAGAAATCCTCGTCGGACAGGAACAGGCGCTGCGGCTCCAGGATCGGCCGCTCGCGATCGTGCGACAGGAACGCGTGGCGCTGCTTCGTATCGGCTGTGAAGCGGCGGATCGAGGCTTCGAGATCGCCGGTGAACACGAGGTGCGCGTCCTGCGGCAGGTAGTGGAACAGCGTGGCCGTTTCGTCGAAGAACAGCGGCAGGTAATACTCGATGCCGGCCGACGGCACGCCGTTGCCGATGTCCTTGTAGATCGGCGCGCGGCTCGGGTCGCCTTCGAAGGTCTCGCGCCAGCGGCTGCGGAAGGCCGTGCGCGCGGCTTCGTCGAACGGGAACTCGCGGCCGGGCAAGAGGCGCACGTCGCGCACCGGGTAGAGGCTGCGCTGCGTGTCGGGGTCGAACGCGCGGATCGAGTCGACCTGGTCGTCGAACAGGTCGATCCGGTACGGCAGCGGCGAGCCCATCGGGTACAGGTCGATCAGCGAGCCGCGCACGCAGTATTCGCCGGGCCGCACGACCTGGCTCACGTGCTCGTAGCCGGCCAGCGTGAGCTGCGCCTTCAGCCTCGCCTCGTCGAGCCGTTCGCCCTGCGCGAACGCGAACGTGTACGCGGCCATGAACGACGCGGGCGGCATCCGGTACAGCGCGGTGGTCGCGGGCACGAGCAGGATGTCGCAGCGGCCTTCGCCGAGATCGTGCAGCGTCGCGAGCCGCTCGGACACGAGGTCCTGGTGCGGCGAGAACGTGTCGTACGGCAGCGTTTCCCAGTCCGGCAGCAGGCGTACGCGCGCATCGGGCGAGAAGTAGCGGATTTCCTGCGAGAGCCGCTGTGCGTCGACCGCGTTCGCGCAGATCACCGCGAGGAGCGGCACGTCCCGGCGGTTGTCGGCGAGATAACGGGCGATGGCGAGCGCGTCGGCGGAACCGTGCGCGCCGTCGAAGGCAAAGCGCTGGCCGGGTTTGACGCGGGCAACGGGCGAGGCGGACAGGGTGGAAGCGTTATCTGGCATAGGGACGGCAGGGGTGGCGTGCACGGGCGCATCGCGGTGCGCCGGTCGAGACGAAAGACCTATTATAAAATCCGCTTCTCGATTTCATCTTTCCGGCGTTTCCTTTCGTGACTCCCCGACTTTTCGCCCTGATTCCCTGTGCCGGCACGGGCAGCCGTTCCGGCTCGGCCGTGCCGAAGCAATATCGCACGCTGGCCGGCCGCGCGCTCCTGCATTACACGCTCGCCGCGTTCGACGCGTGCAGCGAATTCGCGCAGACGCTCGTCGTCCTCGCGCCCGACGATTCCCATTTCGACGCGCGCCGCTTCGCGGGCCTGCGCTTCGCGGTGCGCCGCTGCGGCGGCGGCTCGCGGCAGGCGTCGGTGCTGAACGGGCTGCTCGGGCTGGCCGAATTCGGTGCGACCGATCACGACTGGGTGCTCGTGCACGACGCCGCGCGCCCGGGCATCACGCCGGAGCTGATCCGCACGCTCGTCGCGACGCTGAAGGACGACCCGGTCGGCGGCATCGTCGCGCTGCCGGTGGCCGATACGCTCAAGCGCGTGCCGGCCGGCGGCGACGCGATCGTGCGCACCGAGTCGCGCGACTCGCTGTGGCAGGCGCAGACGCCGCAGATGTTCCGCATCGGCATGCTGCGCGACGCGATCCTGCGCGCGCAGCGCGAAGGGCACGACCTGACCGACGAAGCGAGCGCGATCGAATGGGCGGGCCACACGCCGCGCGTCGTGCAGGGCAGCCTGCGCAACTTCAAGGTCACGTATCCGGAAGATTTCGCGCTCGCGGAAGCGATTCTCGCGCGCTCCGCGAACGCTTCCTGACTTTCACCCCATCTCAATCGGAACACGCATGGATTTCAGAATCGGACAAGGCTACGACGTGCACCAGCTCGTCCCGGGGCGCCCGCTCATCATCGGCGGCGTGACGATTCCGTACGAGCGCGGCCTGCTCGGCCACTCGGACGCGGACGTGCTGCTGCACGCGATCACCGACGCGCTGTTCGGCGCGGCGGCGCTCGGCGACATCGGCCGCCATTTCTCCGACACCGACGCGGCGTTCAAGGGCGCGGACAGCCGCGTGCTGCTGCGCGAATGCGTTGCCCGCGTGAAGGCGGCCGGCTTCGCGATCCAGAACGTCGACAGCACCGTGATCGCGCAGGCGCCGAAGCTCGCGCCGCATATCGACGGGATGCGCGCGAACATCGCGGCCGATCTCGGGCTGCCGCTCGACCGCGTGAACGTGAAGGCGAAGACCAACGAGAAGCTCGGTTATCTCGGCCGCGGCGAGGGCATCGAGGCGCAGGCCGCCGCGCTGCTGGTCAGGCAGGGCGGCTGACGCCCGGTTGTGGCGGCGCGCGGCTCGTTCCGCGCGCGGTGGTGCTGCGGAAATGAAAATGCCACGCTGATGCGTGGCCATTTTCGTTTGGGGCGACCGCCACCCCGGCACGGTTGCCGGTCGCGCGGCGAAACCGCTCATGCAGCCGTTTACTCGCCTTCGGCGGCGATCACCTGCGCGGCGGCGTTGATCACCGACGCGATGCGGCCGACGTCGCGCAACTGCGTGACGGTCATCCCTTGCTCGTTCTTCAGCAGCGCATAGTGCGACTTCACGCAGAAGTGGCACTTGCCGACGATCGACGCGGCGAGCGCGTACATCTCGAACTTGCGCTTGTCGACGCCGCCGTGCGTCGCGTACGCGCCCATCCGCAGCTCGGCGCGCTGCGTCTTCAGGTCGGCGTCGTCGGCCATCTCGACATACGGATACCAGGTGTTGTTCATCCCCATCAGCGCGGCTGCCGTCAGCACGGCGTTCGTCTCTTCGGGCGACAGTACGCCGGCTTCGCGGATCGTCTTCACGAGCACCGTGCTCTTCGCCGCGATCGCCGCCGCCAGCGCGACGCCGACCGCATCGGTGCCTTCGAGCGACGAGCGCGAGATCGTGCCGTCGAGGTTCAGGCGAATGTCCTTCGCGTAGTCGGGAATACGTGCCTTAATCGAGTCGATGAATTCCATTGATATCTCCTATGGGTTGGCCGTTAAAAAAGCCCGCAGGCAGGACGTGCGCCGCGGGCTTCGTGCATCGATGCGCTTACAGCGTTGCGCCGCCGACTGCACGGTTGCACGGGCACAGTTCGTCCGTTTGCAGGCCGTCCAGAATGCGCAGGACTTCTGCCGGGCTGCGGCCGACGTTCAGGTTGTTCACCGAAACGTGCTGGATCGTGTTGTCCGGATCGACGATGAACGTTGCACGCAGGGCCACGCCGGCTTCCTTGTCGCGCACGCCGAGCTGGTCGATCAGCTCGCCCTTGACGTCGCCGAACGAGTAGTGGTTCAGCTTGTCCAGGTCCTTGTGCTCACGGCGCCATGCGAGTTTGACGAATTCGTTGTCCGAGCTGCCGCCGAGCAGGATGGCGTCGCGCTCTTCGAACTGCTTCGTGAGCTTCGCGAACTCGACGATTTCCGTCGGGCACACGAACGTGAAATCCTTCGGATAGAAGTAGATGATCTTCCACTTGCCCGGGAACGACGCTTCGGTGACGGTCTCGAACGCCGACTGGCCGTTTTCCTCGTGATTGTTGAAGCCCGGCTTCGCGGCTACGACGGTGAAAGCTTCGAGTTTATCGCCCACGGTTTTCATGCGGATACTCCTGTATGAGTTGGGAAGAAGGCTGAGTCAAGCTACCTCGGTGCTGCAACGATGGTGTGACAGCATGCGGCAAACTATAACACTATTAATAATATGCTTCAATAGATTTTAACTAACGATTTTCATAGTTTTTTTCAACCGGATCGATAGTGTGGGGCGCGAGAAGCGTGCGCGAGCGCGTCACGCGGTCGTACGCGCCTTGCCGGCGCCGGGGAATTCGAGCGTGACTTCGAGGCCCGCTTCGGGGTTGCGGTTGCGCAGTCGCAGCGCGCCGCGATAGCGGCCGACGAGCCGCAGCACGATCGCCATCCCGAGGCCCGTGCCGTCCGCCTTGGTGCGCGCGGTGTCGACGCGATAGAACGGCCGCATCACGAGCGGCAGCTGATCTTCGGGGATGCCGGGGCCTTCGTCGCTCACCGACAGCTCGACGCGCGCGTGCGATATGCGCGTCTCGAGCGTGATGCGCGAGATGCCGTCCTGCTTGCTCTGGCCGTACTTGCGCGCGTTCTCGACGAGATTGCCGATCACGCGGCGCATGTCGGTCTCGTCGGCTTCGATGACCGCGCTCGGCGCGAGCCGCGTGCGGATCTCGACGCCGTCCTCGCTCGCTATGCGCGCGGCAACTTCCTGCGCGATCGACGACAGGTCGACGGGCTCGGGCTTGCGCTGCGACGGGCGTGCGTAGTCGATGAAGGCGGCGATGATGCGGTCCATCTGCTCGATGTCGTCGACCATCGCGTCCTTGGTTGCCTGGTCGGACGGGCTCATCTCGGTTTCGAGGCGCAGCCGCGCGAGCGGCGTGCGCAGGTCGTGCGAGATGCCCGCGAGCATCAGCGCGCGGTCGGCCTCGAGCTGTTCGAGGTCGCGCACCATCTGGTTGAAGCTGCGATTGGTGTCGGCCGCGACGCCCATCCCGCGCTCGGGCAGCGGTTCGGGCGCCTGGCCCGAGCCGACCTGGCGCGCGGCGAGCGCGAGCCGCGAGAACGGCCGGTTCACGAGGCTCGTGATGAACGCGGAGCCGAACAGCGACAGCGCGAGCGCGAACAGCCCCCAGCCGGCCCACTGCAGGCCCGTGACGTTGTCGAGCTGGTCGCGATCGAGCGCGACCCAGTAATCGTCGTCGTCGATCTTGAAGCTGATCCACACGCCGGGAATGTCGTTGACCGACTGCGCGATCACGGTATCGTCGCCGAGGCGGCTGCGGATGTCGTGCTCGATCAGGCGATTCAGCGATTCGTCGGGCTGCAGCTTGAACTTGTCGGTTTTCTCGCGCGGGTAAACGCGCACGCCCTCGTTGCTCTCGAGATCCTGCAGCAGCGCACGCCGCAGATCGGGATCGGAATAGAGCAGGGCGGTTCGCGTGAGCTTCACGACCGCGACGAGCTGCAGCGCGACGCGCTGCGCACGCGGCTCGCGCTCGATCACGCGAAAGCTCTGAAACCACGCGGCGAGACTGACCGAGATCAGCAGCGCGATCAGCAGGAAGGTGCGCCAGAACAGCCCGCCGAACGCGAGCTGCAGGAGGCGCCGGTCAATACGCATGGGACGGGCCGTGGGCGGGCGAAACCGGAAAAGAAAAAATCAGGCGGCGCCGTCCGGAATGAACACGTAACCGAGGCCCCAGACGGTCTGGATGAAACGCGGGCTGCCCGGATCCGGTTCGATCAGCTTGCGCAGGCGCGAGATCTGCACGTCGAGGCTGCGGTCGAACACTTCGTATTCGCGGCCGCGCGCGAGCTCCATCAGCTTCTCGCGCGACAGCGGCTGGCGCGGATGGCGCGCGAACACCTTCAGCACCGAGAACTCGCCGGTCGTCAGCGGAATTTCCTGGCCGGACTTCGTCAGCGTGCGCGTCGCGAGGTTCAGCGAGAACTCGCCGAACTCGAACACCTCGGTGGTTTCGGACGGTGCGCCCGGCAGTTCGGCCGGCGCCTGGCGGCGCAGCACCGCGTGAATGCGCGCGACGAGTTCGCGCGGGTTGAACGGCTTCGGCAGGTAATCGTCGGCGCCCATCTCGAGGCCGACGATGCGATCGACGTCCTCGCCCTTCGCGGTGAGCATGATGATCGGCGTGCGGTCGTTGCTGCCGCGCAGGCGGCGGCAGATCGACAGGCCGTCCTCGCCCGGCAGCATCAGGTCGAGCACGAGCAGGTCGAAGCGCTCGCGTACCCAGAGCTTGTTCATCGCGGTCGCGTTTTCCGCGACATATACGTTGAAACCCTGCTCGCCGAGATAGCGGCGCAGCAGATCGCGCAGGCGTGGGTCGTCGTCGACGACGAGAATCTTGGAGGGGTTTTTCGTTTCCATGATCGGCATCTTATCGCGAATGGGAATTGGCGCACGGCCGCGAATTTTCGCGCGTTACAGTCGGTTACAAAATTTACCCGTAGTGTCGCGCGGAGTAAAGGCAGGCTATAGAGATTCCTTTACTCGAAGCCGAAGTTCGGTAGATACTCCCCTGCATTCCATCTTTCATCTTTGCACACCCGAATTCCGCAGGGTTTTTCAAGTACCAGAGGTAGCCGGTTGCCGCGTGACGAAGGGAACAAATCGACCAAAGAAGCGAGGACGGTCATGCGATCTGCCCGGATTGCACTGATGCTGACGATCGCGCTTGCCGGTCCGTATGCGTCGAACTTCGCGTATGCGCAGCGCCCCGAGCAGGGGGCGCCGTCGCGCAAGCTGCCGCGCGGCAAAACGCAGCAGCCCGATCGTGCCGCCGAGACGACGGTCCGTTCCGCCGTGCCTCCCGATCTCGAGCAGCGCCGCCGCGACGGGCACATGACGCCCGAGGAGCGCCACCTTTTGCGCCAGCACATCGAAGACGCCGTCCGCGAGCTGTACAAGCGCTGACGCGTGCCGTCCTCGACCTGCGCGGAACACGCCGCGCCGAAAAAATTCGTAGCACTTTTTCCGTCAACTTTCGCCTGCCGATTGCCGTTGTACCGGCATCCGCACCGCCGGTGCGTTCCGGGAGTCCATGACGATGAAAGCGAACGCTGCCGCACCGGCGCCGTCGCCGGCGATGCAGTCGGCGCTCGACGCCGACGATGCGCTGTTTTTCCTGAGCCGCACCGGTTTCTCTCCCGCGCCCGCCGAGGTCGCGCGCATCGTCGGCATGACGCGCGCGCAGGTCGTGGCCGACACGCTCGGCAACGTTCGCCGCGAACCCGTCACGGCGTGGCCCGACTGGATCGCCGAGCTGCCGCCGACGCGCGCGCAGCGCCAGGCGCTGACTCCCGACATGCGGCGCGACGAGCAGCGCGAGCGCGATCGCCGCTACGAGGCGTTGCGCGCGGCGTGGGTCAACGAGATGGTCGTGACGCCGTCGCCGCTGACCGAGCGCATGACGCTGTTCTGGCACGGGCACTTCACGTCGGGGCAGGACAAGGTGCCTTATCCGCAAACGATGGCCGCGCAGAACGCGCTCTTTCGCCGCGAGGCGCTCGGCAACTTCGGCACGCTGCTGCACGCGGTCGCGAAGGACCCGGCGATGCTGCAGTATCTCGACGGCGCGAGCAATCGCAAGGGGCGCCCGAACGAGAATTTCGCGCGCGAGGTGATGGAGCTGTTCACGCTCGGCGAAGGGCATTACACGCAGTACGACGTGACCGAAGCCGCGCGTGCGATGACGGGCTGGACGATCGATCCCGATACGCTGCGCTTCGAGGTGCGGCCAGAATGGCACGACGCGGGCGACAAGACGATTCTCGGCGAGACGGGGCCGTTCGACGGCGACGGCTTTGTCGACATCCTGCTGAAGCGGCCCGGCACCGCGCGCTTCGTCGTCGGCAAGCTGTGGCGCGAGTTCGTGTCCGATACGCCCGACGCGGGCGTGCTCGATCTCGTGGCCGAGCGGTTTCGCTCGAGCGGCTTCGATATTCGCGCGGCGCTCGCCGCGCTGTGGTCGACCGACGCGTTCTGGGATCCACGCAACCGCGGTGTGCTCGTCAAGTCGCCGGCCGAGTTCGTCGTCGGGTCGGTGCGGCTGTTCGACGTCGCGTACGGCGATCCGCAGATGCTCGCGAACACCGTGCGCACGCTCGGGCAGAACCTGTTCTATCCGCCGAACGTGAAGGGCTGGCCGGGCGGCGCGCTGTGGATCAACAGCGCGACGCTGCTCGCGCGTAAGCAGTTCGTCGAGCAACTGTTCCGCGCGACGGAGACGGCCGGCATGCGGCCGCCGACGCATCCGATGGCGCCGCCGCCGAACGCGCGTGCGCAAGCGATGCCGGTGGCCGACACGGCGTCCGCTGCGGGCATGCGCGGCGCGCCGGCCAAGCCCGCGCGCGGCGGCCTGCGTTTCGATCTCGAACGCTGGCTTGCGCAATATCGTGCGCGGCCGCAGGCGATCGCGGGATTGTCGACCGAGCTTCAGCTTCAGCACGCGGTGCTGCCGGTGTCGCCGGTCGCGGCGATCGACACGGATTCGACCGGCAGCGCGTATCTCGAAGCGCTGCTGATGGATCCGGCCTATCAACTGAAATGATGCAAACGAAGACGAATCGGAGCGCCGGTGCGGCAAAGGTGCCGGGCGGCGAACCAAAGGATGTGCGATGAACCGACGTGATTTTCTGACGCTGACGGGCGCCGCTGCCGCGGCGGGCGTGTCGATGTGGCAGTCGCCCGCGCTGGCGGCCTCGGTGGCGCCGGCCGGCAGGCAACCGGCGGCCGGGTATGCGAACGTGCTGATCCTCGTCGAGCTGAAGGGCGGCAACGACGGCCTCAACACGGTGGTGCCGTATGCGGACCCGCTGTACTACCAGTTCCGGCGCGGCATCGGCATCAAGCGCGAGCAGGTGCTGCAACTTGACGCGCACACCGGGCTGCACCCGTCGCTCGCGCCGCTGATGCCGCTGTGGCGTGACGGGCAGGTCGCGGTCGTGCAGGGCGTCGGTTATCCGCAGCCGAATCTGTCGCATTTCCGCTCGATCGAGATCTGGGATACCGCGTCGCGTTCGGACCAGTACCTGCACGAAGGCTGGCTCACGCGCACGTTCGCGCAGGCGCCGGTGCCGCCCGGTTTCGCGGCGGACGGCGTCGTGCTCGGCAGCGCCGAGATGGGGCCGCTCGCGAACGGCGCGCGCGCGATCGCGCTCGTCAATCCCGCGCAGTTCATCCGTGCGGCCCGGCTCGCCGAACCGTCGTCGCTGCGCGAGCAGAACCCGGCGCTTGCGCACATCATCGACGTCGAGAACGACATCGTGAAGGCAGCCGACCGGCTGCGCCCGCGCGGCGGGATGCGTGAATTCAGGACGGCGTTTCCGGCCGGCGCGTTCGGCACGTCGGTCAAGACCGCGATGCAGGTGCTGGCCGCATGCGAAGCGTCCGGGCCCGGTGCGCAGGATGGCGTCGCGGTGCTGCGCCTGACGCTCAACGGCTTCGACACGCACCAGAACCAGCCGGGGCAGCAGGCCGCGCTGCTCAAGCAGTTCGCGGAAGGAATGAGCGCGATGCGCGGCGCGCTGATCGAACTCGGGCGCTGGAACCAGACGCTCGTGATGACGTATGCGGAATTCGGGCGGCGCGTGCGCGAGAACCAGAGCAACGGCACCGATCACGGCACGGCCGCGCCGCATTTCGTGATGGGCGGCCGCGTGGCGGGCGGCCTGTACGGCGCGCCGCCGGCGCTCGGGCGGCTCGACGGCAACGGCAACCTGCCGGTCGCGGTCGATTTCCGCCAGCTCTACGCGACGGTGCTTGGCCCGTGGTGGGGGCTTGATGCGACGCGCGTGCTGCAGCAGCGATTCGACACGCTGCCGTTGTTGAAGGCGTAATGCGTCAGGTTCAGCGCCGGCGTGCGGCGCGCCACGCGATCCACAGCTTGCGGATCGGCGTCAGCGCGATGCGCTGGTGCAGCACCTGGTAGCCGTCGCGCTCGATTTCGTCGAGCAGCGAGCCGGCCAATGCGATCTGCGCGCGCAGCGTGCGCTGAGTGCGGCGTTCGGGGGCGGGGATTGCTGCATCGGCCGCCGCGAGCGCTTCGCGCGCACGCGCCGTCTGGAATTGCAGCAACTCGGTGAAGGCAGGGCTGTAGCGGCGGTTCAGCAGATCGGCCGCGGTCACGTTGTAGCGCTGCAGTTCGTCGATCGGCAGGTAGATGCGGCCGTGGCGCGCGTCGTTGCCGAGTTCCTGCACGAATTGCGCGAGCATCAGCGCGTGGCCGGCGTCCGCGGCCCACGGCTGCGGGTCGGCCGGGTTCGCGGCGCTGGCGCGCGCGACCAGCGACGCGAAGGTGCCGCCGACCTGCGCGATGTAGCGCTGCAGGTTCGCGAAATCGAGGTAGCGCGCCTGTTCGAGGTCCATCCCGTAACCGTTGACGAGCGTGCGCAACGCGTCGGCCTCGGCGGCGATCGCCGGATGATGCCGCGCGATCGCCTTCGTGACGGGGTGCGACGGCTGAGCGTCGGCCAGTGCCGCGAGTTCCTTGTGCCACCACGCGAGCTTCGTGTGGCCGACGGTCGGGTCGCTGGTTTCCTTGACGGTCTCCTCGAGTTCGCGGCGCAGCGCGAAGAGGGCCGTGAGGCGCGGCTGGACGGCGAACGGCGCCTGTCGCAACGCGTAGTAGACACTGGAGCCGGCGGGCGCGGCTTTCTGCTGACAGTAGTCGTCGAAATTCACGTGCGGAATCGGGTCGGGGGCGGTATCGGGGGACGTGCGGTTGCGCACCGCCGGAAGCATCAAGCGCGGCATTCTAGCACCGGCGCGTGAACCTCGCCGGTCGATGCAGACAATGCCGTGCGGATCGGGTAATATCTCGCGTTCGCCTGATCGGGCGCGCCGGTTTTGCATGTCGGCGCGATGGCCCGGGGCCGGTGCGCAACGCGCTGGCAGGTGATAGAGACACGCGTGAGTGGCGAAATTGGTAGACGCACCAGGTTTAGGTCCTGACGCCCGCAAGGGTGTGCCGGTTCGAGTCCGGCCTCACGCACCACACGCCATTCCGCCCCGCACCGGAACATGCAAAAAAATCCGCGACAGCCGATGCTTCGCGGATTTTTTCATTTTCACTCCCTGAACGGCGCGTCCGCATTGAACGTTTTCATGAAGCGAAACACCAATGCGGCGCGTGACCGCACTCCCAGCTTCGCGTAGATCGTCTTCAGGTACGAGCGCACGGTGAACTCGCTGATATGCAGGCGATCGGCAATCTGTTTGGTCAGGAAACCCATGCAGACCAACTGGACCACCTGCATTTCACGGCTGCTCAACAGCCTGCCGATGTCGATGCCGGACGGGTTGTCGCCGAGCGGCGCGGCATCCCGGCGGCGGCGTGCTTCGGCCACCAGCACATAGCGGTGCCCCTCGAATTCGAAGCGGACGATTTCACCTTCCGCACCGGCCGAGCGCGCGCCGTTCGTCTCGTCGATATCGCAATCGACTGGCCCCGCGCCGTCGGCGAGCAGCACACGGCACTTGCGTCCCGCGAGCTCGACTTCGCCGATCTCCCGGCCGACGAACGGCCGTTGCGCCCCGGCTGCCGGCCGATCGATCCAGAGCCTGCTCGCGTCGGGCAGCCGCTCGTCATCGGGTTGAGATACCGGCACGGAATGGCTCCCCCACGTTGTTGGCCGGGCCCGCCGCCACATGACTCTGCGCAACCCGTGAAGCACTGCATTCGTCACCCGATCTGCCGTGTCGGCGCGTCCTCGCGACAGGCGCGGCGCAGTCTCCGGAATTCGCGGTCCTGAGCAACGGGCAAGCGGAAACGATCCGTGGTCGGTCGCGCGCTACCCGTTCGGCCTTCCATCGCTGGAGCGCTCGACCGCGCGACGGTTTTCGCTGTTGCGATGCACCTGTCCGCCGCGGCTGCGACTTTTCCGTTGTGGCACAACGTCAGATGAAATGCAAGGCCGGCATCGCGCCACAAACGCACTACCCCAAATGGGTCAAGCCGGTGAATGGCGAGCGTTCGTATGTGCTTCTTCGGCGTCGCCTTAATACGGTTGTCCGTGCGAGTCAGCGCGACGAGGCGAATGCGAACGAATCGACTGCAACGGGCGATTTGCGAACGCAGGCGTTCCACTAGAGTGGGGTCAACGTGTCGGTCGACCGTGCGCCGGCTGCACTGCACGCCCGGTTTCCTGCTGTCCCGAATCGATCGCGGAGAAATGCAATGGATGAGCCCTTCGATGGCGACGTGGCGGACGAAGCCGGCACGACCGACGAGACGGATGCATTCGAGCGTTTCGACGAGCAGAGCGCCGACGAATCATTCGGCGACGAGTCATTCGACGACGAATCGTTCGACGAAAGCAGCGACTTCGCCGTCGATGCGCAAGAGAGCGATGCGGGCGAGGACCTGGCCGACGACGTGCATGGCGTCGACGACATGGCGCTTTGGAACGCATTCGAAGAAGAGCTGGCCGACGGACTCGACGCGGCGGACGACGATGAATTCATCGGACGATTGCTGGGCGGCATGGGGCGTGCGGCCGGCGTGGTCGGCCGCGGGCTGGGCAGGGCGGCAGGCGTCGCAGGGCAGGTCGGCGCGCTCGCCCGGCGTACAGACGACGTCGCGGGCCGGATCGGCAGCGTCGCGGACGCCGTCTCGCCGGCGGCTGTTGCCCTGGCAAGGCTGGCGCGCGTCGCAGGGGCGCCGGCCGCGGCCGACATGCTCGGCCGTGCCGGGTACGTCGCGCGACGTGTCGGCCGCGCCGCGCGTCAGACCCGACGTGCGGCCGGCTCGCTCGGCCAGGCGGCGGGCGGGGCTCAGGGCCTGTTCGGGCAGATCAGCCAGTTGCTGAGCCGGAGCGCCGGCGCGGACGAAGCCTTCGATGCGCTGGCGGACCTCTACGTCGAAGACGGCGTCGACGAAGCCTTGCCCCCGATGGTCGGCCTGGCGGCTCGCACCGCCATACGCGGGCTGGGTTTTCGAAACGCCGCGCAACTGTCGGCCGCTGCGCGCCGCGCGCTGGTGCGAGGCGTCGCGGCCGCGGCGCGCGAGCTGGCGAGGTCGCGCTCGCCGCATGCAGTGCGCGCGTTGCCGCGCCTGACGCATGCCGCGGCCGCGGCGGCGCAACGTCAGCTGCCGACGCCGCAGCAAGCCGTGCGGCTCGTCCGCCGCGAGCTGCCGCGCGCCGCCCGGCAGCTCGCACAGAATCCGCGCCTGATCCGCAGCGCGGTCCAGCAGGGCGCCCCGCGCCCGCTCGTGTGTCCCGCGCACATGGGACACGGGTTGCGGAGCGCCCGCATCGGCCGGAGCCGAAGTTTCCATATCGACGGCCCGGTCACGCTGACGATCACCTCTCACTGACGCTTGGCGCTGAAAGGAGCACACCATGGACCGATTCGAAACGGATGCAATGGACGACCTGATGTACGAAGCCGCAGAAGGTCCGGCCCGCGCTTCGGCGCAAGCCTACGACGAGTTCGACGAAGACGGTTTCGACGAGGGCGACTATGGCGACGAGGGCGATGACGAATTCCTCAGCCGGGTGTTGGGCGGGATCGGCAATGTCGTCGCCGGTCTCGCGGGCGGCGGCGCCGGGTTCGACGAATACGACGAAGGCGACGGATTCGAGTTTGCCGACGAAGCGGACGAAGGCGACGAGTTCGACGCGGCCGGCGAATGGGATGGCGCCGACGAGCTCGACGCGATGGACGATCTCGTCGCCGACGCGCTCGACGCGGCCGACGGCGACGAATTCTTTCGCCGGCTGGCGCGCGTTGCGCGCAGCGTCGGGCGCGGCATCGGCAGCGCGGCGCGCGTGGTCGGACCGCTCGCCAGCATGATTCCGATTCCGCAGGCGCAGATGATCGGCCGCATCGCCAACGTCGCCGGCCGCCTGCTGGCCGACGGCGCCGACGAGTTCGAGGTGTTCGACGAGATGATCGACGGCCTCGACGAGGACGGCATCGACGCCGCGGCGCCCGTGCTGGCCGGCATGTTGGTGCGCCGGGCGCTGCCGGCCGTCGCGCGCGCCGCGCCGCAGGTCCGGCGCGCGGCGGTTCGCAGCGTCGCCCGGGCGGTTCGCACGGCAACGCGACGGCAAGGGC
>NZ_JBYSWZ010000022.1:0-121349 GCF_058781685.1 Burkholderia sp. FW306-1C-G01B
TTGCCACCGCTAGGACCTGAACCTAGTGCGTCTACCAATTCCGCCACCTGGGCACGTTTCGCTTGCTGCGATGCGAAGACCGCTATTCTAGCGTGTCTTCGAAGTCTGTCAACACAATTTCATCCGAAGCGATAAAAATATTGCATCCTTGTGCGACGGAGTCTCACGCGCCGACCGGATCCGCGCGTTTTGCCGCGAAATTCCAGCGCTGCGCCTGGCCTGTATCGACGCGTGCCGGCAGCAGTCCGGCCGCGAGGAACGTGTCGGCGATCTTCTGCTGTTCGCCGAAGTTTTGCGCGACCACTGCTCGGACGAGGTAACTGCGTCGCGCGTTCGCGCGTGCGATAGCCGCCGCGTCGAGCCCCCAGATCGGCGCAAGCGTATTCGCGGCCTCCTGCGGATGGTCGCGCAACCACGCGCCGGCTTGCGACAACTGGTCGAACAGGATCTGGACAACGTCGGGCCGCGCGGCGGCGAAACTGCTCGATGCGAGGTAGTAGCGCTGGTACGACGCGAGTCCGTTGCCGTCGGCCAGAATCCGCACGTCGGGATTCCGGTCGACCGACGCGACATACGGATCCCACGTGATCCATGCGTCCACGCTGCCGCGCTCGAACGCTGCGCGGCCATCTGCGGGCGTCAGGTAGTGGATCGCCGCGTCGGCGGGCGTGAGCTTTGCGCGTGCGAGTGCGGCGAGCAGCAGGTAGTGGCTGCCGGCCGCCTTCGTGACCGCGATGCGCTTGCCCTTGAGATCGGCGAGCGTTCGAAGTGTGCTGTCCTGCTTGACGACGATCGCCTGTGCCTTCGGCGACGGCGCTTCCTGCGCGACGTACACGAAACGCGCATGCGCGGCCTGCGCGAAGACCGGGACCGTGTCGGCGACGTCGGCGCTGAAATCGACGGCGCCGACGTTGAGCGCTTCGGTCAGCGGCAGCCCGCTCGCGAATTCATGCCACGACACGCGCAGGCCGAGCGGCGCAAGCGCCTGCTCGAGTGTGCCGCGCGTCTTGAGCAGTGTGATGAGCGTCGACGACTTCTGGTAGCCGATGCGCAATGCGGCAGGCGTGGTCTCGGCGTGCGTTCGGACGCCCGCCGCAGTGAGGCCTGCGGCCAGCATCGCGCGCGCGAACGCGCGGCGGTTCATCGACGTCATGAATCGTGCTCCTCGTTGGGTTCGTTGCAATGAAGCGGGCCGGCTAACGTACCAACGGGGAGGGCGGGCGATAACCGATAAATTCTGCTATCGATCCGACTGGCGGGCATAAGGGTGGGCGGGGAGGCGGTCGCCGCGCAGAGTCCGGAGATCGCACCGCAGGCGCTCAATCCGCGCGCCTGCGGAAATTCATGAAGGCCGGGTTCGACGAGCCGTGCCGGTTGCTGCGCAGGTTCATCGGCGAGTAAGTCGCTCTTTTTCCCGAGTCGGAAATGAAAAAAGGCCGGCTAGAAGCCGACCTTTTTAGAAAACAAGTGGTGCCCAGGAGAGGACTCGGTCACACGAGCGCGACCCCGGCTGCGCTTGCAAGCGCAGCCTTTCGAGTCCTCCCGCAAAGCGCGCAGGCGCTTTGCTTCCTGGGCCTGAAAAAGAAAAAGGCCGGCTAGAAGCCGACCTTTTTAAATATAAGTGGTGCCCAGGAGAGGACTCGAACCTCCACGGTGTTGCCACCGCTAGGACCTGAACCTAGTGCGTCTACCAATTCCGCCACCTGGGCACGTTTTGCAGTAGCTGCTTGCTGCAAAGAAGCGAAATTATAGCGCCCCAATTATTCGTGTCAACACTTTTTTGCGATGCATCGCAAACCGGCCGCCGTCGCGCCCGCCCGCGGCATTCCGGTCATTTGGCGACACAGGCGGGTGATAGAATGACCCGCCGCCGTCAATATAGAACTGTCTGACGGACACCTCTATGTTGATGCCGTGCACCATCAGTCAACGCAACGAGAACAATCATCGACAAACCCTTGAGCAAATATCCGTACCCCATTCCGAGCCGTGAAGAAATTCTCGGCGTGCTGCGTACGAGCGATGCGCCACTGGCTGCCAACGACATCGCCGAAGCACTGTCGATCAAGCGTCAGGAGCGCGAAGGGTTCTTCCGGCGTGTCGCCGCGATGGAGCGCGACGGCCAGATCCGCCTCGACAAGCGCGGCCACTACCAGTTGACTCATCCGTCGAATTTCGTCGCAGGGCGCGTGCAAGGGCATCGCGACGGCTACGGGTTCGTGATCCGCGACGACGGCCAGGACGACCTGTTTTTGCCGAACGGCGAAATGCAGAAGGTGATGCACAACGACCGCGTGCTCGCGCGGATCGTCGGCTACGATCGCCGCGGCCGGCCGGAAGGGCATGTCGTCGAAGTCACCGAGCGCGCGAACAAGCGCGTGATCGGCCGCCTGCTCAACGAGAACGGCGCGCTGATCGTCGCGCCGGAAGACAAGCGCATCGGCCACGACATCCTGATCACGCAGAACGTGAAGAAGGCGAAGGTCGGGCAGGTCGTCGTCGTCGAGCTGACCGATTTCCCGAGCCGTCATTCACAGCCGCTCGGCCGCGTCGTCGAAGTGCTCGGCGACATCGACGATCCGGGCATGGAAATCGAAATCGCGGTGCGCAAGTACGGCGTGCCGCATGAATTCAGCCAGCCGGCGCTCGACGAAGCCGCCGCGCTGCCCGACAAGGTGCGGCCGGCCGACCTGCGTTTCCGCGTCGACCTGCGCGACGTGCCGCTCGTGACGATCGACGGCGAGGACGCACGCGACTTCGACGACGCCGTTTACTGCGAGCCGGTCAAGGTCGGTCGCGGCGACGGCTTCCGGCTGATCGTCGCGATCGCCGACGTGTCGTACTACGTACAGCCGGGCAACGGGCTCGATGCCGACGCGCTCGAGCGCAGCACGTCGGTCTATTTCCCGCGCCGCGTGATCCCGATGCTGCCGGAGAAACTGTCGAACGGCCTGTGCTCGCTGAACCCGCAAGTTGACCGCTGCGTGCTCGCGTGCGACATGGTGATCACCGCGCGCGGCGAGATCAAGGCGTACCAGTTCTATCCGGCCGTGATCCATTCGGCTGCGCGCCTTACGTACACCGAAGTGGCGGCCGTGCTGTCGAACACGAAGGGGCCGGAGGCCGCGCGCCGCGCGGACCTGCTGCCGCACCTGCAGAACCTGTACGGCGTCTACAAGTCGCTGTTCGCCGCACGGCAGAAGCGCGGCGCGATCGATTTCGACACGACCGAGACCTACATCGTCTGCAACTCGCAGGGCAAGATCGAGCAGATCGTGCCGCGGCAGCGCAACGATGCGCACAAGCTGATCGAGGAATGCATGCTGGCCGCGAACGTCTGCGCGGCCGACTTCCTGAAGCGCAACAAGCATGCGGGCCTGTACCGCGTGCACGCGGGGCCGACGCCGGAGAAGCTCGAGAACCTGCGTGCGTTCCTGCGCGGCATGGGCCTGTCGCTCGGCGGCGGCGACAAGCCGCATGCGAGCGACTACGCGGCGCTGATGGCGCAGATCCGCGACCGGCCCGACGCGCAGATGCTGCAGCCGATGCTGCTGCGTTCGATGCAGCAGGCCGTCTACAGCCCGGACAACATCGGCCACTTCGGTCTCGCTTACGAGGCGTATGCGCACTTCACGAGCCCGATCCGTCGTTATCCCGACCTGCTCACGCACCGCGCGATCTATTCGATCCTGTCCGGCAAGAAGTACGTGCCGAAGGCGCCGGAGGGCTTCGAGCTGAACACCGCGCTGTCGCCGCGCGCCCGCGCGATGCAGCAGGCCGACGACGAAGCGCGCAACCGCTCGCGCTCGAACACGGCGATCTGGGAAGAGCTCGGCCTGCATTGCTCGGCGAACGAGCGGCGTGCGGACGAAGCGTCGCGCGACGTCGAGGCATGGCTCAAGTGCTACTTCATGCGCGACAAGCTCGGCGAGGAATACGGCGGGATGGTGAACGGCGTCACGTCGTTCGGCATCTTCGTGCAGCTCGACACGCTGTTCATCGAAGGGCTCGTGCACGTCACGGAACTCGGCTCGGACTACTTCCAGTACGACGAGATCAAGAATGAGCTGCGCGGCGAACGGACGGGCATCCGCTATCGCCTGTCGGACCGCGTGCGCGTGCAGGTGAGCCGCGTCGATCTCGACGCGCGCAAGATCGATTTCCGCCTCGTGCGCGATACGCCGGTGAAGGCGCCGCGCCCGTCGCCCGCGCCGGCTGCTGCAGGCGCAGGTGCCGGCGCCGATCGCAACGGCCCGCGCGTGCGTGCGCTGCCGCAGGCGGAAGAGCTCGCGCCGCGCCGCAAGAAGGCCGCAAGCGCACCGAGCGTCGCGGTGAAGGAAGCGCGTGCCGCACGCAAGAAGGGCGGCAGCGGCGGCAGCGGCGGTGCGACGGCGAAGCCGACCGCGAAGAAGGCACGCGCCCGCAAGAAGTATTGAGCGTTCGGGGCGGCGCAAGCGCACGCCCTGCAGTATCGAGAGACGCCGCGTCACCGGTCATCGGCCGGCAACGCGGCGCTTTCCTTTTCCATGGATCGCGGCTGCGCGCGTCGCACGGCCGCACGTTTGATCGAAGGTTGTTCCAGTCATGTCACGTCTGAAGGTTCTTTACGGTTTTCATGCGGTGACCGCACGTTTGCGGCACGATGCATCGACGGTTGCGGAGGTGCTGTACGACCAGACGCGCCGCGACCGCCGCATGCAGGACTTCCTGCACACCGCGAAGGAAGCGGGCGTGCGGCTGATCGCGGCCGACGAAACGCGCCTGTGGGGCCTCGCCCATACCGAGCGCCACCAGGGCGTCGTCGCGCGTGTCGAGGACGTGCCGCTCGCGCAGAACCTGTCCGAGCTGCTCGACGGCATCCAGGGCCCCGCGCTGCTGCTCGTGCTCGACGGCGTCACCGATCCGCACAACCTCGGCGCGTGCCTGCGCGTTGCCGATTCCGCCGGCGCGCACGCGGTGATCGCGCCGCGCGACCGTGCGGTCGGCCTGAACGCGACCGCGGCCAAGGTGGCGAGCGGCGCGGCCGATACGGTGCCGTACATCACGGTGACGAACCTCGCGCGTGCGCTGCGCGAGCTGAAGGAAGCCGGCGTGTGGATCATCGGCACGTCGGACGAGGCGTCGGCGACGCTCTACGATACGAAGCTCGACGGCCCCGTCGCGCTCGTGATGGGCGCGGAAGGCGAAGGCATGCGCCGGCTCACGCGCGACACCTGCGACGAGGTGATGAGCATCCCGATGGCCGGCAGCGTGGAAAGCCTGAACGTGTCGGTCGCAAGCGGCGTGTGCCTGTACGAAGCCGTGCGCCAGCGGCGCGTGAAGGGCTGACGCATCCTGTCTCGCGCGATGTGCGCGTGCCTGGCATGACCCGAACGACGCGTGCCGCGATGCGATGCGGCACGCGGCTCTCCGGAACTTGCGACCGATGACCCTGTTTCGCCTCGGCGCATCATGCGCCGTGCTATGCCTGCTGGCTGCCTGCACGTCGCCGTCGCTCGTCGAACGCGGCACCTACTACGCCGACACGAGCCTGTACGCGCGCGGTGCCGATTCGCGGATCCGCTTTCTCGTGATGCATTACACCGAAAGCGACGAAGCGAAGTCGCTGCGCACGCTGACGGGCGATTCGGTCAGCGTGCATTACGTCGTGCCGCCGCAGCCGCGCATCGAACACGGGATGCCCGTCGTCTACCAGCTCGTTCCGGAATCGATGCGCGCATGGCACGCGGGCGTCAGCGAGTGGCAGGGCGCGACCGAACTGAACGCGGCGTCGATCGGCATCGAAAACGTGAACCGCGGGCCGCTCGATCCGCAGAATCGCACCTGGCAGCCGTATTCGCCCGAACAGATCGATGCGCTGACCCGCCTGTCGAAGGACATCGTCGTACGCTACGCGATCCCGCCGACGCGCGTGGTCGGGCACAGCGACATCGCGCCGCAACGCAAGATCGATCCGGGTCCGCTGTTCCCGTGGCATGCGCTCGCGTTGGCCGGCGTCGGCGCGTGGCCGGACGATGCAACCGTGGCCGCCCGGCTCGGCGGCCGCGATCCGCACGCGTTGGTCGATGTGCGCGAACTGCAGCTCAAGCTCGCGCGCTACGGCTACGACGTGCCGACCGACGGCGTGCTCGACGCGCGCACGCGGCGCGTATTCGCGGCGTTCCAGATGCATTTCCGTCCGTCCGACTATGCGGGCAATCCGGACGCCGAAAGCGACGCGATCGCCCAGGCGCTGCTCGACAAATACTTCCCCGGCACGCAGCCGATGGACAACGCGCCAGCGGCGGTCGCACCCTGAACGCACGGCGCACCGCGCGCCGAAAAACGCGGGCCGTCATCCGAGTCCGGTAAACTGGCGGTTTTCCGCAATCCCACAGCATTTCCACGCCATGACTCAAGACGAACTCAAACGCCTCGTCGGCCAGGCCGCCGCCGATTACGTGATCCAGAACGTGCCGGAAGGCGCCGTGATCGGCGTCGGCACCGGCTCGACCGCCAACTGCTTCATCGACGCATTCGCCGTCGTCAAGTCGCGCTATCGCGGCGCCGTGTCGAGTTCCGTCGCCACGACCGAACGCCTGAAATCGCACGGCATCAAGGTGTTCGACCTGAACGAGGTCGACTCGCTGCAGGTGTACGTCGACGGCGCCGACGAGATCGACGCGAGCGGCGCGATGATCAAGGGCGGCGGCGGCGCGCTCACGCGCGAGAAGATCGTCGCGTCGGTGGCCGACACGTTCGTCTGCATCGCCGACGCCAGCAAGCGCGTGCCGGTGCTCGGCGCGTTCCCGCTGCCGATCGAGGTCGTGCCGATGGCGCGCACGGCGATCGGCCGGCGCGTGACCGCGCTCGGCGGCGTGCCCGTGCTGCGCGTGACGAAGGACGGCGCACCGTACATCACCGACAACGGCAACGAGATCATCGACGTGAAGGGGCTGCAGATCGCCGATCCGCGCGGCTTCGAAGCGCAGGTGAACGGATGGCCGGGCGTCGTGACCGTCGGGTTGTTTGCCGAGCGCGGCGCGAATCTGTGCTTGCTCGGCACGGAAAACGGCGTTGAAACGATCGTTTATTCGGCCGAATCGAGCTGAATGAGAAGCAGTCCGTAACGGTATCAGGAACCCGTAATGGACTGCATGTTTAAATCTTGTGGAAATCACGGCCCGGCAGGCGCAGCGCGCTTCCCGGGCCTTTTTTGTAGCCTTATAAATCACCCCGTCAAAAAGAGGGATAACCCTGTCAGGTGTTTACCAGATAGCGAAATATCCTCGAACTCATCAACTTATAGATCATAAGAACAGTAGTAACCAGGGCCGGCGGAACTGCGGAGCAGATGTTCGCAAATCGACGCACGGGGAGGTGTCATGGAGCAGGGCAAAGACCGGTCACTGGTCGCCAAAGTGATGGATGGGCTTGTCTCGGGTATCGTCGAAGACAAGTACGGCGGCATCTTGCCGCCACAGGACGTGCTGTCGAAAGAGTTCGACGTGAGTCGCACGGTGATGCGGGAAGCGTTGTCGATGTTGCTTGCGCGCGACATGCTGGACGTGCGGCCGAAAGTCGGCACGCGCGTGCGGCCGATGCGCGACTGGCGAATGATCGACGAAGACGTCGTGAGCTGGCGATTTCGGGCAAAACCCGATCCGCAGTTCATGCGCGACGTCATCGAATTTCGAATGCTGATCGAACCGCGCGCGACCGCGCAGGCGGCGGTGCGTGCGACCGCGGCCGACATCGCCGGGATCCGCGAAGCGTTCGATGCGTTCAAGGTGCTGCAGCCCGGCGATCCCGGCTACGACACGGCGGACGAGTTGCTGCACACGCGGATCGTGCAGGCGAGCGGCAACCAGTTCTTCCAGCAGATGGCGGCGATCGTGCGCGGTGCGGTGCGTCTCGTGAATCCGCGCGTCGTGCAGAAGGAAGGCGCGCACGAGATCGCGGTGAAGGCGCATGCGCGTGTCGTCGATGCGATCGAACGGCGCGATCCGCGCGAAGCCGAAGCGGCTTCGCTCGCGCTGATCGATTTCAGCGCCGACGAGATCTCGCGCGATTTCTCCGTCGACGTGCCCGTGCGTGCCTGACGCTGCTCGCGTCGCTCATCCGTGTGCCGGTGAGCCGTTTATCATGACGGCCGGCCGGCAGCGTGCCGGCTACCGTCATACGACCGACACGGAAGATCAGGATGAACGACAACGACCACCGCCCGGTGCGCTTCGGCATCGTCGGCGCAGGCAGCATCGCGCGCCGCTTCGCGCAAAGCCTCGCGCACGTGCCGGGCGCCACGCTCGACGGTGCCTGGGCCCGCCGCGCCGACGCAGCGGCAGCCTTTTGCGAGACATGCGGCGGCACGCCTGCCGCGAGCCTCGAAGCACTCCTCGCGAGCGACATCGACGCGGTCTACATCGCGACGCTCCATGACAGTCACGCGCAGTACACGCTGGCCGCACTTGTCGCCGGCAAGGCCGTGCTGTGCGAAAAGCCCGCGACGCTGAACGCGGCGCAACTCGATACCGTGCTGCGTGCGGCACGCGACGCCGGACGGCTTTTCATGGAAGCGATGAAGCCGCCGTTCTTTCCGCTGTACCGCCAGCTGCGTGCGCACCTGCATGACGATCCGATCGGCGAGATCCGGCTCGTGCGCGCGGGGTGCGCATCGTCGTCGGTACCCGGCGACCATTCCGTCTATCGCCTCGATCGCGCGGGCGGCGCGCTGCTCGATATCGGGATCTACGAGGCGTTTCTCGCGGTCGACTGGCTCGGCGCGGCGCTCGACGTGCAGACGCTCGGCCGCGTCGGCGCGACGGGCGTCGACATGTTCGCGAGCCTGAACAGCCTGCATGCGAACGGCGGGATCGCGCAGCTCTTTTGCGGGCTCGACGTGATGGGGCGCGGCGATGCGCTGATCGCCGCGGCCGGCGGGCACGTGACGATTCACGAGAAATGGTGGAACCCCGCGCGCGCGACGATCCGTTATGCGGACGGGCGCACCGTCGAACTCGACGCGCCGGCCGAAGGCGGCGGGCTGAACTACGAGACCGCGCATTTCTGCGACCTGCTGCGCGCAGGCGAAACCGAAAGCCCGATCATGACGCACGACCATTCGCGGCAGATGATCGCGATGACCGATGCCGCGCGTGCCGCGCTCGGCGTGCGCTATTCGGGCGAGTAGGCGGGAACGAAGGTGCCGGGCCCGCGTGCGCGGCCCGGCGGATGGCGTGCGCTCAGTGCCGCGACGGCAGCGACAGGCGCTTTTCGTACCAGCGCTGCGCCCATTCGAGGATCTGGCACAGGATCCAGTACACGGCCGCGGCGGCGAGATAGAGCGGCAGCGGCTGGTAGGTCGCCGCGATCACTTCCTGCGCGCTACGCAGCAATTCGGTCACGGTGATCACGGACACGAGCGACGTGTCCTTGATCAGGCTGATCAGGCTGTTCGACAGGCTCGGCACCGCGATGCGCAGCGCCTGCGGGCCGATCACGTAGCGCAGCGTTTGCCCCCACGACAGCCCGAGGCTGTACGACGCGAGCCACTGGCCGCGGTGGATGCCGTTGATTGCGCCGCGCATGCTTTCGGACATGTAAGCCGCGACGTTCGCGGACAGCGCGATGACGCCGGCCGGCGTCGGTTCGAGCGAGATGCCGAGGCTCGGCAGCCCGTAGTAGATGACGAAGATCTGCACGAGCAGCGGCGTGCCGCGCATCAGGCTCACGTACGCGCGCGCGAGCCACGCGAGCGCATTGACCCAGATGCGTTCGAAGCCGTCGAGCGGCTCACTCTGCCGGATGCCCATCATCGCGAGCACGACAGCGCCGAGCAGGCCGAACACCATCGACAGCACGGCGAACTTGACGGTCAGTACGGCGCCCTGGGCGAGCACCGGCAGCGATTGGACGAGCAGGGACGTTGTCGACATGGAATACGAATCGGATGCGTGCGCGAAAGCGCAATCATAAACCGGACGAATAAAGCAAAGGGCGGCATCGTTGCGGATGCCGCCCTGTCCGGCCCGCCGTCAGGCGGGAAATGCAGGCGTGCTTACTTGATCGGCTTCGTCACGTCGATGCCGAACCACTTGTCCGAGATCTTCGTGAACGTGCCGTCGGCCGCGAGCTGGGCCATCGCGTCGTCGATTGCCTTCTGGAACTTCGGGTTGCCCTTCTTGAACGGGATGCCCGACGGGTTCGCCGAGCCGACGTTCGCGCCCGGGCGCAGCGGCAGCTGCGAATTCTTCGTCAGGTACGCGAGCATCAGGCGGTCGTTGAGCGCTGCGTCGAGGCGGCCGGCCGCGAGATCGCGCAGGTACTCGGGCGCGCCCGGGTACGTCTTCACGTCGATGCCGGGCACCGACTTCGCCATGTCCATGTAGTTCGTGCCGAGCGCGACGCCGAGCTTCTTGCCCTTCAGGTCTTCCAGCGACTTGAAGTCACGCGAGTCGTCCTTGCGCTGGATCAGTTGCGCGGACGAATACGTGTACGCCGGCGAGAAGTCGAGCGTCTCCTTGCGCTTGTCGGTGATGCCGACCTGGTTGGCGATCACGTCGAACTTGCCGGCCTGCAGGCCCGCGATGATGCCGCTCCATTCGGTCGTCACGAACTCGGCCTTCACGCCGAGCTTCGCGGCGACGGCCTTCGCGACGTCGACGTCGAAGCCGACGAGCTCGCCTTGCGGGTTCTTCGAGTTGAACGGCGGGAACGTGCCCTCGAGGCCGATCCGCAGCGTGCCGCGTTGTTTCACCTGGTCGAGGAGATCGGCCGCATGCGCGGTGGCGGCGGCGAACGACGAGCCGATCAGGCCCGCAACCAGCAGCTTCTTCAGCAGCGAAAATTTCATCGTGTGAGCTTCCTTGCCCCAGCGGGGCTCTGTTCCGATAGTGCGACCGATGATAGCAAAAATGCAATCGGTCGATAAATATCGTTTGTTTATGCCTATATTACTTACGCGGTGCGCTGCGGGCGATCGCCTTCACGCATTCCGAGACGAGCGCGGGGCCGCGGTAGATGAAGCCCGTATAAAGCTGGACCAGCGACGCGCCGGCCGCGAGCTTCGCTCGGGCGTCCTCGCCCGAGAAAATGCCGCCGACGCCGATGATCGGCACTTCGCTGCCGACTTCGGCATGCAGCTTGCGGATCACTTCGTTCGACGCGTCGAACACCGGGCGGCCCGACAGGCCGCCGGCTTCGTCCGCGTGCGGCAGGCCCTGGACGGCCGCGCGTGACAGCGTCGTGTTGGTGGCGATCACCGCTTCGATCTTGTGGCGCAGCAGCGTGTCGGCGATTTCCTTGACCTGTTCGTCGTCGAGATCGGGTGCGATTTTCAGCGCGAGCGGCACGAGCTTGCCGTGCAGGTCGGCGAGGCGCTGCTGCTTGTCCTTGAGCGCCGCGAGCAGCGCGTCGAGCTCGCCCGCGCCCTGCAGCTGGCGCAGGTTTTTCGTGTTCGGCGACGAGATGTTGATCGTCACGTAGCTCGCGAACGGGTATACGCGTTCGAGGCAGTACAGGTAGTCCTCGGCCGCGCGTTCGATCGGCGTATCGGCGTTCTTGCCGATGTTCAGGCCGAGGATGCCGCGATAGCGGGCGGCCTGGACGTTCTTCACGAACTGGTCGACGCCGTGGTTGTTGAAGCCCATCCGGTTGATCAGCGCTTCGGCTTGCGGCAGGCGGAACATCCGCGGGCGCGGGTTGCCGGGCTGCGGGCGCGGCGTGACCGTGCCGACCTCGATGAAGCCGAAGCCGAGCGCCGCGAGGCCGTCGATGGCCGCGCCGTCCTTGTCGAGGCCGGCCGCGAGGCCGACCGGGTTGCGGAACGTGAGCCCCATCACGGTGCGCGGCGCGTCGGGCACGCGGGCCGACAGCGCGCAGGCGAGGCCCGTGCGGCCGGCCGCGCCGAGCGCGCGCAGCGTGAGGTGGTGAGCGTCTTCCGCATCCATCTTGAACAGGGATGCGCGGGCCAGCGGATAGAGGGAACTGAACACGGGAATTGGGCGGGCAGCCGGAATGAATGACAACCCGCTATTTTACCGGGAGTTGCGCGGCAGGGGCGTGCTTCGCTTCGCAGCCCCGCGGTGCGCGTCAGCCCGAGCCGGAATGCCCGCCCGGCAACGGCGCGCGGGCCAGTGCCGCATCGACGGGCGGCAGGTCGACCCGTTCCGGATCGAGTATCTTCCAGCGGCCGTCGATCAGCCCTTCGAGCGGGTGGAAGTTCGCCTTGTACGCCATCTTCGGGCTCTCGCGGATCCAGTAGCCGAGGTACACGTACGGCAGGCCCAGGCTCTTCGCCTGCTCGATCTGCCACAGGATGTTGTAGGTGCCGTAGCTCGTGTGCCGGTCGTCGGGCTCGAAGAACGTGTAGACGGAAGACAGTCCGTCGCCGAGGATGTCGATCATGCTGACCATGCGCAGCTTGCCGCGCTCGCCGCCCGGGGCGTCGAGGTCGCGGAATTCGACGAGGCGCGAGTTGATCCGGCTCTGCAGCAGGAACTGCTCGTACTGGTCGCGGCTGTCGCGATCCATTCCGCCGCCCGCGTGACGCGCGGACTGGTAGCGCATGTAGAGCGCGTAGTGTTCTTCGTCGTAGTGCAGCGGCGAGACCGTCGCGACGAGCGCGCGGTGCCGTTTCCACATCCTGCGCTGTGTGCGCGACGGCACGAACGCGTCGATGGGCACGCGCACAGGTACGCAGGCGCGGCAGCCGTCGCAGTACGGGCGATACGTGAAGACGCCCGAGCGCCGGAAGCCGGCCTTCACGAGTTCGGTGTAGATGTCCGAGTTGATCAGGTGGCTCGGCGTCGCGACTTGCGAGCGCGCGATACGGCCGTCCAGATAGCTGCACGGATAGGGCGCCGTTGCATAGAATTGCAGCGCCGAAAGCGGTGAAAGCGGCAGCTCAGTCGGGTGAGTCATGGGCAGCTCTCGATGCAGGGAAGGAGTGCCGCGCTAGCGCTCGATCCCGGAGGGCGCCGCCGTTTCGGCGGGGCCCGTCAGCGCGGCGAGCACGCGCTTGTCGAACTGCCACGGAATCGGCGGTTCGGCTACCGCGCGGCGCACGTGAGCGACAAAGGCCTTGCGTGCGATCTCGCGGCCGCCGAGCGACGCTAGATGCGACGTATTCTGCTGGCAGTCTATCATCTCCAGCCCCTGGTCGCGAAGATGGGCGACGAGCGCGGCCAGCGCGATTTTCGATGCGTCGGTGGCATCCGCATACATCGATTCGCCGAAAAACATCCGCCCGAACGACACGCCGTACAGGCCGCCGACGCGGCGCCCGTCGTGCCATGTCTCGATGCTGTGCGCGTTGCCGGAGCGGTAGAGCGACGTATAGGCGTCGATGATCTCCGCCGTGATCCACGTGCCGCGCTGCCCGCGGCGCGGCGCCTGCGCGCAGGCGCGCATCACGCCCGGAAAGTCGTGATCGACGCGCACTTCCCATGCGGGCTCGCGCAGCACGCGCTTCAGCGTCTTGCGCAGCGACGGCGACACCTTGAATTCGGCCGGCAGGAGGATCATGCGCGGGTCGGGGCTCCACCACAGCACCGGCTGGCCGTCCGAGTACCACGGGAAGATGCCGCGCAGGTACGCATCGATGAGGCGCGACGGCAGCAGGTCGGCGCTCGCGGCGAGCAGCCCGGGCGCGCCGGTCGCGGGACCGAGCGCGCGTTCGATGGGCGGAAACGGATCGTCCGGGCCGAGCCAGGGGACCATGGGGGCGAGCTCAGCCGTTGCGCAGCGAGCGGAAGATATCGCCGGTGTGCACGCCGTAGTCGCCGGCGGCGCGATCGGCGAAGAAGAATCGCAGGGTCTGGCTGACGGTCGGGAACGCGATTTCGTCCCACGGGATGTCGGCTTCGTCGAACAGCTTCACTTCGAGGCTTTCCTCGCCGGCTTCGAAACCCGGATCGGTGAGCCGCGCGAGGTAGAACAGGTGGACCTGGTGCACGTGCGGCACGTTGAGCAGCGTGAACAGGTTCTGTACCTCGACGCGCGCGCCGGCTTCCTCGAGCGTTTCGCGCGCGGCGGCTTCGGCCGTCGTCTCGCCCATTTCCATGAAGCCCGCGGGCAGCGTCCAGAATCCGTAGCGCGGTTCGATCGCGCGGCGGCACAGCAGGATCTGGTCGCCCCAGACCGGGACCGTGCCGACGACGTTGCGCGGATTCTGGTAATGGATCGTGCCGCAGTGATCGCAGACGAAGCGCTCGCGGTTGTCGCCCGGAGGAATGCGCGCGATGACTTCGTGACCGCAGACGGAGCAGAATTTCATGTCGAGTGGAAGGGACGAGGTGATGCGAGTGTATCACCGGGGCGCGGCATTCTCGAACGCCTGCACATGCGGGCGGCGTGCCGTGCGAAGCGGCATGCGTGCGCGAAGAGGGTGTGGGGATCGGCTACGGAAAAACAAAAAGCCCGGCGCTGGGCCGGGCTTTTTGCATGAATCTGGACGTTGGTTGCGGGGGTAGGATTTGAACCTACGACCTTCGGGTTATGAGCCCGACGAGCTGCCAGACTGCTCCACCCCGCGTCCGTCGAAGAAATGAATTATAAGGAGTTACCCGAGCGCGTGCAAGCACTTTCTGACAATCGCGTGTCGCGTCTCGTGGGGACGGTACGGTGGGCGCGTGCGCTAGAATCGAGCGGTTTGTTTCGTCTCTTCGGTAGCGGCGCCGTGCGCGATCGCATTGGCACCGCTGCGGCTCACCTTATTGCATCGACGGATTCATGGACATCGCTCACGATCTTCAATCGATCGGCGCGCAGGAACAGGCGCTCGTGTTTCCCCATTTCGACCCGGCCCGCGCGTGGGCGCTCGGCAACCGGATGCATGCGCTCGCGACGTCGCGCGGCCATGCCATCGCGATCGACATCGTCACGTTCGGCCAGCCGCTGTTCTATGCGGCACTCGCCGGTGCTACCCCCGACAACGCCGACTGGGTGCGCCGCAAGCGCAACGTCGTTGCGCATTTCCGGCGCAGCTCGTATGCGATCGGCCTGCGCATGCAGCAGGCCGGCGCGACGCTGGCGGACAAGCACGGGTTGCCGATCGCCGAATATTCGCCGCACGGCGGTTCGTTTCCGCTGACCGTCGCGGGTGCCGGCGTGATCGGCTCGATCACCGCGTCGGGGCTGCCGCAGCGCGCGGACCACGAATTCGTCGTCGAGGCGCTGTGTGCCGAGCTCGGCCAGGACTACGCCGTGCTGGCCCTCGCAAGGAGCTGAGCGATGCAGCTTCCCGGATACGCATGGCTCGCGATCGCGATCGTCGCGGAAGTGGTCGGCACGTCCGCGCTGCGCGCGGCGGACGGCTTCACGCGCTTCTGGCCGTCGGCGCTCGTCGTCGCCGGTTACGGCATCGCGTTCTACTGTCTGTCGCTGACGCTGCGTACGATGCCCGTCGGCATCATCTATGCAGTCTGGTCGGGCGCCGGCATCGTGCTGATCACGCTCGTCGCGATGCTGCTCTATCGTCAGGTGCCGGACGTGCCGGCGGTGATCGGCCTAGGGCTGATCATCTCGGGCGTCGTGGTGCTGAACCTGTTCTCGAAGATGCAGTCGCACTGAACGTGCGACTGCCATTTGCCGGATGGCCCTCATGACCGATTCCACTTCCGCCGCCGTTTCCGCCGAATCCGCCCAGCCCGACGTGCGCGCCTATGTCGCGAACCGCATCGGTTTTCTCGAACTGAACCGGCCGAAGGCATTGAACGCATTGTCGGGCGGCATGATCCGGCTGATGCAGCAGGCGCTCGACGCGTGGCGCGACGATCCGGAGGTGGTTGCGGTCGTCGTGCACAGTCCGCATCCGCGCGCGTTCTGCGCGGGCGGCGACGTGCGCTTTTTCCACGACGCATGGCAGCGCGGCGACCGCGATGCGATCGACGCGTTCTTCATCGACGAATACACGCTGAACCATACGATTTTCACCTATCCGAAGCCTTATATCGCGCTGATGCACGGCGTCGTGATGGGCGGCGGCATGGGTATTTCGCAGGCGGCGCGGCATACGGGCGGCCTGCGCGTCGTGACCGATTCGACGAAGATGGCGATGCCCGAAACGCGCATCGGCCTGTTCCCGGACGTCGGGATGAGCTGGTTTCTCGCGCGCGCGCCCGGTGCGATCGGTCGTTATCTCGCCGTGACGGGCGCGACGCTCGACGCGGCCGGTGCGCTGTACGCGCGGCTCGCCGACGTCTATCTGCCCGATGCCGCGTTGCCGACGCTG
Organism: Burkholderia sp. FW306-1C-G01B; assembly: GCF_058781685.1. NCBI lineage: Bacteria > Pseudomonadati > Pseudomonadota > Betaproteobacteria > Burkholderiales > Burkholderiaceae > Burkholderia > Burkholderia sp. FW306-1C-G01B. The sequence goes on from NZ_JBYSWZ010000022.1 coordinate 16,211, forward strand.
CTCGATACGCTGCGCAGCGCGCGCATCGACAGCGGTGCGCAGGCCGTCGCCTGTGTGGCCGACGCGGCTGCCGCGCACAAGGTCGTGCCGACGCCGGACACGTCGGCGCTGGCCGATGCGCGCGCCGGGATCGACCGCCATTTCGCGCGGCCCGACATCAACGCAATCCTCGCGTCGCTCGATGCCGAGCCGGATTGCGCGGCCGTCGACGGGTGGGTCGAGAAGGCGACCCACGCGATGCGAGGCCAGCTGTCGCCGCTGTCGATGGCTGTGTCGCTCGAAGTCGTCGAACGCGCACGCGGTGCGACGATGGCCGATTGCCTGCGGCGCGATCTCGATCTCACGCGCTCGACGTTCGCGCGCGGCGACGTGATCGAAGGCGTGCGCGCACTGATCGTCGACAAGGATCACCAGCCGGCCTGGCGCTTCAAGTCGGCCGCGGACATCGATCGGGCCGAGGTGCTCGCGATGTTCGACAGCCCGTGGACGCCCGACACGCATCCGCTGCGGAACCTGAACGACTGACTCGCGCGCGAGACAGAAACGAAAAGGCCGCCTGCACATGCAGGCGGCCTTTTCGTTTATTGACCGTCGATCGCTCTGCGGTCGACGGGCGCGGAGACCGGGCCCGCGTTACTCGTTGCCCGCGTCGTCCGACATGAACGCGCGCATGAACACGAGCGCGCCGAAGCCCCACACCGCGTTCGCCGCGAAGCCGGCCGCGAGCACGGGCATCATGTTGCCCGACGGCCAGATGCCGCGCAGCGGATCGATCGCGAACACGCGTGCTGCAGTCAGCACGATGCCGCCGAACATGAGTGCGCCGATCCACGACGCCTCGCGTTCCGGCGACACGCGCAACAGCCATGCCATCGGGATCGCGCAGCACGCGCTGATCAGCGCGTTCGCGACAAATTCAGGAATGCCGAGCGGCGCGAACGGCTGCGTGGAGAAGCCGGCCGCGGCGATCAGGTCCGCTGTGTGAAGGAGGGCGAGCGTGGCCTCGCGGAAGAACAGGGCGGCAAGGAAGCCGGACAGGAACGGCAGGATGACTTTCTGCATCGATGAGTGCACCGCAGGCACGCACGGCCGGGGCCGTGCGCGCGGAGTTATTCGGATAGGTACGCCATTATAGGGCCCGGTCGCCGCGATATTCGCTCCAGCGTCGTGCTAATCACGAAAGCGGAAAACCTAAGCTCAAAAAAATCGTTCCAAAGCCCTGCCCCGATCCCTAGACTGATTTCCCAGAAACAGCCGTGCAATCGCGTATTTGCCCGCTGCACGGCCTGACCGGCGAACCATCCCGATTCGAACGCACACCATGCATGCGTCGCTCGTCCGCGACGCGAGCAGGGCGACGTTTTTTCAAATTTCGGCAAGAACAGTCAAGCAGGAGCAGCAGATGAATGTGTTCTGGTTTATCCCCACGCATGGCGACAGCCGCTACCTCGGCACGGCCGAAGGCGCACGCGCCGCGGATTACGATTATTTCAAGCAGGTCGCCGTCGCGGCGGACACGCTTGGGTACGAAGGCGTGCTGCTGCCGACCGGTCGTTCCTGCGAGGATGCATGGGTCGTTGCGTCGAGCCTCATTCCGGCGACGCAGCGCCTGAAGTTCCTGGTTGCAATCCGTCCCGGTATCGCGTCGCCGGGGCTGTCGGCGCGCATGGCCGCGACGTTCGACCGCCTGTCGGGCGGCCGCCTGCTGATCAACGTCGTGACGGGCGGCGATGCGGCCGAACTCGAAGGCGATGGCCTGTTCGCCGATCACGATACGCGTTACGAGATCACCGACGACTTCCTGAACATCTGGCGCGGGTTGCTTGCCGCGTCGCACGACAACGGCGGCTTCGACTACATCGGCAAGCACTTGCAGTCGAAGGGCGGCAAGGCGCTTTATCCGCCCGTGCAGCGTCCGCATCCGCCGCTGTGGTTCGGCGGCTCGTCGCCGGCCGCGCACGCGATTGCCGCCGATCATATCGATACCTATCTGACCTGGGGCGAGCCGCCCGAGGCGGTCGCGAAGAAGATCGCCGACATCCGTGCCCGCGCGGAGGCGCGCGGCCGCAAGATCAAGTTCGGCATTCGCCTGCACGTGATCGTGCGCGAGACCGAGGACGAAGCATGGCGTGATGCCGAGCGCCTGATCAGCCGCCTCGACGACGACACGATCGCGCGTGCGCAGAAGGCGTTCGCGAACATGGACTCGGAAGGTCAGCGCCGGATGGCCGCGCTGCACGGCGGCAAGCGTGGCGGTCGCGAGGCGCTCGAGGTGTATCCGAACCTGTGGGCCGGCGTCGGCCTCGTGCGCGGCGGCGCGGGCACCGCGCTCGTCGGCAATCCCGAGCAGGTCGCCGAGCGCATGCGCGAATACGCGGACCTCGGCATCGAGACGTTCATCCTGTCCGGCTACCCGCACCTCGAGGAGTCGTATCGCTTTGCCGAACTCGTGTTCCCGCTGATCAAGGGCAAGGGCGCGCAGCGGCCGGCCGGCCCGCTGTCGGGGCCGTTCGGCGAGATCGTCGGCAACAACTATCTGCCGAAGGCAAGCCAGAGCTGAGCGAGGAGAGGCCTGCGATGACAACGAAAACGTCGACGACGGGTGCCGCCGTGGCCGCCCGCGCATGGCGCGGCGTTGCGCCGTGGCTCGTGCCCCTCGCGCTGCTGGTTGTGTGGGAAGCCGGCGCGCGCACCGGCTGGCTGTCGACCCGCGTGCTGCCCGAGCCGGTTGCGGTCGTGCGGGCGGCGTGGTCGCTCGTGACGTCGGGCGAAATGTGGGCGAACGTGAAGGTGAGCACGTGGCGCGCGCTGTTCGGTTTTGCGATCGGCGGCGGCGTCGGTCTCGCGCTGGGGCTCGCAACCGGCCTGTCGAAGGCTGCCGAGGTCGCGCTCGATTCGACGATCCAGATGATCCGCAACATCCCGGCGCTCGCGATGATTCCGCTCGTGATCCTGTGGTTCGGCATCGACGAGAAGGCGAAGCTGTTCCTCGTCGCGCTCGGCGTGTTCTTCCCGGTCTACATCAACACGTATCACGGGATCCGCTCGGTCGACGCGAACCTGATCGAAATGGCGAAGAGTTACGGCGTGCGTGGCTTCGCGCTGTACCGCGACGTGATCCTGCCCGGTGCGTTGCCGTCGATCCTCGTCGGCGTGCGTTTCGCGCTCGGGCTGATGTGGGTGATGCTGATCGTCGCGGAGACCATCTCCGCGCAGTCGGGCATCGGCTACATGACGATGAATGCGCGTGAATTCCTGCAAACCGATGTGGTGGTGGTCGGCATCCTGCTGTACGCGGTGCTCGGCAAGCTGGCCGATGTGCTGGCGAAATGGCTCGAGCGCGTGACGCTGCGCTGGCACCCCGCTTACCAATCAGGAGCAAAGGCATGAATGCGACGACTTCGGCGGCCGCCTACGGCCCGCTCGCCGGCGCAGACCTCGAGGCCGAGCTCGCGCAGGCACGCGTCGCGGACGGCGATGCGCGCGACGCGGCGATTCTCGATCGTGACGGCAGCGCATCGGTCGTTTCGCTTGCGCGGCGGCGCGCGGGAAGCCCGGCACCCGACGACGCGGTGACGCTGTCGGGCGTCAGCAAGCGCTTCGGCGCGCGCACCGTGCTCGACAACGTCGAACTCGGCATCGCGCGCGGCAGCTTCGTCGCGATCGTCGGCCGCAGCGGCTGCGGCAAGTCGACGCTGCTGCGTCTCGTCGCGGGACTCGAGCAGCCGAGCAGCGGCGCGCTCGTGACGCGCGGCGACGGCGGCGGTGCGCTCGATACGCGGATCATGTACCAGGATGCGCGCCTGCTGCCGTGGAAGACCGTGCTGCAGAACGTGATGCTCGGCCTCGGGCGCGGCGCGCGCGACGACGCGCGCGCGGTGCTCGATGAAGTCGGCCTGCTGGAGCGGGCGAACGACTGGCCCGCGCAACTGTCGGGCGGCCAGCGGCAGCGTGTGGCACTGGCGCGCGCACTCGTGCACCGGCCGCAACTGCTGCTGCTCGACGAACCGCTCGGCGCACTCGACGCGCTGACCCGCATCGAGATGCATGCGCTGATCGAGCGCTTGTGGCGCGAGCATCGGTTCACCGCGCTGCTCGTCACGCACGACGTGCAGGAGGCTGTCGCGCTCGGCGACCGCATCCTGCTCATCGAGCAGGGGCGTGTGGCGCTCGACCAGCCCGTACCGCTCGACCGGCCGCGTGCTCGCGCATCGGCGGCGTTTGCGGCGCTGGAAGACCGCGTGCTGAAGCGCGTGCTCGCCGGCGGGCCAGGCGCGGCCGAACCGGGCGCGGTGCATGAAGCAGACAACGTTCGACCGGTCGGGCAGATCCGCTGGGCCGTTTAAATCCGGGCGGCTCCGGCCGCCCGTTCTGAGACTTTTTCTTCGGAGCGATCAACCCGATGAGCATCACTGCAATCAACGTGCGTAACCAGTTCAAAGGCAAGGTGAAGGAGATCATTCGCGGTCCGGTGGTGTCCGAGGTCGACGTCGAGACGCCGTTCGGCATCGTCACGTCGGTGATCACGACCCGCTCGGTCGACGAGCTCGAACTGAAGGTCGGCGCGGAAGTCGTCGCACTGGTGAAGTCGACCGAAGTATCGATCGCGCGTCTCTGAGCGCGCGCTTCCTGCGCCGGTGCGGCGCCGACGGGCCGCCTGCCCGTTGGCGTCGTCCGGCATTCCCGCAGCGCGTTTGCCTCGGTATTCGGCGTCCGGACGAAGTGTTAGGATGGAACGACACCGATGCCGGAGGGCAACGCATGACCCCCATCCTTTCCCCCGAAGCCATCGAGGCGCTGAAGTGGATCGACCAGTTCGGCGAAAGCCGGCCGGTTCCTGCCGCGTTTGGCGACGTCGTCTATGCGTTGCTGAACGAGGGGCTGATCTATCAGGCGGCGGCCGACCGCGTCGACCTGACGGCCGACGGCAAATCCTTTTTGTCCGACGAATACGACTGAGCGCGCGGCGCCGGCTGCATGGGCGGCCAGGCGCCGCGTCGCCACGGAGCGTGCGATGGAACCGAGAGGCAGCGACCTCGGCGATTTCAGCGAGCCGTACCGCGGCTTCGAGATCGAGGTGAAGACCGAGCAGGTCTGGGACGGCGAGCATGCGCACTACCGCGTGCTGCAGGGCGACGCCGTGCGGATCGACTGGCGGCTCGTCAAGGTCGACGGGTTGCTGCTGACCGAACGGCGCGTGATCGAGCGCGTGCTCGACGAGGCGCGAAGGGCGGTCGATGCGGAACTTGGCGAGGGCGACTAGCGCGGGCGCCGGGCAGGTGCGGCCCATGTTGCGGTAAAATGTTCGGTTGTTTCCGCGCCGCCTGGCTTGTTGCCCGAATTCCATGTCCGTACCGTCCTCGCTTCCTCCCCGCCGCGTATCCGTCGCGCCGATGCTCGACTGGACCGATCGCCATTGCCGGTCGTTCCACCGTACGCTGACGCGCGATACGTGGCTGTATACGGAGATGATCACGACGGGTGCGCTGCTGTTCGGCGATGCCCAGCGGCATCTCGCGTTCACGCCGAACGAATCGCCGGTCGCGCTGCAGCTTGGCGGCAGCGAACGCGACGATCTCGCGCGCGCCGCGAAGCTCGGCGAGCAGTGGGGCTACGACGAAATCAACCTGAATTGCGGATGTCCGTCCGAGCGCGTGCAGCGCGGCGCGTTCGGCGCGTGCCTGATGAACGAGCCGCAGCTCGTCGCCGACTGCGTGAAGGCAATGAGCGATGCGGTGTCGGTGCCGGTTACGGTCAAGCACCGGATCGGTGTGGACGCGGTCGAGGATTACGCGTTCGTGCGCGACTTCGTCGGCACGGTCGCCGAGGCCGGCTGCGAAACGTTCGTCGTGCATGCGCGCAACGCGATCCTGAAGGGGCTGTCGCCGAAGGAGAATCGCGAGATCCCGCCGCTCAAGTACGACTATGCGTATCAGTTGAAGCGCGATTTTCCGTCGCTGGAGATCGTCATCAACGGTGGCATCAAGACGCTGGACGAAGTCGCGCAGCATCTCGAGCATGTCGATGGCGTGATGCTCGGCCGCGAGGCGTACCACAACCCGTACGTGCTCGCGGAGGTCGATGCGCGCTTCTACGGATCGACGGGTGCGATACCGACGCGCGAAGAAGCGGAAGCGCAATTGGTCGAATACTGCGCGGCCGAGCTGAAGCGCGGGACCTACCTCGGCGCGATCGTGCGGCATGCGCTCGGGCTGTATCGCGGCGTGCCCGGCGCACGCGGCTGGCGTCGCGTGCTGTCCGACAACAAGAAGCTCGCGCGCGGCGATCTGGCCGTGTTCGACGAGGCGCGCGCGCATCTGAACGAAGCCGAAGAATTTTTTGAAAAAAAGGCTTTGCAAGATTCAAAAGACTTCGTATAATCTTGCTTCTTCGCTGCTGAAACAAAAACAGCGAAGAGCAGAAAGCAGTATCAGTGGTGGCTGTAGCTCAGTTGGTAGAGTCCAGGATTGTGATTCCTGTCGTCGTGGGTTCGAGTCCCATCAGCCACCCCAAAATTCTCAAACAAAACAGGCGCTTAGGCGCCTGTTTTGCTTTGCGCGGGACAACTCGGGGAACAGCATCGATTCGAGTCTCGCCATCGCCAGAGCGTTCTGCTCGCCATTCATCCGTTTCGCGTAAGTCGTCCGGAACATCTCGATGTCGTGTCCGAGCTGTTTCGCGCAAAAGGCATGGGGTCATGCCGGCCATCAGCATTGCTGTCGCGTAGCGATGTCGCAGGTTGTACGGGCTGCGATAGCGAATTCCGAGTCGTTTCAGGATTGTCGTCCAGAAGCATTCGCCGGAATGCTTGTTCGTCTTCCCATCAAGTTCCGTACCGCGGGCCGTGGAAAATTGCGGCGGCAGATATCTGCGTGAATGAGCGTTGCACGTGCCTTCGTCGATAGGAGCGAATCGAAATTCAATAGTGTTTTTTGAGTGAATCCTTCACGAGCAGGCAATTTTTGTAGCTTCCAACCATTCTGCAATATCTTCGTCTTCTTCTGGCTGCGTGAGGGGGATGAGACCTTCGGCTGTGGCGAGGTCACTGATCGAAGTTAAAGGGAGTCCCTTATCCTTGAGCCATATCTCCGGCAGACCACGACGTGGTCCGGGGCGACGGTAATACGAGACCATGCATGCGGCCGCATACCAGCACGCCATATCTCCATGTGGTTGCAGGCCTTCGTTTCCCTTCTCAGCATCAGCCACGTGCCATCGGAATTTTTTCGTTGACCGACGAGAGGCACATCCAATATCCGGTAGTTCGGCCGGTTCATTTGCAGTCTCCGGAGTGATGCTATCCGCTGAAGAATAGGAGATTTGCAACGGGAAGCAATGGCGGCGCCTTGGTGAGCGATGCAGAGTATTCAGCGATCTGGGCACCTCTCAGGTAGCGACGTTACGTGCAGCAGCCCGTTTCGACCGCGATCCGTTCGTGGGGCTAAGGTTTGCACGCGCCGTGCCGTTATCTTTTCGGGACAGCCCTCGTGCCTCGGATGCTGATCCGTTTTCTTGCCTGCTCGCGCTTCGCGTGAGCAGGCTTTTTTCGTTTACGGCGACGGAAACCGGAAATTTGGCGGAATAGCGCAGGGATTTGGCACGAACCGACAAAGCGCAACAGTCTTGCATGCGTGTAATGTGTCGTCTTCCTCGTGCCCTCATGCCTTGCAGGGCCGTTCGATCCCGGCGACCAGTGAAGGCGTCGGGATTTTTTTTGCCTGCACGCAGATGTCCCGGCGGCGAACCGTCACGGCATGCATGTTTCAAAGAACGGTATATTTTGCGACGAGACATTCCGATCAAGAGAACAAGCAGAAGGAGTTGCCAACCGATGCCGGAAACCCGGACCACGCTTCGCGCCGCGACAGCGCACGACGCGCCCCTCATCGCTCGCCTGCACACCCTGAGTTGGCAAACCGCATACAGCCATATCCTTCCGGCGGCCTATCTGTCCGACGAGGTGCCGACGGAACATGCGGTCCGGTGGCGGAAATATCTCGATCGCAATGAAAAAGAGTGGGGCCTCGTGCTGATTGCGGAGTCGGATGGCGAGCCTGTCGGCTTCGTCAGTGCCGAACGCCCGGTCGATCCGGCGCGCGGAGTGCTGCTCGACTGCCTGCACGTCCATCCTTCGCATCACGGCAACGGTACGGGCAAACGCATGATCGAAGCCGTTCGCGCGTGGGCCCGGACGATCGGCGTGGACAAGGTCCATCTGTCGGTGCTGGAAGGCAACGTGCGCGCGATCGGCTTCTATGAGCACAACGGCTGGCAATTGGCGGGTATCGAAACGAGCCGGATCGGCCAGACGGAGGTCACCGATCGGATCTACGCGATACAGGCCTAGCGGCTTGCCGCGATCCGAACGAACGGCTGCACGATATGCAGCCATTCCCGGGCGAAAGCCGAACTTGCTCGTCTGTTACTCGCCGCAATATCGCACGAGCAAATCGGCCTCCGTCTCGTGCACCTCGACGGGCAGGGTCGTCGCGCCGGCATAGGCAAGATAGCGTGCGCGATGCTGGCCGTTGCGGAACGACGCGACGCCGACTTTCGACAGGCCGGGGATGCCGAGCAGCGTTCGCGTTCTTGTCTCGCGAAACGTGATGAACGGCATCTCCGGAATCTTGTCCTGGTCCGGATCGAGGAATTCGCGAATACCCGCGGCTTTTCCGGGAGCCCAGTACTGAACCGACGGCAGCACATAGTCGGTGGTGTCGCGGTCGGCGCATGTCAGCAGTTTCGTCAGGTCGATCGTCACGACCCGGTGTCGCGAGTCGTCGGACGGGAATACCCGCTTGAGGTGCGTATACGCATAGGGGGCATGCCCGGGAAGCTGGATAATCCAGACATCTACGCCATTCAGTTGTGCGCGGGCGAGCGTCATTATTTCCTCTGGTGGCGCAAGCGGTCTTCGTGGCCGGAGTTTAGCAGCGCGATTACGACAGCGGTGCAGGTCGATACCCGGAATAGGAAAACGGAACGATTCGCAGCGGAACCGGATGTGCAGAAGGCACGATTCGCAAAGCGGATGCGGTCATGCGTCGGCGGTCGAAATCGACAGGTCGTGGGAATATCGCGATACTTCCAGCGGAAAGGACGCGCCGCGCGAAATTCACGCATGCTTCATACGGCGTCGCGAAGCCGGGCAGGCGCGGATCGTCAAAAGAACAGAGAGGGCAGATTGACCGGAGAAAACCATGTCGTCGAAACTTGAAATCGAATATCTCGATTACTGTTTCACGGCGACGCTCGAAATCAGGGAGTCCGGTCGGACGGGCGTTGTCGACCGGAAACTGGAATCCGATTCGCGAAGCAAGACGCTCGCGTGGATCGTGTTCGACCGCTTTCTCGAGCGGAATGACTTCGCCGATGAAGAGGATGCGCGTGCAAATATCGTCGACTGGCTGGAGCGGCTTGCCGACCCGAGGTCCGGCGCGTCGGTCGAAATTGCGAAGGCAAACGCGGTTGCCGCCGGGGCGGCGTCAACAGGTTCATCGACTGCCGAAATCGTCGGCGAAACGGTCATTGAAATCGTCAGCGATGTCGACTGGATCGATATGGTAGCCGACTGGTTTTCCAGCAACTCGCCGTAATGACGAAACCGGGTTTTCCTGCCGCTGGTTATTGCGTTCGGGAAACATGGTTTCACGAAAATCGGTGCGAGAAAATGAAGCCGAAATCACGGCTCTCGAGAAAATAGAATAATCCTGCTTTGACATCACCCGCGACTTACCGGAAACTGGGCTGCTTCTGAAAAACGTCCGCTTGAACTAAAACAAAATAGAACTCCAAACATGGAATGAAGAATGCTGCCGACGGCTGGCGCGATCGTTGCCGCCGCCGGTCGCAGGTCTTGCGCTCGGACCGCGACGCCACGCGGCATGCGGACCTGCCTGACGCCGCCACCTTGTCGACAAAGGGTGAGTTGCCGCACAGACCGTCGCGCGGCCCGCGATCACAATTTGGCCGGTTGACCGTTCTTCCCCGGCCCGGTCAACTGTTTCCCCGCTCGCTCGCGCAGGAGCGGGGGCTTTTTGCCCGCCCGACGCCGGAGAGCTGCGTCGGCGGAATCGGACAGGCGTTCGGCAGGCTGCGCAATCGAACCAGGCGCACCTCGATATCCGTTCGCCTGATCCGCACGAATCGCTTTCCTCGTGCCTGAGCGAACCCTCAGGCCCATCGCCGGTTTCGGCCGGCGATGCCTTGATCCCGGCAGCGCGCAGCAACGCTGCCGGGAATTTTTTGCACCTGACGCGTAGCGTCACGTCGTACGCAGCGGGTATGTCGACCCGCTCAATCAGCCTGTTCGACGCTGGTTTCCCATCCGTCGTATTCCCCTCCGAGCGAACGCACCTCGCGATTGATCGCGATCGTATTGCGCGTGATGTCGGCCAGCGCCATCGTGCCTTCGTGCGAAAACCGCACGGCCGACTTGCCGTCTTCCGTCGGCGCGACCGATTCGACCGGATAGCCTTTCGCTTCGGCCCAGTCCGCGAACTGGTGTGCGTCGCTCGGGTCCGGGAAGTACGCCCAGTGCATCACGCGCCGGCTCACGTCGCTGGCGTCGCCTTTCTGCCGCAGCGCATCCAGCACGCGCATGTCGCGCATGATCTGCCAGTCGTCGTCGTCGGTCGGGTAAAGGGTCTGCCAGTACGCTTCCTTGTCCGGATCGTCCTGGTGTGCGTACTGCAGCGCGTAGGTTGTCTGTTCGGCCAGCGAGTCGACGAGTTCCGCCGCCGCCTCTTCGTCGAACGGCACGTAGAAAAGGAAATCCCGGTTGCCGTCGACGGTGATGCGGCCGACCTGCACGCCGCCTTTCGCGGTGATCGTGGCGTCCAGCAGATCCTCGATCTTCGCGAGATCGGCGAACTCGTCGCCGGTCGGCAGGCCTTCGGGCGTCGGGTGCGCGAAGGGGACGCGCACGCTGAGCAGCGACGTGCGCGGATCGCCCTCCGCGATTTCCGCAAAGCTGTGGTTGAAGCTGATGAAAGCCTGATGGTCGCCCATTCTGGCAGGGAAGGTTCCCCAGGCGTCGGTCATGTGTTTCTCCCGTACACGATTGTCTGTTGACGGTTTCAAAGCGTCCCAATGTATCATCGAAAATCGCGTTTGCCGGAGAGGTGCGCGTGATGGCAGCCCCGCGGGTAACGTATGCGAGATCCGGGGCTGCCCGTGATCCTGCGCATTTGCGTGACGGGCCGCAAAAGCGGACCGCAAAAAAATTCGAAGGAGATTCCGATGTCGATGTTTGCGGTGAATGGTGTCCGAATCGATCCGCTCAGCGCGCGCGTGACGCACGTGCGCTGGGCGGCCGTGAATCCGGCCGACCGGTCGTGGGCGGCGACGCCGAGCGAGGCGCCGGTGGCGGAAGTGGCGCGCGCACTCGCGTCCGGCAACGATGTCCGCGCGATCTTCTCGGCATCGGATGCCACCGCGATCGGGCCCAGGCTGAAACGCGTGCTGTATCGCGATGCGTCTGAAGGCATCGAACTCGACATCGATGCGACGAGCGAGTCGCGCACGTTGCGGGATCTTCCGCAGATCTGACCGGAACGACGCGTGCCGGCGGTAGCGGGCGCCGCCGCATTGATTGCGGCACCCGGCCGAAAGGCCGCCCACACAACGTCGAACGCGAGGAGTAGTATCGAACAACCGTCGTACTGCATTGCCGATCGCGCCGCGCGGTTTGACGGGCCGCGCGATGTGCGGCGGGCCGGCACCAAAGCGAATGGCGCAAACGCGCACGAGACCATGTCCAGACCTGTCATCGCCCCGTTGGCATCCGCGCTTTGTCTGGCGCTCGCTGCCTGCCAGACCGCGTCCAGGCCGACGCCTGTGCAGCCGTCGCCCGAGACCGCAGCCGTTCCGGCGGCGTCGCCGGCAGCGCCGATTCGCGGTATCGGCCTGGCGCCTCAGCTGGCAGGGCAAAGTCACTGGGCTGTCGGTCAATGCACGACCAACGGCACCGTCAAGGTGTGCAATTGACCGGTGCCGACTGAACGGTGCCTGTTCCCTGCGAACGAAAGATTGTTGGTGCGCGGAAACGCACGACGTTCTCGACCGCAACGATTTCCCATCGCCAATCCCTGTTTTCCGGTTCGTTCGCGGAGCCTTGATATGGCGCCCGATCTCGATGTGCCGATTGCCGCCGATGCGAGTAATTGAACGATGAACGACGAACGCGAAACGAACGATTCCGACCTGCACGTCGATCCCGTCGCGGGAACGGTCATCGGCCAGTTGCCGGTAACGCTGGCGGTCGACGGCCGGAGCCTGAAAAGAAGGGCAATCGCGTGCGCGGTGCTGGCCGCGGCGAGCCTATGCGGTTATGCGGCCGCCCCGACGCTCTGGCCCGTCGCGGCGCTGGCCGTGCTGCTGGCGCTGGCGGGTGTCGCCTTCTTCGTCTCGTCGCGACGCAAGATGGCGCTGCATGTCGACGAAACGGGTTTCAGGCTGATCGGCTCCGCACGCGAAAAGCCCGTCACGCAATGGCGCGACGTCACCGAGTTCCGGATCATCCGCGTCTCCGGGAATCGTTACATCGGCTACCAGTTCTCGGCGCATTCGTCGCGCACCAAGGTGCCGGGCGGCGTGATGCTGCCGATCGCCCGGTTTGCCGATTTTCCGCTCGACGCGGTGGCCGGGTTGCTGGAAGCGTGTCGCCGGCAGTTTGGCGGGCAGGACGACCGGGCCGACCGAGCGGGCTGATTGCGCCCGATGAGCGTGACCTGAACGACCCGGCACTCAAGAAAACAAAAAATGTCGGGTGCCGTGTCGATTTCCGTCGGGTTCGTCCGTCGTGGTATCGGAGGCGTGCGCATTGCGCGTTCGTCCCGTTTCCCGATACGACAACCGACTGAAGGAGCGACACCCATGTCCACGTCCGTCAAACCGATCCCGGAAGGGATGCGCACGCTGACGCCGCACCTGATCTGCGCCGGCGCAGCCGCAGCCATCGACTTCTACAAGCGCGCATTCGATGCGAGCGAGCAGTTTCGCCTGCCGATGCCTGACGGCAGGCTCGCGCACGCGTGCCTCGCGATTGGCGATTCGACACTGATGCTGGTGGATGAAATGCCCGAGCACGGCGCGCTTGGGCCGAAGGCGCTGAAAGGCACTGCCGTCTGCCTGCATCTGTACGTGCCGGATACCGATGCGGCGATCGCGAAGGCTGTCGCGGCCGGCGCGACGGTGACGATTCCGGCCGCCGACATGTTCTGGGGCGATCGCTATGGACAGGTCGAGGATCCGTTCGGGCATCGCTGGTCGCTCGCGACGCATCAGCGCGACCTGACGCCCGAGCAGATCGCGGAGGCGATGGCCAGCGCACCGCCGTGCGGAAGCTGACGCGGCTAAATAACCTCGGTTGAACGACGGGGCGGCGGCATGCGCCTGTCCGGTTCGCCCGCGCTCAGGCGCCGGCCGTCTTGCCGTGCTGCTTGTGCTCGTACATCCGGTGGTCGGCCGATGCGAGCAGGTCGGCCACCGCGCGATGGGCGCGCGGAATCGCAGGCGGCGTGGCCGACGCTGAGCCGGATCGCGTAGCCGCGCGCGTCGGCGCATGTTGCGCAACGCAAGCGCTTGCGCCACGCGTTCGACCGGCTCGGCGACGTCGGCCGGTTTCGGTGCGATTTGCGTGGGCTTGTCCTTTGTCTCGCCGGTCATCGGATCGTATGCGCATGATTCGGCGCGTCGCCAGGCCGCAGGCCGCGCGACGGGCGTTTTCGGCTCCGCACGGATCGATGAAGATGCGGCGAGAAGCGGGTGGCATGGGCCAGCGTTGTGTCCCGATGCGGAATCGGCTGCGCGATGCCTCAAGGTGCTCGTCGCGGTGCCGTAAACAGGACGAGTCCAATCGTTCATCGCATCCTATCGCACCATGGTTCGAATCCTGTACGCGGGGTATCTCGCGTTTGCGCTGTATCTCCTTTACCCGATGGTTCAGAACACGCTGACATTCAGCACGGATTGCGTGCGCAACGCGCTGCCCGGCGGCGCCCGCGGTTTGTCGACGTCGGCGGCAAGCGGCGTGGACGGGCACGCGAACCGCTGTGTGCCGACCACGCAGGTTGGTGCCGCGACCGCGCGGTTGCCTGAAATCCATTGAGCGCGGCGGACCGTCGCGCGTATCGTTCGATGCGCGATGCGGCGTGCTGGCCATTCGGCCGAATTGATACCCGCGCCGCGCTCGACGATCATCGGTAACGCGGCGGATCGAATGCGACGTGTCGAGCGCCGTGCGAAAGCGCGGCGTGGTCAGTAGCTGGAGCGGTACGGCGTGCCCTGGTCGAAGCGGCTTTGCCAGTGCGTGAGGTAGCGTGACGCGAGTTGCGGATTGTTCCACACCACGACGACGTTCTCGGAATTGCGGCTGGACGCCGACGCACTGTAGTTGAACGAACCGGTCTCGACGTGCTCGGCGTCGATCACGAGGTATTTGTCGTGATGGATCGCATAGGCGTCGATCGTGCGCGTCGGGATGCCTGCGTTGACGAGCAGGTTCAGTGCCTGCTTGCTGCTCTTCGCGCGATTGCCCTTGTCGTCGACGACCACGGCGACATTGACGCCGCGTCGCTTTGCAGCGAGCAGCGCGCGCGTGACGGGCGGCGACGTGAACGAATACGCGGCGACGCGAATCGAGCTGCGCGCGGCGCCGATCGCTTTCAGCACGAGTGCCTCGGCGCCGCCGTCGGGCGAGAACGCCGATTCGACAACCTGTGTCGCGGGTGCTTCGTGGGTAGGCGCCGGCAGCCATCGCGACACAAGGTCGATCGCCTGCTGAAGCAGCGATTCACTTTGCGTCTTGCCGAAGGCGGCGAACGGTGTGGCGAGCAGGGAAGCGGCGAGGCAGGCAGCGGCGAGGCGATTGCGCGACAACATCTTGGACAGCGAACAATTTCGAGACAGCGGGCCGTGAGTGTAACGCAGACGCGGCGGCGCGGTCACGCGCGGATGCGAATGAATTGCCCGCGCGGTGATCGCTGGCGGCGGAGGCGATGACGCAAAGTTGCGTTGCGTGGCAACTGCACGCGCGATCAGGTCGATCGATGGATGTCGCTGACGACGGCGTGCGATTGCGCGTGCCGTTGCGGGACATCGGCGTGCAGGCAAGGCTCGCGTGCAGGCGAGCGGGCTCGGTGCGGCCCGTGACGGAAGCACGCGTGCAAAACGCGGCTCGTGTGCATCAGGCAGGCATGCGCATGCCGCGCGTCAATCCTCGACCGTCGGCGCCCCGGTTTCGTCGGGCGCGATCCATCCGGGCCCGGGCTCCGGCTGCACGTCGCGTGCGTCGAGCGGTTCGCCGCAGGCCGAGCACACGGTAACCGCATGCATCAACTGGCCGCAGGTACGGTGACGCAACTGCACCGGCGGCCCCTGGCCGTCGTCCTTCCAGCGGTCGCCCCACGCCATCAGCGCGAGCAGGGCCGGGTACAGGTCGAGGCCTTTTCCCGTCAGCCGGTATTCGAAGCGCGGCGGGCGCTCCTGATACGCGCGCTTGACCAGCACACCTTCGTCGACGAGCCGTGCGAGGCGTTCGGCCAGTACATGGCGCGTGAGGCCAAGCTGTGCCTGGAACGCGTCGAAGCGGCGGCAGCCGAGGAACGCGTTGCGGAGGATCAGCATGGTCCAGCGGTCGCCGAGTACGGCGAGCGTGCGCGCGACCGAGCAGTTCAGCGTGCCGATGTCATCCCATTTCATCGTCGAGTCTCTTGCGTCTTGCGGCGGTTCAGCGAAATAGCGGGTTCGATTATAGAACCCGCCTTCGGTTGCAACGGGCGCGGCTGCGTTGACAACGGCCGGCATCGTTGACAATAATGAGTTCCTATTTAGAACTTACTCGCGCGGAGACGCGCTTTCAACCCGGAGACAACCCGATGAATCCGCTTTCCCTGTCTGGTCTCGATCTGCTGCGTGCCGCGGTGGTGGGCGATGTTCCGCTTGCGTCGATTTCGGAGACGATCCCGATGCGTCCGCTGGACGTCGAACTCGGCTATGTGAAATTTTCGGCGCGGGCGGATGGTCGGCACCTGAATCCGCTGGGCGGCGTGCACGGCGGGTTCGCCGCGACGGTGCTCGATTCGGTCACGGGTTGCGCGGTGCATTCGATGCTCGACGCGGGTGTCGGCTACGGCACGGTCGATCTGCATGTGAAGATGCTGCGGCCCGTGCCGCGCGACGTCGACCTGATCGCGGAAGGGCGCGTGATTCACCTGTCGCGTTCGCTGGGCGTCGCGGAGGGCACGCTGAAGACGCCGGACGACAAGATCGTCGCGCATGCGTCGGCGACCTGCTTCATTCAGCGGCCTCAGTAACGAACGGCGGCAGGCGGAGCCGGCTGCGGGAGGATGCTGCGGACGTGCGACGCAGGTTGCAAGGCCGTTGCCCGCGCATTCATGGCAGAGCCGAAGGCCGCCTGTAAGCGCACGCGGCGCACGTCTGAAGCGATCGCTTCAATGTGATAGCGTTTCTGCTTTCCACCGACGCGACAGGAACAGCATGGAATACCGAACACTCGGCGATTCGGGCATCGAGGTCAGCCTGGTCGGTCTCGGCACGATGACGTGGGGCGAACAGAATTCGGAGCGCGACGCGCACGAGCAGATCGACTACGCGATCGGGCAGGGCGTGACGCTGATCGATGCCGCGGAGATGTATCCGGTGCCGCCGAAGCCCGACACGCAAGGGCGCACCGAGCAGTACATCGGCACCTGGCTCGCGCAGCATCGCGCGCAGCGCGACCGGATCGTGCTCGCGACGAAGATCGCGGGCCCGGCACGGCAGCCGCACAACCCGCGCCATATTCGTGGCGAAGGCAACCAGTTCGACCGCAAGAACCTGACCGAGGCGCTCGACGGCAGCCTCAAGCGACTGCAGACCGACTATGTCGATCTCTACCAGCTGCACTGGCCCGATCGCAGCACGACGACGTTTGGCCGGCCCGCGTATCCGTGGGTCGACGACGCGTATACGGTGCCGATCGACGAAACCCTCGGCGTACTCGCGGAATTCGTGAAAGCCGGCAAGGTGCGCGCGATCGGCGTGTCGAACGAAACGCCGTGGGGCGTCGCGCAGTTCCTGCGTGCGGCCGAGAAGCTCGGGCTGCCGCGCATCGCGAGCATCCAGAATCCGTACAGCCTGCTGAACCGCACGTTCGAGAACGGGCTGTCGGAATTCACGCATCGCGACGGCGTCGGCCTGCTCGCGTATTCGCCGCTCGCATTCGGCTGGCTGTCCGGCAAGTACGAGAACGGCGCGCGCCCGGCCGGCGCGCGCATCACGCTGTTCGAGCGCTTCCAGCGCTACAGCAAGCCGCAGGCCGTCGCGGCGACGTCCCGGTACGTCGCGCTCGCGAAGCGCCACGGGCTGTCGCCCGCGCAGTTCGCGCTTGCATTCGTCAACAGCCGGCCGTTCGTGCGCAGCAACCTGGTCGGCGCGACGTCGCTCGAGCAGTTGAAGGAGAACATCGGCAGCATCGACGTGAAGCTGTCCGACGAGATCCTCGCCGAGATCGACGCGCTGCACGAACTGCAGCCGAACCCGGCGCCGTAAACGGCGTGCGGCCCGCGCGGCAGCGATGCCGCGACGGGCCGCAGCGGCGGCGCATCGGCGCGCCGTCGCCGGTTGCGTTACCGCATCTTGAGCCGCGTGCGCGCGGCGAACAGCGCGGCAAGGCTCAGCAGTGCGCAGCCCATCAGGTAGAACGCCGGCGACAGCCGGTTGCCGGTCGTGCTGATCAGCCAGGTGATGACGAACGGCGCGAAGCCGCCGAACAGCGTGACGCCCGTGTTGTAGCTGACCGCGAGGCCCGTCGCGCGCGTCTGCGACGGAAACAGCTCGGCCATCAGCGCCGGCAGCGCCCCGCAGTACATCGCTTTCATCGCACCGATCCAGACCAGTGCGGCGAGCATCGTCGCGAACGACGCGTGGCGCGTGAGCCACGCGAACGTCGGCCACACGGTGACGAGCATCAGGACAGCCGCGACCGCCATCATGCGGATCCGCCCGGTGCGATCGGACAGATGGCCGACGACCGGCGTGACGAGCGTCAGCACGAAGCCGGTCGCGAGCGTCGCCGCGAAGCCCGTCGATGCGGGCAGCCCGAGCTGCTTGATCGCGTAGGTCGGCATGTACAACACCATGTAGTTGATCGCGGTCGAGATCACCAGCGCGCCGATCGACAACATCAGCCGCAACTTCTGGTCCGCAAACAGCTCGCGCACCGGCGCTTCGGAGCGTGCCTGCGTCTTGAACTCGACACCTTCGTCGACGTAGCGGCGAATGTACAGCCCGACCGGGCCGATCGCGAGACCGAACAGGAACGGCACGCGCCAGCCCCAGCTTTCGAGTTGCGCGGTTGTCAGCGTGGACGTCAGCAGCGCGCCGAAGCCCGATGCGAGCAGCGTCGCGAGGCCCTGGCTCGCGAACTGCCAGCTCGACATGAAACCGCGCCGCTGCGGTGCGTGCTCGACGAGGAACGCAGTCGAACTCGCGAATTCGCCGCCCGCGGAAAAGCCCTGCATCAGCCGCGACAGCATGATCCCGAGCGGCGCGAGAATGCCGATCGATGCGTAGGTCGGCATCAGCGCGATCAGCAGCGTGCCGGCCATCATCATCGCGATCGACAGCAGCAGCGACGCCTTGCGGCCCGCACGGTCAGCGTACGCGCCGAGCACGAAGCCGCCGATCGGCCGGATCAGGTAGGACAGCCCGAACGTGCCGAGCGTCAGCATCAGCGAGGTCGCTTCGCTCGTCGCGGGGAAGAACAGCTTGGCGATCGTCACCGCGAAGAAGCCGTAGACGATCAGGTCGAACCATTCGAGCGCGTTGCCGATCGACGCCGCGAAGATGATGCGCCGGATCTTCGCGGCGCTGGGGCGGGCGGCTTCCTGCGAGGTCAGGGTAGTCGTATTCATCGTGTGTGCAGGTCCCGAGAAAGGGGCGAAGCGCGTTACAGGGTGGCGCCGGCCGCGGCGGGCGCCGCGCGGCGAACGGGCGGTGCATCGTCGCCGAGATCCCAGAAGAGGCCGGCCATCATCTGCAGCCCCTCGCTGACGACGCTCGCGAGCAGGTGCTCGTCGGGCGCATGCTGCGAGCACGCCGGGTACGAGTGCGGCACCCACAGCGTCGGCAGCCCGAGCGTGTCGGCGAACACTTCATTCGGCAGCGTGCCGCCGAGATTCGGCAGGATCGCGGGCTTCTTGCCGGTGGTCCGCGCCAGCGATGCGACGGCCCAGCGGACCCACGGATCGTCCGGTGGCACGCGCGTCGCCGGTGCGCCGCGTTCGATGTCGATCTCGATGTCGCCGAAACCGTGCGCATCGAGGTGCGCGCGCAGGTGCGCATGCAGCGCTTGCCAGTCGGTGCCGACGACGAAGCGCAACTGGCAGTGCGCATACGCGGCGGGCGGGATGGCATTGACGGGGTGCTCGGGGTTGCCGGCCTTGAACGCGAGGATCTCGAACGTGTTCCAGCCGAACACGCGCTCGGCCGCGGACAGGCCGGGCTCGCCCCAATCGGCGTCGAGCGCCGGATCGCCGGGGCCGCCGCCGACGGAAAGGTCGGCGAGCGCAGCGCGCACGGCGGCCGGGATCGGCGGCGGGCGCAGCCCCGCGACGCGAATCGCGCCGCGCGCGTCGACGAGGCTCGCGAGCGCATGCGCGAGCACGATCGCCGGATTGCGCAGCAGCCCGCCCCAGTTGCCGGAGTGGTGCGCGCCGTCGCGGGCGCGCAGGCTCAGCCTGAAGTTGACCGAGCCGCGCGAGCCGAGGAACACGGTCGGGCGCGCGGCGGCGATGCGCGGGCCGTCGGACGCGATCAGCACGTCGGCCGCGAGCGCGTCGCGCTCCTGGCGGCACAGCGCGTCGAGGCCCGGCGAACCCGTTTCCTCGCCCATCTCGATCAGCAGCTTCGCATTGAAACCGAGCCGACCGCCGCGCGCGTCTAGCACGCTCGCCAGCGCGGCCAGGTTGATCGTGTGCTGGCCCTTGTTGTCGGCGCTGCCGCGGCCGTACCAGCGGTCGCCGTCGGCCGTCAGCGTCCACGGCGACAGCGGCGCGCGCCACTGCGCGTCGTAGCCGCGCACGACGTCGCCGTGACCGTAGATCAGCACGGTCGGCAGCGCGTCGTCTTCGTGGCGCGATGCGAGCAGGAACGGGCCGCCGCTGTCGACGGGATTGTCGACGATCCGCGACGTGAAGCCGAGATCGGCGGCTTCCGGCGCGATCTCGTCGGTGAGGTAGGCGCGCAGCGCGGCTTCGGTGCCGCTTTCCTGGCTTTCGGTGCGCAGGCCGACGCGGCGGCTCAGGGTCGCGAAGAACGCACCGGATTCGAACTGGTTCAGCGCGTGCTGGATGGCGGCGGTACGGCTCAAATCGGGTCTCCTCGGTCGGGCTGGCGGCGTGCGCGGATCGCGCGTGCAGCGTGAAGTGCGATCGATTCTAGAAAGCCGTTTTTTTTGTCACAATGATCGAATTTCGAACCTTCCTTTGCCGAAAAGGCAAAGCAGCGCGGCCGAGAACGGCGTGGAGACAGAACGATGGCGGCTTTCCTGCATGGCCTGGCGCTGCGGTATTTCGTCGAGGTGGCGCGCACCGGCTCGATCAGCGACGCGTCCGCGCGGCTGCACGTGGCCGTATCGGCGATCAGCCGCCAGATCGCGAAGCTCGAAAGCGAGCTCGGCGCGCCGCTGTTCGAGCGCCGGCCGCGCGGGATGGCGTTGTCGGAGGCCGGCGAGCGGCTGCTGGCCTTCGCGCAGCGCAGCCTGCTGGAGGCCGAGCATGTGATGAAGGACATCGGCGGGCTCGACGCGCTGCACGGCAGCCTGCTGAAGATCGCGTGCTCGGAGGGGTTCGCGATCGATTTCCTGCCTGGCGCGCTCGCGAGCTTCAAGGCGCGCCACCCGGGCGTCGATTTCTCCGTGTGGGTCGTGTCGCCGGCGGACGCGACGCGGCGTGTGCGCGACGGCGACGTGGACGTCGCGCTGACCTTCAGCCTCGCACCGGAGAAAGGCGTGCGCGTCGAGCACACCGAGCGAGCACCGATCTTCGCGCTGGTGCGGCGCGACCATCCGCTCGCGGCGCGCGCCGCGGTGTCGCTCGCCGATGTCGCGCGGCATCCGCACGTACTGCCCGAGGCGGGCACGACGGTGCGCCAGTTGATCGACATCGCGTGCGCGCTCGACGGGCTGCTGCTCGAGCCCGAACTGACGAGCAACAACACCGCGGCGATGTACGGCTATGCGCGGCGCACGGGCGCGGTGATGTTCACGGGGCTGCTGTCGGTACGCGACCGCTTCGATGCGGACGGCTTCGTCGTCGTGCCCGTGACGAACCCGCAGCTTCGCGAGCGCAGCATCCAGGTGCAGACGATGGCGGGGCGCGATCTGCCCGCGTCGGTACGGGCGTTCCGCGACCATCTGATCGACGCGATGCAGGTCGCATCGTCGCCGTCGGCCGCCGCGCGCGGCCCGAGACGCCGGCCCGTGAGATAATCGTCAATCCGCCTTCCGCGCCCATGCGGCTCACCGAGCCGCATCGCCCCTGTTCGACGCCAAATTGAAGAACCTGATTGTCACCCTCGATCGCGCCGGCGAGTTCGACGAGATCATCGACGTGCGCACGCCGCTCGAGTTCGCCGAGGACCATATTCCCGGCGCGCTGAACGCGCCCGTGCTCAGCAACGAAGAGCGCGTGCTCGTCGGCACGATGTACCGCCAGGTGTCGCCGTACGAGGCGACCCGCGTCGGCGCGGCGATGGTCGCGCGCAACATTGCGCGCCATCTCGACACGACGTTCGCCGACCGTCCGCGCAACTGGCGGCCGCTGATCTATTGCTGGCGCGGCGGCAAGCGCTCCGGCTCGATGACGGCCTGGTTCAACCTGATCGGCTGGCAGGCGCGCCAGCTCGACGGCGGGTACAAGGCGTACCGCCGCTCGGTATGCGCGACGCTCGACACGCTGCCGACGCGCTTTCGCTATATCGCGCTCGTCGGCCACACGGGCTGCGGCAAGACGCGCCTGCTGAACGCGCTGCGCGACGCGGGCGCGCAGACGCTCGATCTCGAGGCGCTCGCGTGCCATCGCGGCTCGCTGCTCGGCGCGCTGCCGGGCACGCCGCAGCCGTCGCAGAAGGGGTTCGATTCGGGGCTCGTCGAAACGCTCGGGCGTTTCGACCCCGAATGGCCGGTGTTCGTCGAGTCGGAAAGCCGCAGGATCGGGCTCGTGCAGTTGCCGATCGCGCTGATCGACGCGTTTCACGCGGGGCCGTGGGTGCAGGTCGAAGCGGCGCACGACGAGCGCATCGCGTTCCTGCTCGACGATTACGGCCACCTGTTCGACGAGCCGGCCGCGTTCAAGGCGCAGCTCCATCGGCTGATCGGCCTGCACAGCCGCGAAGAGGTCGCGCACTGGAACGCGCTGATCGATGCGAACGCGCGGGCCGAACTGTTCACCTTGCTGATCGACAAGCATTACGATCCCGCCTATGCGCGCACCTACCGCGCGGCGTACGGCAAGCCGAACCGGGCGCTGACGTTCGCTTTCCGGCCCAACGCGGCCGACGTGCGCGATCAGGCAAGCGCGCTGCTGGCCCAACTCGCGCAGGCCGGGCTGCCGGCGTCGGCCGCGCTTGCGGCAGGCGCGAAACCCGAAACCGATAAAGACCAATCGACGACTACACGATGACGACCACACGCACCCAACCCAATCCGGCCGTCGGCTGGATGACCTTCCTGCTGATCGCGGTCGCGGGACTGTTCTATGTGAAATGGTTCCCGTACTACAACAAGGCGTTCGTTGCCGCCGAGCACCATTCGATCGGCCAGTCGATCCTGATGGGCACGTCGGCGGCCGCACCCGAGCCGTCGCTGAAGGCTGCGCTCGACTACGCGTGGGCGTACGGCAAGGCGATCTGGCAGGCGATGGTACTGGGCCTGCTGCTCGGTTCGGCCGTGCAGGCGCTGCTGCCCGCGCACTGGGTCGCGCGCGTGCTTGGCCGCACGGGCTTCGGCAGCGTCGCCGCGGGCGGCCTGCTGTCGCTGCCCGGGATGATGTGCACGTGCTGCGCGGCGCCGGTCGTCGCGGGGCTGCGTGCACGGCATGCGTCGCCGGGCGGCGCGGTCGCGTTCTGGCTCGGCAACACGGTGCTGAACCCGGCGGCGCTGGTCTTCATGGGCTTCGTGCTCGGCTGGCACTGGAGCGCGCTGCGCCTCGTGCTCGGCATTGCAATGGTGTTCGGGATCGGTTATCTGCTGAACCGCATCGCTCGCCCTGAAGACCGCAGCATCGACGATGCGCAGCTCGCCGCGCTGGCGGCCGAACAGGCCGCGGCCGGCAATCCGTTCGTCCGCTGGATGAAGCTGCTTGCCCGCATGGCCGTGCGACTCGTGCCCGAATACATCGTGCTCGTGCTGCTGCTCGGCGCCGCGCGCGCATGGCTGTTCCCGCATATCGGCCCGGACATCGGCAATCATCTCGGCTGGATCGTCGCGTTCGCGGTCGCGGGCATGCTGTTCGTGATCCCGACGGCGGGCGAGGTGCCGATCATCCAGGCGATGCTGTCGCTCGGCATGGGCGTCGGCCCGGCCGCTGCGCTGCTGCTGACGCTGCCGCCGATCAGCGTGCCGTCGCTCGCGATGCTCGCGCGTTCGTTCAAGCCCTACATGCTGGCGATCGTCGCGACCCTCGTCGTCGTGTTCGGGATCGTGAGCGGCTTGCTCGCGATCGCGTTCGGGTTCTGACGCGCGCGAGCGGCGCGCCGGGCGGGCGCGATCGTCGTATTCATCCGGCGCCGCGGCTTCACGCGTGCGGCGCCCTTTACAAGAAGCAAACAGGAAAACGCATGACCCAACCGAAGATTCATCCTCGACTCGAAAAGGCGCTGACGCGCGGCGATCTCGCGATCCGCCAGGCCAATTCCGCGCGGGCGACTGCCGTGCTGAACGCACTCGGCACGATGATCATCGAGGCCTCCGCAACGATCGGCGTCGACGCCAGCATCGACATTCCGCAGGGCGACCGCATTTACGATCCCGTCAACGGGGTGTGGCCGCAGAAGATGCTGGTGTCGTTCGACGGCCCGGTGGATGAAGCCGACAAGGAAGAGCTGCGCTCGGTCTATCTGATCGCCGACGATCCGGGCACGCAGTTCCGCGTCGAATGGCATCGCGCGGACGGCAAGCTCGGCCGCCAGGAAGGCGGCCCGCTCGCGACCGTCGCGTTCCTGACCGACGTCGAGATTCCGTGGAGCGACGACGACGAGTAACGTCGCCGCATGAAGCCGGCGCTGCGCGCGCCGGCCGTCAGCGCATCATCCGCCGCCGGAACAGCCACGCGGACAGCAGGAATCCGCCGACCGCATAGCCGGCGAGCACCGCAACGTGCAACGCGACGTCCGTCGCGGGCCGGCCGAGCATCGCGGGCCGGATCAGCTCGACCGCGTTCGCGAGCGGCAGCGCATGCGCGGCGTGCTGCGCGACCGGCGGCAACTGCGTGATCGGGAAAAACACGCCCGACAGCAGCAGCATCGGCGTCAGCACGAGCGTCTGATAGAACATGAAGAAATCGTAGGACGGCGCGAGCGCCGTGACGATCATCGCGACGCTGGCAAACGCGAGGCCCGCGAGCGCGATCACGGGCAGTGCCGCGAGCATCGACGGAAACTGCGCATAGCCGAGCGCACCCGCGACGAGCATGATCGCAGCCCCCGACAGCATGGCCTTGCTGGCTCCCCAGACGATCTCGCCGAGCACGATGTCGCCGAGCGCGAGCGGCGTATGCATGATCGCTTCCCAGGTGCGCTGCACGTGCATCCGCGAGAAGCCCGAATACATCGATTCGAAGCTCGCGGACATCATCACGCTCGACCCGGCCGTGCCGGCTGCGAGGAACGCGATATACGACACACCGTCGACATGGCCGAGCATCAGGCCGAGCCCGAAACCGAGCCCGAACAGATAGATCATCGGATCGGCAAGATTGCCGAACATCGACGCGAGCGCGAGCTTGCGCCAGACGAGATAGTTGCGCCGCCATACGGCGACCCAGTTGGTTGCGTTCGCCGGCATCGCGATCGCGAAGCGTGATTCGCGCGGCGGTGCCGAAGGTGCGGTGGCGGAATAGTTGCGGACGTCCATGGTCGATCAGTCCTGCATTTCGCGGCCCGTGAGTCGCAGGAATACATCCTCCAGATTGGCCGGGCGATGCAGATAGCGCAACCCAGAGCGACCCTTGAGTCGTGCGCTGAGCGGCTCCGGGTCGCTCACGTAGCAGAACAGCGTCTCGCCGCTGATCTCGGTGCGCTTCGCGAACGCCGATAACTCGTCGCGCAGCGCGGCCGGGTCGGGCCCGTAGATTTCGATCACGTCGCAGCCGATCTCCGATTCGATCAGCGCATGCGGCGCGCCTTCGGCAATCTTGCGGCCTTCCTCGATCACGCACAGGCGGTCGCACAGGCGTTCGGCTTCTTCCATGAAATGCGTGGTGATCAG
Organism: Burkholderia sp. FW306-1C-G01B; assembly: GCF_058781685.1. Lineage (NCBI taxonomy): Bacteria > Pseudomonadati > Pseudomonadota > Betaproteobacteria > Burkholderiales > Burkholderiaceae > Burkholderia > Burkholderia sp. FW306-1C-G01B. The sequence goes on from NZ_JBYSWZ010000022.1 coordinate 41,700, forward strand.
GATCGTCTTGCCGCGCGCGAGCAGCGAGCGCAGCCGCTCCCACATCAGGTGCCGCGCCTGCGGATCGAGGCCCGTCGTCGGCTCGTCGAGCACCAGCACGTCGGGATCGTTGACGAGCGCGCGGGCGAGCGTGAGGCGGCGCTTCATGCCGCCCGACAGCTCGCCGACCTTCGCGTCGGCCTTGTTCTCGAGCTTCGCGAATTCGAGCAGCGGCTGCACGAGCGCGCGCGCAGCGTGAGCCGACATCCCGAAATAGCGGCTGAACACGAGCAGGTTCTCGCGCACGGTGAAGTCGGGGTCGAGATTGTCGAACTGCGGGACGACGCCGACACGCTGGCGCGCATGCCGCGCTCGCGATGGAACAGGTTCGCCGCACAGCGAAATGGTGCCCGCATCGGGATACGCGAGGCCGAGCAACATCTTCAGCGTAGTGGTCTTGCCGGCGCCGTTCGGCCCGAGCAGGCCGTAGCATTCGCCGGCCTGTACGTTGAAGGACAGGCCGTTGACGACGAGTTTGTCGCCATAGCGCTTTTCGACGTTGCGGAGATCGATCGGTGCGACGGACATGGGCATGTTGTCGTTGTAAGCGGGTGCGTTCCGCCGCCCGATGCGTGGCCGGTTGGCGAACGGATCGGACGAATGCGGGTCACAGGGGCATGACCGAAGCGCGCAACGCCGGCACGTTATGGCCTGCTGGAATACGAACGAGCCATTCTAGTGCATCGGCTGCGTCTCTTCAGGGCAGGCCTGCACGGTGCGATGCAAGTGTGCACCGATCGTGCACCGCATCATCGCGCACGCGCCGAGCGGGGCGAATCAGCGTTTTCCATCCCTTGCGTCCTGAATTGCGGCGCACCATGATGAATGCGTAGGCTCGTTGTCGCGATAGGGAGGTTTCATGGCTAGCTACAACAAGATTTTGCTGTGTTACGACGGCTCGCTCGAAGGGCGCAAGGCACTGCGTTGCGGCGCCAATCTCGCAATGGACCTGAAGGCCGAAACGCACTTGCTGTCGGTCGTCGACATGCGTTCGAGCATTGCACAAAGCGCGGGTTTGCTGACCGACGTCGCGTGCGGCCGCTTCGAGGAAACCGCGCGCGAAATCCTGCAGGAAGGCGTGAACTGGCTGCGCGAGCGCGGCGTGCAGGCCGAAGGCCATTTCGCGTTCGGCTATCCGATCGACGAAATCGCGAATCTCGCGTCGGAGCTGAAGGTCGACCTCGTCGTCGTCGGCCACCGGTGCCGCAGCGGGCTATCGAGATGGTGGATGGGGTCGGGCAATACGCAACTGCTCGATCGCGTGAACTGCAGCATTCTGGTTGCGTGTTCGTCGGCGGAGGAGCAGAAGGCCGAAATCGCGCGCGAGCGTGAAGCGGCCACGGCGAGCGGCAAATGATCCAATGACGCAATGGTCGCCTGACCGGCGATTCGCACCGGTCAGGCGCCGCACTGCATCCGCGGCGCGGGCGTCGCGCGCGACCGGCTACGCGTGCAGGTCGATCGCGGACAACTTCCACGAAAACAGCCCGAAGCGGTGGAATACTGCCGCATAGCGTGTGCCATCGGCGCTGCGCTGGTAGGTCACGACGAATTCATCGACATTCCGGTAGCCGGCACTGGTTTGCTGCTGATGCGGCGTGTGCGTTGCATCGTTCGCGCTGGCCGGCGCGGCAGATGCCGGTGCCGGCGATGACGCAGCCGTAGCGGCCGCGTTACTGGCTGGAACAGCTGCACTTGCCGGAGCCGGATTGACCGGCGGTGCGGCCGGCGTGTCGGCCGGTGCATTGCCTTGCGGCAGATTCGACCATTCGGGCGGACGCTCGCCCGGATTGCCGCGCGGCGGCAATCCGCTCATCAGCGCGGCCACGCCCTCCGGGGTCGCGTACGCATCGACCATCGGGCCGATCAGTGCGGACCCGATCAGCGCCCCGATCACCGCGAGCGGATTCTCCTTCTTCACCGCGTCGATCCGGCGCATCAACTCTTCCGTGACCTGCTGCTTCAGGCTGATGCGCAGCGACGGAAAATCGACATATTCACTGATGGCCTGCGCATCGCGCGAATCGATCGCCGATTTCAGGCGACCGAGCGCGACGTATGGCGATGCGTATGCATAACCGATCGCCGCAATGACGGCGACGGCCAGTACGGCGATCAGCAGGGACTTGAGCCGCCATGTGCGGCCCGAAGATCCAGTCACGTTTCCTCCGGTGCGGGAATGTTCCGCAATCAGAGACCGCTTTGCGCGGCCGATCGTTCCTCCGCGATGCAGCGATCGATCATCCGGCACACGGCATCGATCGTGCCGACCATGATCAGGCGCGACCGGCCGTGATAGACGCGCACCGGCGCGCGGCGCGCGGGTTCCGCATGATTCAGGCCGGCATTCAGCGATACCCGCGCGAAAGCGGGGAGCGCCGACGGCAGCAGGGACGCCTGCCGTTCGACTGCGACTTCTTCTTTCACAGGCGCTGCCGCGGACAGCGGTGCGCAAGGCGTGCGGCCGCGCAGATGACGCAGGCGACCGAATTGACGGAAAGGCAGCAGACGGGCAAGGCGTTCCATGATGTTCTCCTCAGCGAGACGGAATGTCAGAGTTCGCCCGAGCGGATCAGCCCGACGGCGATGCCTTCCAGCGCGAATTCCGCGCTGCCGGCCTTGACGAAGATGTTTTCGTAATCCGGGTTCTCCGCGATCAGCTCGAGACCGCCCGGCCGGCGCATCAGGCGCTTGACCGTGACGTCGTCGCCGAGACGCGCGACGATGATCTGGCCGTCCTTCGCTTCCGTGCGCTTCTGCACGGCGAGGAGGTCGCCGTCGAGAATGCCGGCGTCGCGCATCGACAGGCCGCGCACCTTCAGCAGGTAGTCGGGCTTGCTGGAGAACAGCGCGGGATCGCACGCGTAATGCTGCGAGATGTGCTCCTGCGCGAGGATCGGGCTACCGGCCGCGACGCGGCCGACGAGCGGCAGCGACAGTTGCATCAGGCCGGCGTGCGGCAGCGTGAACTGGTGCGGGGCGTCGTCGATGCCGAGCAGGCGGATGCCGCGCGATGCGCCGGCGGCCAGCTCGATCACGCCCTTGCGCGCCAATGCGCGCAGGTGCTCCTCGGCTGCATTCGGCGAGCTGAAGCCCAGTTCGGCCGCGATCTCGGCACGGGTGGGCGGGAATCCGGAGCGCTCGATCGCGCGACGGATCAAGTCGAACACTTGCTGCTGACGGGCGGTGAGTTTGGTCATGGCTCAACTGTATGGATAGACAGTGAGCTGTATTTTTATACAGTACTTCGCGAATTTCAAGCGTTACTTGAGGTTCGACGCGATCGCGCCGGTTCCGGCGCGATTTCGCGACGTCCGGACGCCGGTTCATCTGCCGCAACCGTCCATCCCGTATGCGTTAGCACTTTTGAGTATTAAAAAATGAGGAACGATTATTTTTAATCATGTAAGCCGTTCGCTAGACTGGCCCGACATCGCAATACCGACAACACTGGAGAACCAAGGATGGCGAAGCGCAATACGGGGCTGGCGGGCGGAATGGGCCGCCTGATCGCAACACTCGCGCTGGGCGCGGCGGCGGCGCTGGGCGTCGCGACACACGCCCAGGCCGATACGACCTTCCTGAACGTGTCGTACGACCCGACGCGCGAGCTGTATCAGGACTTCAACCAGGCGTTCGGCAAGGAGTGGAAGGCGAAGACGGGCGAGACGGTCAACTTCAAGCAGTCGCACGGCGGCTCGGGCGCACAGGCGCGCTCGGTGCTCGACGGCCTGCAGGCCGACGTCGTCACGCTGGCGCTCGCGTACGACATCGACGCGCTCGCGAACAAGGGGCTCGTCAACAAGGACTGGCAGAAACGCCTGCCCGACAACGCGTCGCCGTACACGTCGACGATCGTGTTCCTCGTGCGCAAGGGCAATCCGAAGGGGATCAAGGACTGGGACGACCTGACCAAGCCGGGCATCTCGATCGTCACGCCGAACCCGAAGACGTCGGGCGGCGCGCGCTGGAACTACCTGGCCGCGTGGGCGTATGCGGTGCACAAGCCGGGCGGCAACGAGCAGACGGCGAAGGAGTTCGTCACGAAGCTCTACAAGAACGCGGGCGTGCTCGATTCGGGCGCGCGCGGCGCGACCACGAGCTTCGTGCAGCGCGGGATCGGCGACGTGCTGATCGCATGGGAAAACGAGGCATTCCTGTCGGTCAAGGAATTCGGTACCGACAAGTTCGAGATCGTCGTGCCGTCGGTGAGCATCCTGGCCGAGCCGCCCGTCGCGGTGGTCGACAAGGTGGTCGACAAGAAGGGCACGCGCAAGCTGGCCGACGCGTACCTGAACTTCCTGTACAGCCCGCAGGGCCAGGAGATCGCGGCGCGCAACTATTACCGGCCGCGTTCGAAGAGCGTGCCGGCGGAACTGACGAAGCAGTTCCCGAAGCTGAAGCTGTACACGGTCGACGACACGTTCGGCGGCTGGACGAATGCGCAGAAGACGCATTTCGCGGACGGCGGCGTGTTCGACTCGATCTACAAGCCGCAGTAACGCCATAACGACAGCGGCGCGCCACGACAGCGCGCCGCATCCCCGACGGGCCGCCGGCGCAATTCATCGCGCCGGCGTTTGCGTCGGGCCCATGAGCAGCATCGATCCAGCAAGAGCATCCGATGACGACGTACACCTTTCGCAAGCCGAGCGCGCTGCCCGGTTTCGGCGTGACGCTAGGCATCACGGTGGCCTATTTGAGCCTCGTGGTGCTGATTCCGCTCGCCGCCACGTTCCTGAAAACCGCGACGCTGTCGTGGGGCCAGTTCGTCACCGCCGTCACGTCGCCGCGCGTGCTCGCGTCGTACCGGCTGACGTTCTCGGCCGCGCTCGGCGGCGCGCTGATCAACGCCGTGTTCGGCTTCCTCGTCGCGTGGGTGCTCGTGCGCTACACGTTCCCGTTCAAGCGCCTCGTCGATGCGATCGTCGACCTGCCGTTCGCGCTGCCGACGTCGGTCGCCGGCATCTCGCTTGCGGCCGTTTACGCGACCAACGGCTGGGTCGGCCAGTATCTCGCGCCGCTCGGCATCAAGATCGCGTTCACGCCGGCCGGCGTGCTGGTCGCGCTGACCTTCATCGGGCTGCCGTTCGTCGTGCGCACCGTGCAGCCGGTGCTCGAGGATTTCGAGCGCGAGCAGGAAGAGGCCGCCGCATGCCTCGGCGCATCGCGCTGGCTGACGTTCCGCCGCGTCGTGCTGCCGGCCGTGCTGCCGGCGCTCTTGACCGGTTTCGCGCTGGCGTTCGCGCGCGCGCTCGGCGAATACGGGTCGGTGATCTTCATCGCCGGCAACGTGCCGATGAAATCCGAGATCACGTCGCTGCTCATCATCACGAAGCTCGAGCAATACGACTACGCGGGCGCGACCGCGCTCGCGGTCGTGATGCTGGTCGTGTCGTTCCTGATGCTGCTGCTGATCAACACGCTGCAATGGTATTTGCAGCGCCGGACGAGCCGCGGCTCGTCCGGCAAGGGCGCAAGCGGCCCCGCGCCCGCGACCGTCGCCGCAACCGCGGCAGGAGGCCAGCAATGAGCCAGAAGGCCACCGTCGTGCTGAAAACCCCGTCGTCGGCCGCGCAAGGACGCGCCGCGAACCGGCTCGACCCCGTCAGCGAGTCGCGCGTCGTGCGCTGGCTGCTCACGGGTATCGCGCTGGTGTTCCTCGCGTTCTTCCTCGTCGTGCCGCTCGCCGCGGTGTTCGTCGAGGCGCTGAGAAAGGGCGTCGGCTTCTATCTCGAATCGCTGGCCGATCCCGACGCATGGGCGGCGATCAAGCTCACGCTGATCGTCGCCGCGATCGCCGTGCCGCTGAATCTCGTATTCGGCGTGTGCGCATCGTGGGCGATCGCGAAGTTCGAATTCCGCGGCAAGGCGCTGCTGACGACGCTGATCGACCTGCCGTTCTCCGTGTCGCCGGTGATCTCGGGCCTCGTGTACGTGCTGCTGTTCGGCGCGCAGGGCTGGCTCGGGCCGTGGCTGCAGGATCACGACGTGCAGATCATCTTCGCGGTGCCGGGCATCGTGCTCGCGACGATCTTCGTCACGTTCCCGTTCGTCGCGCGCGAGCTGATTCCGCTGATGCAGGCGCAGGGCACCGACGAGGAAGAAGCCGCGCGCGTGCTCGGCGCGTCGGGCTGGCAGATCTTCCGCCGCGTGACGCTGCCGAACGTGAGGTGGGGCCTGCTGTACGGCGTGATCCTGTGCAACGCGCGCGCGATGGGCGAATTCGGCGCGGTGTCGGTCGTGTCGGGCCACATCCGCGGCGTGACCGACACGATGCCGCTGCACGTCGAGATCCTGTACAACGAATACAACTTCGCGGCGGCGTTCGCGGTAGCGTCGGTGCTGGCGCTGCTCGCGCTCGTCACGCTCGCGCTGAAGCTGCTCGCCGAGCGTCATCTCGCCGCCGAACTGGCCGGCGCGCGCGACGCCGTTCCCGTACATGCCGGCCCTGTCGCCGCCGTTTCGTCGAAATCGTAAAGAGGCAACCAGAATGGGTATCACCGTCCGTAACCTTCAGAAGCGCTTCGGCGATTTCACGGCGCTCGACAACGTGTCGCTCGACTTCCCGCCCGGCGAGCTGGTCGCGCTGCTCGGGCCGTCCGGCTGCGGCAAGACCACGCTGCTGCGCGTGATCGCGGGCCTCGAGCACGCGGACGCCGGCCAGGTCGTGCTGCAGGGGCTCGACGTCGCGTCGGTCGGCGCGCGCGACCGTCAGGTCGGTTTCGTGTTCCAGCATTACGCGCTGTTCCGCCACATGACGGTGTTCGAGAACGTCGCGTTCGGGCTGCGCGTGAAGCCGCGCCGCGAGCGGCCGTCGGAAGCCGCGATTCGCGACAAGGTGCACGAGCTGCTGAAGCTCGTGCAGCTCGACTGGCTCGCGCAGCGCTATCCGTCCGAGCTGTCGGGCGGCCAGCGCCAGCGCATCGCGCTGGCCCGTGCGCTCGCGGTCGAGCCGAAGGTGCTGCTGCTCGACGAACCGTTCGGCGCGCTCGACGCGAAGGTCCGCAAGGAGCTGCGCGGCTGGTTGCGCCGCCTGCACGACGACCTGCACATCTCGACGATCTTCGTCACGCACGACCAGGAGGAGGCGCTGGAGGTGGCCGATCGAATCGTCGTGCTGAACCGCGGCCACGTCGAGCAGGTCGGCAGCCCGCAGGACGTCTACGATCATCCGCGGAGCGCGTTCGTGTACGAGTTCCTCGGCGCGGCGAACCGGCTGCCGGGCACGGTCGCCGGGCGCGGCTTCGTCGCCGAGGGCGCTGCTGCGCCGATCGAGGTGGACGCCGACTTCGCGGGCCCCGCGAACGCATACGTGCGGCCGCACGACCTGCAGCTTTGGCCGGCAGGAGAAGGGCACCGGGACGGCATCGCCGTGGACGTGCGCCGCGTGATCCCGCTGGGCGGCTCGGTGCGCGTCGAGCTCGAGGCGCGCGCGGGCGGCGCACTCGAGGCGGAACTCGATCGCGATGCATGGCGTGCGCTCTCGCTGCAGGTCGGCGACGGCGCGACGGCCGTGCCGCGCGCAGTGCGCGTGTTTCCCGCGCGTTGAAGCGAGCATGCAGGGCAGGGGGCGGAATTCGCTCCGATTCGACCATCAAACAACGACAGCCTAAGAGGCATACCCATGAATTTTCAGCAATTGCGGTTCGTGCGCGAAGCGGTGCGCCAGAACATGAACCTGACGGAAGTCGCGAACGTGCTGTACACGTCGCAGTCGGGCGTGTCGAAACAGATCAAGGATCTCGAGGATGAGCTGGGCGTCGACATCTTCATTCGGCGCGGCAAGCGGCTGACGGGCCTCACGGAGCCGGGCAAGGCCGTGCACCAGTTGATCGAGCGGATGCTGCTCGACGCCGAGAACCTGCGCCGCGTCGCACGCCAGTTCGCGGACCAGGACAGCGGCCACCTCGTCGTCGCGACCACGCACACGCAGGCGCGCTACGCGCTGCCGAAGGTGATCCGGCAGTTCACCGACGTGTTCCCGAAGGTGCATCTCGCGCTGCGTCAGGGCAGCCCGCAGCAGATCGCGCAGATGATCCTGAACGGCGAGGCCGATCTCGGCATCTCGACCGAGGCGCTCGACCGCTATCCGGACATCGTCACGTTCCCGTGCTATTCGTGGCACCACACGGTCGTCGTGCCGAAGGGCCATCCGCTCGTCGGCCGCGAGAACCTGACGCTCGACGAAATCGCCGAGTACCCGATCATCACGTACGACCAGGACTTCACGGGCCGCTCGCACATCGACCAGGCGTTCACGGCGGCGGGTGCCGTGCCCGACGTCGTGCTGACCGCGATCGACGCGGACGTGATCAAGACCTATGTCGAGCTCGGGATGGGGATCGGCGTCGTCGCGGCGATGGCTTACGATCCGCAGCGCGACACGGGCCTCGTCGCGCTCGATACGCAGCACCTGTTCGAGGCGAGCACGACGCGGGTCGGGCTGCGCAAGGGCGCGTTCCTGCGCGCGTATGCGTACCGGCTGATCGAGATGTTCGCGCCGCACCTGAACGAAGCAGAAATCGCGGGGATGTTGCGCGAAGCCATCTGACGGCAGCGCTTCGCGCGCCGTTCGGGCGGTTGCCCCAGGCGGCGCGGCATGCGCTCGCCGGAGGCGATGCACGGGGCAGCGGCGGATATGCCGTCGCCGTGTGGTCGTCGCTTGCCGTCGGCGTGAAGCGGTTGCACGGCATCGACAAGTCGGGTGGTGGATGCTGCTGCACTTCGTGCCGATCGTCGGCGCGATCGCTTAGTTTGTGATGAACGGCTTCGTTGCCGGACGCCGCATGCGAACCGCTTCGGCGAGCCGCCGTCGGCCGATGAAGACGAGCCGGTGCCGCAGGTCCCTGCGTGACGCGCGGCGGCCTGCGCAAGTGTGGCTTTTGCGCGTCGCGACGCACGATCGCGCACTCCGAAAAAACCCTTAAATATTGATCAGACAGGTTGCGCGCCGAAGCGAATCGGTACAGCATAGCCTTCACTCCGCCGGCTTCCAGCCGGCGGCGGCGCGTAAACAACAGCACGCGCCAGGCAGTCGGCCGTCTGCCTCGCTTCCATTCCGTGGTACCGACAGCAGCATCGATGGCCATTGCCCGGGTAGTGTGGCGCAAACGTTTGCTTGCATTAAAACAACAGTCCGGCCCTTCGGGCCAGTCGCCAGGAGATGTGTATGAATGTCCGCTTTCGCCGTCGCTTCCTGACCGCCGCGCTGGCCGCCGTCGCGGTCGCCGCCGCACCGGCCGTCCACGCGCAATCTGCGGCCAAGCCGAAGGTCGCGCTCGTGATGAAGTCGCTCGCCAACGAGTTCTTCCTGACCATGGAAACCGGCGCGAAGGAATACCAGAAACACAACGCGAATCAGTTCGACCTGATCACCAATGGCATCAAGGACGAGACCGACACCGCGAACCAGATCCGCATCGTCGAGCAGATGATCGTGTCGAAGGTCGACGCGATCGTGCTCGCGCCGGCCGATTCGAAGGCGCTCGTGCCGGTCGTGAAGAAGGCCGTCGACGCGGGTGTCATCGTCGTGAACATCGATAACCGGCTCGATCCCGACGTGCTGAAGTCGAAGAACCTGAACGTGCCGTTCGTCGGCCCCGACAACCGCAAGGGCGCGCGCAAGATCGGCGACTACCTCGCGAAGAAGCTGAAGGCGGGCGACCAGGTCGGCATCCTCGAAGGCGTGTCGACGACGACCAATGCGCAGCAGCGCACGGCCGGCTTCGAGGACGCGATGAAGGCGGGCGGGATGAAGGTCGTATCGGTGCAGTCCGGCGAATGGGAGATCGACAAGGGCAATGCGGTGGCTGCCGCGATGCTCAACGAATACCCGAACCTGAAGGCGCTGCTGTGCGGCAACGACAACATGGCGATCGGCGCCGTGTCGGCCGTGCGCGCGGCCGGCAAGCAGGGCAAGGTGGCCGTGGTCGGCTACGACAACATCAACGCGATCAAGCCGATGCTGAAGGACGGCCGCGTGCTCGCGACCGCCGATCAGTACGCGGCGAAGCAGGCCGTGTTCGGCATCGACACGGCGCTCAAGGCGATCGCCGAGCATCGCAAGCAGGCCGACATGTCCGGCGTGGTCGAGACGCCGGTGGATCTCGTGACGAAGTGACGCCGCGCCGGTGCGGCCGCCGCCCTCAAGAATCGGGCGCGGCGGCCGTTATCCGGTGTGAGCGCGATCACGGCCACGGCATGCACATGCACTAGTGAGCGTCACACCCGCGCGCCGCGTGCGCGCGGCCGCAACCAGGATCGCGATGGAACCGACCTTCCAACCCTCCCGTTCAGCCGCCCCGGTGCTGTCCGTATCCGGCATCGGCAAGACCTATGCCGAACCCGTGCTCGCCGACGTCACGCTGACGCTCGCGGCGGGCCAGGCGCTCGCGTTGACGGGCGAGAACGGCGCCGGCAAGAGCACGCTGTCCAAGATCATCGGCGGGCTCGTCGAACCGACCGCCGGCACGATGCAGCTCGGCGGCCAAGCGTATGCGCCGGCGAGCCGCACGCAGGCCGAGGCGCTCGGCGTGCGCATGGTGATGCAGGAGCTGAACCTGCTGCCGACGCTGACGGTTGCCGAAAACCTGTTCCTGAACCGCCTGCCGCGGCGCTTCGGGATCATCGACCGCGCGCGGCTGCGCGACGACGCGCGCGCCGCGATGGCGCAGGTCGGGCTCGACACGGTCGAGCCCGATACGCCCGTCGGCGCGCTCGGCATCGGCCATCAACAGATGGTCGAAATCGCGCGCAACCTGATCGGCGACTGCCGCGTGCTGATCCTCGACGAACCGACCGCGATGCTGACCGCACGCGAAGTCGCGCTGCTGTTCGAGCAGATCGACCGGCTGAAGGCGCGCGGTGTCGCGATCGTCTACATCTCGCATCGGCTCGAGGAACTCGCGCGCGTCGCCGAGCGCGTCGCGGTGCTGCGCGACGGCCGGCTCGTGCATGCGGGCGACATGGCGGCGACGACGTCCGACCGGCTCGTCACGCTGATGGTCGGGCGCGAGGTCGGCGAGCACATCGATCTCGGCGAACGCCATATCGGCGCGCCGCGGCTTGTCGTGTCGGGCCTCACACGCGGGTCGGCCGTGCGGGACGTGTCGCTCGAGGTGCGCGCGGGCGAGATCTTCGGCATCTCGGGGCTGATCGGCGCGGGGCGCACCGAATTGCTGCGGCTGATCTACGGCGCCGATACGCCCGATGCCGGGATGATCGCGGTCGGCCAGCCGCCGAAACCGGCGCGGATCGGTTCGCCGGTCGATGCGGTGAAGCATGGCATCGCACTGATTACCGAGGATCGCAAGGGTGAAGGGCTGCTGCTGTCGCAGTCGGTCACCGCGAACGTGTCGCTCGGCCAGCTCGACCGGCTCGCGCGCGGCGGCATCGTCGACACAGCGCGCGAAACGGCGCTCGCCGAGCGGCAGATCGACGCGCTGCGGATCCGCACGCACGGCGCCGCGCAGACGGTCGGCGAGCTGTCGGGCGGCAACCAGCAGAAGGTCGTGATCGGCCGCTGGCTCGCGCGCGACATGGGCGTGCTGCTGTTCGACGAACCGACGCGCGGGATCGACGTCGGCGCCAAATTCGAGATCTACACTTTGATGGGCGCGCTCGCGCGCGAAGGCCGCGCGCTCGTCGTCGTGTCGAGCGACCTGCGCGAGCTGATGCTGATCTGCGACCGGATCGGCGTGATGTCGGCCGGGCGCATGACCGCCGTGTTCGAGCGCGGCAACTGGACCCAGGATGCGCTGCTGGCCGCGGCGTTCGCCGGCTTCGGCCGCGAGACGCCGCCGGGCGGCGCGCAGCATCCGGACGCGGGACCGGCGCAGGGCGCCGCTCCCGGCACTTCGACGACAGGACGACCGCAATGACCCAGCCTCCCGTATCCCCGACCGATGCAGGCGCGCAGCAGGACGTGACGGGGCGCCGCGCGCGCACGCTGTCCGGCACGCGGCTCGGCCTGTCGAACTATCTCGGGCTCGCCGGCGCGCTGGCCGCGATGATCGCGCTGTTTTCGGCGCTGAGTTCGCATTTCCTGACCTACGACACGTTCAGCACGATCGCGAACCAGATTCCCGATCTCGTCGTGATGTCGGTCGGGATGACCTTCGTGCTGATCATCGCCGGGATCGACCTGTCGGTCGGCTCGGTGCTTGCGCTCGCCGCGTCGATGGTCAGCGTCGCCGCGCTGAAATGGCAGTGGGGGCCGCTGCCGGCCGCGCTGATCGGGATCGCGGTCGCGACCGCCACCGGCGCGCTGACGGGCGCGGTCACGGTCGGCTGGCGGATCCCGTCGTTCATCGTGTCGCTCGGCGTGCTGGAGGCCGCGCGCGGCCTCGCCTATCAGCTGACGAATTCGCGCACGGCCTATATCGGCGACGCGTTCGATTTCCTGTCGAACCCGATCGCGCTCGGCATCTCGCCGGCATTCCTGATCGCGGTCGCGGTGATGATCGCAGCCCAGTTCGTGCTCACGCGCACCGTGTTCGGACGCTATCTCGTCGGGATCGGCACGAACGAGGAAGCCGTCCGACTTGCCGGGGTTAACCCGCGGCCGTATAAAATCCTCGTATTCGCATTGATGGGCGCGCTCGCGGGGCTCGCATCGCTGTTCCAGATTTCGCGGCTCGAGGCGGCCGATCCGAACGCGGGCGTGGGCCTCGAACTGCAGGTGATCGCGGCTGTCGTGATCGGCGGCACGAGCCTGATGGGCGGGCGCGGCTCGGTGATCAGCACGTTCTTCGGCGTGTTGATCATCTCCGTGCTGGCCGCGGGGCTGGCGCAGATCGGCGCGAACGAGCCGACGAAACGGATCATCACCGGCGCGGTGATCGTGGTGGCGGTCGTGCTCGATACGTATCGCAGCCGGCGCGCACGCGCGCGGTAGAAAGACAGACAGAACAGACCAGAGAGAAACGGGAAATGGCGACGATCAAGGATGTGGCGGCCATGGCGGGCGTGTCGTTTACGACCGTCTCGCACGTGGTGAACAATTCGCGGCCGGTGTCCGCGGATGTGCGTGCGAAGGTCGAGGGCGCAATCCGCGAGCTGAACTACGTGCCATCGGCCGTGGCGCGCTCGCTGAAGGCGCGGGCGACGGCGACCATCGGCCTCGTCGTGCCGAACAGCACGAATCCGTACTTCGCGGAGCTTGCGCGCGGCATCGAGGATCAGTGCGCGGCCAACGGCTATTGCGTGTTCTTCTGCAACTCGGACGACGATCCCGTGAAGCAGCGCAACTACCTGCGCGTGCTGCAGGAAAAGCGCATCGACGGGCTGATCGTCGCATCGGCAGGCGAGGATGCGGTGCTGGCGCAGACGCTCGCGGACACGCATGCGCCGCTGGTCGTCGTCGACCGCAACATCGAGGGGCTCGCGGCCGATCTCGTGCAGATCGACCACGAACGCGGCGCGTACCTGGCGACGCGCCACCTGCTCGAACTTGGGCACGCGAAGATCGGCTGCATCACCGGGCCGACCGACACGGCCGTCAGCGCGATGCGCGTGCACGGCTTCATCCGCGCGATGGCCGAGCGCGGGGTCGACATCGTGCCGGGCGCGATCGCGGAAAGCGACTTTTCGTGCCTCGGCGGTTATCACGCGGCGTCGCGGCTGTTCGAATCGGTGCGGCCGAGCGCGATCTTCGCGGGCAACGACCTGATGGGCGTCGGCGCGCTGCGTGCGGCCGCCGAGCGCGGGCTGCGCGTGCCCGACGACTGCTCGATCATCGGTTTCGACGACATCGAATTTTCCCGCTACACGTATCCTGCGCTGTCGACGGTCGGCCAGTCGGTGCGCGCGCTCGGCGAAATGGCCGCGCAGACGCTGATCGAGCGGATCGGCGGCGGCTCGACGGCCGTGCCGAGCCGCCGTCGCGTCGTGTCGCCGCGCCTCGTGCTGCGCGAATCGACGGCGATCTACCGCGAGCCGGCCGGCTCAGGCGGTCGCGCATGACGGCGCCCGCTGCGGGCGCCGGCCGCGTGACGGTGGTCGGCAGCCTGAACATGGATCTCGTCGTGCGGGCACCGCGGCTGCCGCTGCCGGGCGAAACGCTCGCCGGGCACGCGTTCGCGCAGGCGGCCGGCGGCAAGGGCGGCAACCAGGCCGTTGCCGCCGCGCGGCTCGGCGCGCAGGTCGCGATGATCGGCTGCGTCGGCGCGGACGCGCACGGCGCGGCATTGCGCGTGGGCCTCGAAGCCGAGGGCATCGACTGCACGGGGCTCGCGACGAGCGCGTCGGCGTCGACCGGCGTCGCGCTGATCGTCGTCGACGATGCGAGCCAGAACGCGATCGTGATCGTCGCGGGCGGCAACGGCGAGGTCACGACCGATACGATCGCACGGCACGAAGCCGCGCTGGCGTCGGCCGACGTGCTGATTTGCCAGCTCGAGACGCCGCCCGATGCCGTGTTCGCGGCACTGTCGGCCGGCCGGCGGCTCGGCCGCACGGTGGTGCTCAATCCGGCCCCGGCCGTCGCGCCGCTGCCGGACGGCTGGCTGCCGCTCGTCGATTACCTGATCCCGAACGAAGTCGAGGCGGCCGCGCTCACCGCGCTGCCGGTGCGCGATCCGGCCGGTGCCGAAGCCGCCGCGCGTGCGCTGCAGGCCGGCGGCGCGCGTAACGTGCTGGTCACGCTCGGCGCGCGCGGCGTGCTCGCGCTGACGGCCGACGGCACCGCGCGGCATTATCCGGCCCCGACCGTGCAGGCCGTCGACACGACGGCAGCCGGCGATACCTTCATCGGCGGCTTTTCCGCGCGGATCGCAGCCGGCGCGGACGTCGACACGGCCATCCGCTTCGCGCAACGCGCGGCGGCGCTGTCGGTCACGCGAGCGGGCGCGCAGCCGTCGATTCCGACACTCGCGGAACTGGCCGAATAGGGCTGGATCACGGATTCCGCATCACGGCTGGCCCGTCGCACGAGACGGCCGGCCGTGTCTGCTGCCCTGGCCGGCATCGCGCGAGCCTTCTCCCATCTGTCGCCGCCCGGATCTCGCGCCAATTATTCAGAAGGATGAAATAAACAGACGAATAATTCGAAAAAATACCGTGGAAACCATCAAGTTGTGCAGCGTACGGTCGTAAATGCACGGAGTGAAGCAATGCTTCGAGCCAACGGGCCCGGCCCGTTCATGACGACGCAACACAGGAAGGATGATGGTCTTCAGAAACCTGACGATTCGTGCGCGCATCGGTTTGACGATGGCGTTTCTGGCGGTGCTGCTGGGCGTAACCGGCGTGCTCGGGCTGTACGGGATGACGCGTGCGAACGACTCGACGCGCGAGATTTTCACGAACCAGATGCCGAGTGCGGTCGACGTGGCGGTCGCGGAAATATTCGCCGCGCGCGAGCGCCTCGCGCTCGACCGCGCGGCGCTGCTGTCCGGCACGCCCGACTCGGCGGCGGCCATCGAGCGCAGCCGCGCGATGCGCACGCAGTCCGACGCGTGGTGGCAGAAATACCTCGCGCTGCCGCGCGACGCGGAGGAGGATCGCCTGGCGCAGGATGTCGCCGCGAAGCGGCTGGCGCTGCAACGCAGTTGCGACGAGTTCGCGAGCATCGTCGGGGCCGACCAGCGCGATCGCATCAGCGACGGCGCCAAGCAGCTCCAGGCGCGCTACACCGAGCTCTCGGTGGCGGGCGAGGCACTGCGCAACTTCCAGTTCACCGGTGCAAAGGAGGGCTTCGATCATGCGCAATCGGTATACGACACGCTGCGAGTGCTGTCGATCGTCGCGCTCGCGGCCGGCATCGGCGCCGCGCTGCTGTCGTGGCTGACGTTGAGCCGCGCGATCGGCCGCCCGATCGCGGACGCGCTCGCGCATTTCGACGCGATTTCCGCAGGCGACCTGCGCCGGCCGATCGTCGTGCACCGGCGCGACGAGATGGGCCAGCTTCTCGACGGCCTCGCGAAGATGCAGCGGGGGCTCGTCGACACGGTTCGCACCGTGCGCGGCGGCAGCGAGTCGATCGCGACCGCGGCCCGCCAGATCGCGGCCGGCAACATCGACCTGTCGTCGCGCACCGAGGAACAGGCCGCTGCGCTGCAGGAAACCGCATCGAGCATGGAACAGCTGACCGGCACCGTGAAACAGAACGCGGACAATGCACGCCAGGCAAGCGCGCTGGCCGCGAATGCGTCGGAGATTGCAAACAAGGGCAATACGGTGGTCGGCCAGGTGGTCGGCACGATGGGCGAGATCAACGACAGCTCGGCCAAGATCGCGGACATCATCGCGATCATCGAGGGAATCGCGTTCCAGACCAACATTCTTGCGCTGAATGCGGCCGTCGAAGCCGCACGCGCGGGCGAGGAAGGGCGCGGCTTCGCGGTCGTCGCTGGCGAGGTGCGCAGCCTCGCCCAGCGTTCGTCGACCGCGGCCAAGGAGATCAAGGCGCTGATCGACGCGTCGGTGGAGCGCATCCGGTCGGGTTCCACGCTGGTCGACGAAGCGGGGCGCACGATGAGCGACGTGATCGGTGCGGTGCAGCGCGTGACGGACATCATGGGCGAAATCGCCGCGGCGTCCGAGGAACAGAGCGGCGGGATCGACCAGGTGGCGCGTGCCGTTGCGCAGATGGACGAGGTCACGCAGCAGAATGCGGCGCTCGTCGAGGAAGCCGCGGCCGCCGCGCAGTCGCTCGATGAACAGGCCGCGCGCCTGCGTGAAACGGCGTCGGTATTCCAGCTCGACGACGAAGCGGCACGCCCGGGCGCCGTCGCGCCGGTCGCAGTGCGTCACGCATCGCGCGCCCCCGCGGCGGCGGTTGCCGCGCCGGCACCGGCACAACAGGCTGCTGCGCGCGACGATCGCGATGCACCGCCGAAGCGCATGGCTGCGGCGATGCCGGCGCGCAAGCCCGTGGCTGCATCCGCAGCGCCCGCAGCGGCGCCGGTCGCTGCTGCCGCCGGCGGTGACGACTGGGAGACCTTCTGATTCGCGCGTGCCGCGCATCTATCCCCATTTGGTGACGAACGACGCCCGCGACATGCGGGCGTCGTCGTTTCGGCGGCGGACAAAATGTGACAGCGCGCGTGAACGGTCACGCATCGTCGCATGCATCGCGCGACCAGCACCGACGGATGCGCGCAATACGCGCAACGGTGCGCGTCGTGTTCCCGCATCCGTCGTACGGGTATCTCCGTAAGGGGCACGGCAAAAAAATTGTAACGGTGCGCGCGGCGTGTCGTCGTAAACGACGGCTCGAACGTATAGGGATGAAGGGGGGCGTGACGACGTCGGAAGTGTCCAACGCACAAGACGATCCGTTGTTCGACGAGACGCGACGGATGCAGTTTCTGCGGCTCGGGAGGTCGATTGTAAAACGACGAAATACGTTGTCCAAGCGGTGTTGTCGAGAATGACGAACTTCATACGAAGAGTTCGTGAAAAAAAATTAGAAAGGGTTTAGGATGAATTCGAACGCGCTTGCTTCTGCGCAGTCGTACGAAGGCAGGCACGTCTTCAGACTCAGGCGAGGGAGGTAGCATGGATATTTACAGCAGCTTCGCGAACCGCTTCGAAAAAATGCGAGAGGAAGAGCTCTCGCTGGAGGAGTATCTCGCGCTCTGCAAGAACGATCCATCCGCGTACGCGACGGCTGGTGAACGCATGCTGGCAGCAATCGGGGAACCTGAACACATCGATACCCGCAACGAGCCGCGCCTGTCGCGGATCTTCGCGAACAAGGTCATCAAGGTCTATCCCGCATTCCGTGAGTTCTACGGAATGGAGGAAGTGATCGAGCAGGTGGTCGCGTATTTCCGCCACGCCGCGCAAGGGCTCGAAGAGAAGAAGCAGATCCTCTACCTGCTCGGTCCGGTGGGCGGCGGCAAGTCGTCGATCGCCGAGCGTCTGAAGCAACTGATGGAGCGCGTGCCGTTCTATGCACTGAAGGGCTCGCCCGTCAACGAATCGCCGCTGGGGCTGTTCGACTACGACGAAGACGGCCCGATCCTTGAGGAACAGTACGGCATTCCGCGCCGCTACCTGAAGAGCATCCTGAGCCCGTGGGCCGTCAAGCGCCTGCACGAATACAACGGCGACATCCGCCAGTTCCGCGTCGTGCGCCGCTATCCGTCGATCCTGCGGCAGATCGGCATCGCGAAGACGGAGCCGGGTGACGAGAACAACCAGGACATCTCGTCGCTGGTCGGCAAGGTCGACATCCGCAAGCTCGAGCAGTATGCGCAGGACGACGCCGACGCATACAGCTACTCGGGCGGCCTGTGCCTCGCGAACCAGGGCCTGCTCGAGTTCGTCGAAATGTTCAAGGCGCCGATCAAGGTGCTGCACCCGCTGCTGACCGCCACGCAGGAAGGCAACTTCAAGGGCACCGAGGGCTTCGGCGCGATTCCGTTCGACGGGATCATCCTCGCGCACTCGAACGAGTCGGAGTGGAAGGCGTTCCGCAACAACCGCAACAACGAGGCACTGCTCGACCGGATCTTCGTCGTGAAGGTGCCGTACTGCCTGCGCGTGTCGGAAGAGATCAAGATCTACGAGAAGCTGATCCGCAACTCGTCGCTCGCCGAGGCCGTATGCGCGCCGGGCACGCTGAAGATGATGTCGCAGTTCTCGGTGCTGTCGCGCCTGCACGAGCCGGAGAATTCGAGCCTGTTCTCGAAGATGCAGGTGTACGACGGCGAAAATCTGAAGGACACCGATCCGAAGGCGAAGTCCTACCAGGAATATCGCGACTACGCGGGTGTGGACGAAGGGATGACGGGCGTGTCGACACGCTTCGCGTTCAAGATCCTGTCGCGCGTGTTCAACTTCGATTCGAGCGAGGTTGCGGCCAACCCCGTGCACCTGATGTACGTGCTCGAACAGCAGATCGAACGCGAGCAGTTCCCGCCGGAAACCGAGCAGAAGTACCTGTCCTTCGTGAAGGACGTGCTCG
Source organism: Burkholderia sp. FW306-1C-G01B (assembly GCF_058781685.1). NCBI lineage: Bacteria > Pseudomonadati > Pseudomonadota > Betaproteobacteria > Burkholderiales > Burkholderiaceae > Burkholderia > Burkholderia sp. FW306-1C-G01B. Next base: position 60,655 of record NZ_JBYSWZ010000022.1, read on the forward strand.
CGTCGCGCTACGCGGATTTCATCGGCAAGGAGATCCAGACGGCCTACCTCGAGTCGTATTCGGAGTACGGCCAGAACATCTTCGACCGCTACGTCACGTATGCCGACTTCTGGATCCAGGATCAGGAATTCCGCGATCACGATACGGGCGAGAGCTTCGATCGCGCCGCGCTGAACGCGGAGCTGGAGAAGATCGAGAAGCCGGCCGGCATCAGCAATCCGAAGGATTTCCGCAACGAGATCGTGAACTTCGTGTTGCGTGCGCGGGCGGCGAATGCCGGCAAGAACCCCGTGTGGACGAGCTACGAAAAGTTGCGCGTCGTGATCGAGAAGAAGATGTTCTCGAACACCGAGGAACTGTTGCCGGTGATTTCGTTCAACGCAAAGGGTTCGGCGGAGGAGCAGCGCAAGCATGAGGACTTTGTAAACCGGATGGTCGCGAAGGGCTATACGCCGAAGCAGGTGAGGCTGCTTTGCGACTGGTATCTGCGCGTGCGCAAGTCGTCATGACGCGCGCGGTACCGAGCCCGTGCGGCGAGTCCGCACGGGCGCTTTCAGGGGCGCCGCCCGCATGACGGGAGACGGCATGTGCGGCGAGCGTCCCGGCATATCGACTTTCGAGCGGGAGACCGGCAGTGCTTCATCAAATCATCGACCGCAGGCTGGCCGGCAAGAACAAGAGTATCGCCAACCGCGAACGCTTTTTGCGTCGCGTCAAGAACTACATTCGTCGTGCCGTGTCCGACGCGGTGCGCGACCGTAGCATCAAGGATATCCAGAGCACGCAGAGCATCACGATCCCGCGCAAGGACATCGCGGAGCCGAATTTCCGGCACGGGCCGGGCGGGCGTCGTGAATACGTGCATCCCGGCAACGAGGACTACGTGCGCGGCGACAAGATCCCGCGCCCGCAGGGCGGTTCGGGCGGCGGCGGCAGTCAGGCGAGCAACGAGGGCGAAGGGCAGGACGACTTCGTGTTCGAGCTGTCGCGCGACGAGTTCATGCAGTACTTCTTCGACGATCTCGAACTGCCGCGCCTCGTGAAGACGCACCTGCTGACGGTGCCGAGCTGGAAGAACGTGCGCGCGGGCTGGTCGGCGGAAGGCACGCCGAACAACATCGACGTCGTGCGCTCGCTGCGCAGCGCGCTCGGCCGGCGCATCGCGCTCGGCTCGCCGCTCGTCAACGAGCTGCGCGAACTCGAGGCACAGCTCGAAGCGATGAAGAGCGATCCGGAAGACCGCCGCGCGGAAATCGCGACGCTCGAGGCCGAGATCCATCACCTGAAGGGGCGCATCTGGCGGATTCCGTTCATCGATCCGTTCGACCTGCGCTACATCAACCGCGTGAAGCAGCCGCAGCCGTCGAGCCAGGCCGTGATGTTCTGCCTGATGGACGTGTCGGGCTCGATGGACGAGCAGCGCAAGGATCTCGCGAAGCGCTTCTTCATCCTGCTTTACCTGTTCCTCAAGCGCAACTACGAGCGCATCGAGGTCGTGTTCATCCGTCACCATACGCGCGCCGAGGAAGTCGACGAGGATACCTTCTTCCATTCGACCGAGAGCGGCGGCACGGTCGTGTCGAGCGCGCTCGAACTGATGCGCAAGGTGCAGAACGAGCGTTACTCGCCGACCGAATGGAACATCTACGGCGCGCAGGCGTCCGACGGCGACAACTGGACCGACGATTCGCCCAAGTGTCGCAAAATCCTGGAAGAGGATATCCTCACGAAGACGCGTTACTTCGCGTATATCCAGGTCGCGCCGGAAGAGCAGAATTTGTGGCTGGAATACGCGCAACTGGCGCTGTCGCAACCGCATCTCGCGATGAAAAAAGTGGAATCGGCTGCCGACATTTACCCGGTGTTTCGCGAATTGTTCGAAAAGCAGGTGGAAACGTCATGACGACCCGCCATCTGCACAACGAGTCGCGCGGCTACGAGCCGCGCCCCTCCGGCGACAACACGGCCGGTCCTGCCGCATCGCAGCAACGCGCGCAGGCCGAACCGTCGCCGCCGGCCGCCGACTTGCCCGGTTCCGGGCAAAAGGAAGCGCGTATGAACGTTGCCGAACGCAAGCCGCTGCCGTGCCCGTCCGACTGGACGTTCGAACTGCTCGAGGAATACGACACGCACATCTCGCAGGTTGCCGAACAATACGAGCTCGACATCTACCCGATCCAGCTCGAACTGATCAGCGCCGAACAGATGATGGACGCGTATGCGTCGGTCGGGATGCCCGTCAACTACCGCCACTGGTCGTTCGGCAAGCACTTCCTTTCGACCGAGAAGAGCTACCGCCGCGGCCAGATGGGCCTCGCGTACGAAATCGTCATCAATTCGAACCCGTGCATCGCGTATCTGATGGAAGAGAACACGATGACGATGCAGGCGCTCGTGATCGCGCACGCGGCGTACGGGCACAACTCGTTTTTCAAGGGCAACTACCTGTTCCGGCTGTGGACCGACGCGCACGCGATCATCGACTATCTCGTGTATGCGAAGAACTACGTCGCGGAATGCGAGGAGCGCTACGGGCTCGATCGCGTCGAGGAACTGCTCGATTCGTGCCATGCGCTGATGAACTACGGCGTCGACCGCTACAAGCGGCCGCAGAAGCCGTCGCTGTCGAAGGAAGCGGCGTTGCGGCGCGAGCGTGAGGCGTACCTGCAGTCGCAGGTGAACGAACTGTGGCGCACGCTGCCGGGCAAGAAACCTGAGCTGATGGAGGAGCAGGAAGACCGCTATCCGTCCGAGCCGCAGGAGAACCTGCTGTATTTCGCGGAGAAGAACGCGCCGCTGCTCGAGCCGTGGGAGCGGGAAGTGATCCGCATCGTGCGCAAGATCGGCCAGTATTTCTATCCGCAGCGGCAGACGCAGGTGATGAACGAAGGCTGGGCGACGTTCTGGCACTACACGCTGCTGAACACGCTGTACAACCAGGGCAAGCTGGAAGACAGCTTCATGATGGAGTTCCTGCATTCGCACAGCAACGTGGTCTACCAGCCGCCCGTCACGAAACCGTACTACAGCGGAATCAACCCGTACGCGCTCGGTTTCTCGATGATGAGCGACATCCGGCGGATCTGCGAAGCGCCGACGGAAGAGGACTACAAGTGGTTTCCGGAGATCGCGGGCACCCCGTGGCTGCCGGCGATGCACTACGCGATGCGCAACTTCAAGGACGAGAGCTTCATCGCGCAGTACCTGTCGCCGAACCTGATCCGCGAGATGCGGCTCTTCTCGGTGCTCGACGACGACATGCGCGATTCGCTCGAGGTGTCGGCGATCCACGACGATTCCGGCTACCAGTACGTGCGGCAGGCGTTGTCGCGGCAGTACGACATCCATCACCGCGAGCCGAACATCCAGGTGTGGGCCGTGAACACGCGCGGCGACCGCAGCCTCACGCTGCGCCACTTCATGACCGACAACCGCCACCTGTCGAACGACAGCGACGAAGTGCTCAAGCACATGGCGCGGCTGTGGCAGTTCGACGTGTACCTGGAAAGCGTCGACGAGGCCGGCACCGTGCGCAAGCGCTACGAGTGCCGCTACGTGCCGCCGGAGGTGCGCGTGTGAGTGCCGCTTTCGAATAGTTTGCATCGGACGCCAGCCTGCGGGCTGGCGTTTTCATATGACGAACGCGCGGCGGGAGAAAAATTTTCTACATCCGGACGAACCCGGAAAGCCTGTTACTTTACATTTCGCTAAAATCCCGTAGCGCCGTGCCGCCGGAACCGGTGCCGCGAGCGACCGCACGCGGCGGCCCCCAAGCCGTCTCGCCCAGAAAGCATTAAAAGGAACAGACCAATCCATGGACGTCCAGACCGACCAAGCTGCGCTGTCCGCGCATGACACCCGGCGGCGCGTGTTCGCCATCGTCGGCGCCTCATCGGGCAACCTCGTCGAGTGGTTCGACTTCTACATCTACTCGTTCTGCGCGCTGTACTTCGCGCCGGCGTTCTTCCCGAGCGGCAACACGACGACGCAGCTGCTGAACACGGCCGGCGTGTTCGCGGCCGGTTTCCTGATGCGCCCGATCGGCGGCTGGCTGTTCGGCCGCATCGCCGACCGTCACGGCCGCCGCGCGGCGATGATGATCTCGGTGCTGATGATGTGCGGCGGTTCGCTCGTGATCGCGGTGCTGCCGACCTATGCGCAGATCGGCGCGCTCGCGCCGGCGCTGCTGCTGGTCGCGCGCCTGTTCCAGGGCCTGTCGGTGGGCGGCGAATACGGGACGAGCGCGACCTACATGAGCGAGGTCGCGCTGAAGGGCCGGCGCGGCTTCTTCGCGTCGTTCCAGTACGTGACGCTGATCGGCGGCCAGCTTTGTGCGTTGCTGGTGCTCGTGATCCTGCAGCAGACGCTGTCGACCGATGAACTGAAGGCGTGGGGCTGGCGCATTCCGTTCGTCGTCGGCGCGGCGGCCGCGCTGATCTCGCTGTACCTGCGGAAATCGCTCGACGAGACGTCGACGAGCGCATCGCGCGACAAGAAGGACGCCGGCACGATCCGCGGCGTGTGGCGGCACAAGGGCGCGTTCCTGACGGTGGTCGGCTTCACGGCCGGCGGCTCGCTGATCTTCTATACGTTCACGACGTACATGCAGAAGTACCTCGTGAACACGGCCGGCATGCACGCGAAGACGGCCAGCAACGTGATGACCGTCGCGCTGCTCGTCTACATGCTGATACAGCCGGTGTTCGGCGCACTGTCCGACAAGATCGGCCGCCGCACGTCGATGATCCTGTTCGGCTCGTTCGCGGTGATCGGCACGGTGCCGCTGATGCATGCGTTGAAGGACGTGACGAGCCCGGTCGCAGCGTTCGTGCTGATCACGGTCGCGCTGGCGATTGTCAGCTTCTATACGTCGATCAGCGGCCTCATCAAGGCCGAGATGTTCCCGCCGGAAGTGCGCGCGATGGGCGTCGGCCTGTCGTACGCGGTCGCGAACGCGATCTTCGGCGGCTCGGCCGAGTATGTCGCGCTGTGGTTCAAGTCGATCGGCAGCGAGGAAACCTTTTATTGGTACGTGACGGTGCTGTGCGCGATCTCGCTGATCGTGTCGTGGCGGATGCGCGATCCGAGCAAGGAAGGGTATCTGCGCAACGAACCGTGATCGCGCACGGCGCTGCCCGACCATCCGGCCGGCGCAGCCCCCCCGGCGCACCACCAGCGGCGTCCCGCCATTGCGGCGGGGCGCCGTTTTTTTTCAGCGGACGGGCCATGTTCGTGCGAACCCGTGCAAGCGTATCGACGCGCACGCGATATCGATATGGCGATCCATTCGTTGTCGTCGGCCGGCGCTCCTTTTATTCTGAACCCGTAGTTCGTGTGACACCTCCTTGACTGGGATTCGCGCCCGCTGCTTGCAGCGGGCGTTTTTTTGCGTGCTGCGTCCGTTGCCGGCCGAGGCGGGGTGGGTGTCGGTCCGGATCCATCCCGGAACGATGCGAATGGGACAAGTCCATCGCGGTGTGTGCGTCGACGCGATCGCTGGAAGAAATGCCCGCTCGCGATGGCGAATCGGTATGGAAAGCGAAATCCGGTTTCCAATGCGCGATATGTACGGTTAATTCCTTTGTGAAAGGCGGAGGTTTGAGAAGTTTGCTTATGGGATTTGTCAAATTTTTGATTTGTATCAATGAGACATTCCGGATTGGTTTGTTTTCAAGATAAATAATCGTTAGCGCTGAACGGATTCGTCGATTTTTTTTTTGGGCTTTGTGCCGCATGCGATGAAAAGTGTCGATCGGGCCGCATTTCACCCTGTCGGGCTGTTTGTCGGATGCCGGTTGACGAGCCATAGGCGCGGTCTGGCCGGCATGGCACGCTCCAATAGCGGCGACCGCAGGCAGAAGACACGATCGTTGGCCTATGCGGTCATTTGAATTTCTCGTAAATGGAAAAATGGTCCCGATATTTCTTACTCGTACGATATCGGGAAGTTGCTTGGGTAAATAAAATGGTTCGGTCGTCATTTTTCGGACGGAATCATCCAGTCTTCCGGAATAAGGCGATCCGATCCGTGTCGCGGGCAGTCGGCGGAAGGGTTGAATGCCCGTGTGCCGATCGGTCTGTTCCGAGAAAAATCATCCATTTTTAGAGGAATTCAACGATGAAAATGAATCTGCTTCGGAGTTGCGTTGCAGCGGGTATCGCGAGTGTCGCACTGGTGCCGTCGGTTTCCCACGCGTTCCACGGCCAGCTCGATTTCAACGGCAGCATCTCCGACGTCACCTGCAACATCAATGGCGAGGCTCCTGGCCCCGGCAACCGGAAAGAGGTGTCGCTCGGCCACAGCATCAGCCCGAGCACCTTCGACAAGATCGGTGCGACGTCGACGCCTGTCACGTTCAACCTGGCTATCGGCGGCAACACGGGCTGTACCAACGGCACGAAGGTCGTGATCGAATTCGATCCGGTGTCGGTGAACATCAATCCCGCGACGGGCAACCTGAAGCTCATCGGCACGAAGCCGGCGGAAGGCGTCGAGATCCAGATCAGCGACGCGGGTAACGGAAAGGCCGGCAAGATCATGCTCGGCACGCCGCAGAACATCGCGGATGCCCAGGTCGCGATCGTCGCGAACAACGCCGCGACCCTGACCTATACGGCATCGTACGTGTCGACGGCCGCGCCGGATGCGATCAAGACTGGTTCGGGCAATTCGTTCATCCGCTATATGCTCGCTTACCACTGATCGGTGCATTTCTCGTTCCACGTCATGACCTTGTCAATTCGTTATCCTTATTTACAAGTCGTGTCCGGTGTCATGGCGTGGGCCGTCTGCGCCACGCTGGCGCAGGCGGCGCTTTTGCTGGACGGTACCCGGGTGATTTTCCCCGAGCGTGCTCGCGACGTGACGGTCCGGATGGAAAATTCGGGCACCGAACCCGTACTCGCGCAGAGCTGGATCGACGACGGCCGCGCCGACGTTCCGCCCGAACAGATGCGCACGCCATTCGTGGTTGCGCCGACACTGGTGCGCGTCGAAGCAGGGAGGGGCGCCGTGCTGCGCATTACGAACATGCAGGCGCAGTTGCCCGTCGACCGTGAATCGGTGTTCTGGCTGAATGTGCTCGAGGTGCCGACGGTACAGAAAGACGCGGACAACCAGCTGCGCTTCGCCTTCCGAACCCGCATCAAGATGTTTTACCGGCCCTCGTCGCTCGCGAACGACGTCGAAACGGCGCAGGACAAACTGGTGTGGAAGGCGTCTGCCGATGCGTCGCACGAGGGCGGACGGCAGGTATCGCTCGAGGTTTCCAATCCGACGCCGTATTACGTTTCGTTCGGGATGGTCGAGGGCGACATCGGCGGCACGTTCATCCCGGCCGGTGGGGGGATGGTCGCACCGTTCGGCTCCCAGCGCTTCCCGTTGCAGGGCGCCGCCGCGCTGTCGCATCGCCCGACGGCCGTGCGCTTCGTGACCATCGACGACTACGGCGGGCAAAGCACGATAACCAAAAAATTGACCGACTGAGCAGTCTGTCCACGCAACGCATCCAGAAGGCACGATCCAGCATGCCGGTCCCGGATAATCGATTCGGCATGCGAATTAACTGAATCCACATGCGCAGTTCAGCAGGTTTCCAATCTTCATGCGCGTCGAGGCTTGCCCCGCGGCTTCCGCAGCGGCCTTGTCTGCTGGCGGTCGCTTCCGTGTTCGCGTCGGTCGCGATGACGTCGGGCACGAACGCCGTCGCGGATACGATCGACCCGGTCGCGCGGGAAGACGCACGCCGCGCGACCGCAAGCGCGTCGCCGGTTGCGCCGGCGGCCGGCGAGACGCACTTCGACGATTCGATGCTGATGCATGGCCCGGACAGCGAACCGATCGATACGACGCCGTTCGGGCGTCCGAATGCCGTCGCGCCGGGCGTGCATCGTGCAGACCTGATCGTCAACGGGCAGTGGCGTGGCGTGGAAGACATCACGTTCCGTCACGACGCGCGTGGCGACGTGCTGCCTTGCTATGACCGGCTGCTGCTGCAGCGGGCCGGCGTTGACCTCGACCGAAGCGCGCGGGGCCAGGACGCCAGCCAGCTGCCGAATCCGATGCCCGACGGGCCGATCTGCGATGCACCGTCTCGATACGTGCCTGGCGCCGCGCTGTCGTTCGATGCGGCCGAACAGAAACTGTATCTGACGGTGCCGCAGTTCTACATGCGGCTCGCCAGCCGGAGTACCTACGTCGATCCGGCGAACTGGACGAACGGCGTGCCGGCCGCGTGGCTGAACTACAACGCCAGCGTGTTCACGACGCGTTCCGGCGGCTACGAATTCTCGCAGCTCTACACGGGCCTTTCGATGGCCGCGAGCGCCGGGCGGTTCCGGATTCGCCACAACGGCAACCTCACCTGGTCGCAGCGCGGCGGCGCCCGCTATCAACGCGGCTACGTTTACGCGCAGACCGATCTACCCGACTGGCGTGCGCAGTTGCTGGCCGGCGAAAGCTCGACGAGCGGTGCGCTGTTCGACGCCGTGTCGTTTCGCGGCGTACAAATTGCCAGCGACGACCGGATGCTGCCCGACGAGCAGCGCTACTACGCGCCGGTCGTGCGCGGCGTCGCGCAATCGAATGCCAAGGTATCGATCTACCAGCGCGGCTATCTCGTTCACGAGACGACCGTTGCGCCGGGACCGTTCGCGATCGACAACCTGCAGGCGATGAGCTACGGCGGCGACCTGAACGTGACGGTGACCGAGGCCAACGGCGAAACGCGCAGCTTCGTGGTTCCGTTCGCGACGACAGTCCAGCTGCTGCGCCCCGGCAGCACACGGTTCAGCGCGATGGCGGGGCAGGCGATCGAACTCGGCGGCGACATCGGCACGCAGTACGTCGGCCAGTTCACCGTGCAGCGTGGCGTCAGCAATGCGGTGACGGCCTACGGCGGCGCCGCGTTCGCGAACCGCTACCAGTCGATGCTGATGGGCGTCGCGCTCAATACGTCGATCGGCGGCTTCGCGGCGGACGTCACGATCGCGCGGACCCAGCCGCCAGGCAGCGAGCGCCTGACCGGCTCGAGTATCCGCGTGTCATACAGCAAGAACCTGCCGAACAGCGGCACGAACTTTTCGCTGCTCGCGTATCGCTACTCGACGAAAGGCTATCTTGGCCTGCGCGACGCGTTGCTGCTGAACGGCCGGAGCGACCAGGGCGCGGCGTCGTTTTCGCGGCTGCGCAATCGGGTCGATCTCAACGTGAGCCAGCAGATCGGGCGGTCGGGCAACCTCTATGCGAACGGATCGGCGCTCAGCTACTGGGCGGGAGGCGGACAGTCGCTCAGCTTCACGCTCGGCTACAGCACGCAGTGGCGCGACGCCACGGTGACCGCGTCGGTGCAGCGCGTGCGCAACCTGTCCGCGCGGGAGCCGTCGTTCGGCGGCGGGGCGGGCAGCACGCTCGCGAGCCTGAACGTATCGATTCCGCTGGGGCGCAACGCGCGACGCGCACCGATCTTCAGCACGCTGATGACGCACGACAGCAGCAACGGTACGAGCGCCTCGGCGAGCCTGGCGGGCCGTTTCGGCGAGCGCAACGATGGATCGTATTCGTTGTCGTCGAGCTACGACGGCAACAACCGGGCGTCGTCGGGCAGTTTCGGCGTCGGCTATCAGCGGCCGGCCGTGTCGCTGTCGGCGAATCTCGGCATCGGGCGCGACTACCAGCAGGCGTCGGCGAGCGCAACGGGCGGCCTCGTTCTGCACCCGGGCGGCCTGACACCGGCGCCCACGTTGAGCGAGACCATCGGTGTCGTACACGCGCCGAACGCGCGCGGCGCACTGGTTGCGAACACGAGCGCACGCGTCGACCGCTTCGGTTACGCGATCGTGCCGAGCCTCATTCCGTATCAGCTCAACAAGATCGACATCGATCCGAAGGACGTGCCCGAGGACGTCGAACTGAAGACCGTGTCGCACAGCGTTGCCCCGCGCTCGGGTTCGATCGTCATGCTGTCTTACGACACGCTGAAGGCGCGCGCGCTGCTGATCGATGCGCAGACCGACGACGGTCGGCCGCTGCCGTTCGCTGCGCGTGCGCTCGACGCGGGTACCGGTGAGGCGCTCGGCGTGGTCGGACAGGGCAGCCGCCTGTTCGTGCGCAGTGCTGCGGACGACGGCCGGATTCGCGTCGAATGGGGTACGCGCGCGGATCAGCAGTGCGTGATCGATTACGCGGTGCCGGCCGCGCAGCGTTCGGGTAGCGGCTATGTGACGCTGGCGGGCATCTGCCGCGCGGCGACGGTGATGCCGACGGCGGCCGTACCGTCGGCCGGCCGTATCGAGGAGCGCTAGCCCGATGCACGGCTCGGCTTTTCGTTTCGCTTCCGTCATCCGCACGTTGCCACGCCGTTTGCGCGGATGTCCCGGCACCGGCCGCATCGTGCGCGCGGCGGCGCTGGCCTGCGTCGCGAGCTTCGGCACGGTCCGGTGCGACGCAGCGTTGTCCGTGACCGGTACCCGCTTCGTTTATCCGGGCGATGCGCGCGCACTGACGATCTTCGCGCGCAACGGCGGGGACGCACCCATTCTCGTCCAGGCCTGGATCGACGATGGCGATGCGAACGCCGACCCGAGCCGCCTGCGCGTGCCGTTCGTCGTCGCGCCGCCGCTCGCCCGGCTCGATCCGGGGCAGCCGTTGTCGATCCGTGTGCAGTCCGTCGACGGCGGCCTCGCCGCGGACCGGGAATCCTGTTTCTGGATCAACCTGCTCGAAGTACCGCCGGCCGCGCCGGCGGGCGACCACGCGCTGCGCATCGCGTACCGGCTCAGGATGAAGCTGCTGGTTCGGCCGCCCGGTCTCGATGGCGACCCGGACGACGCACCGAACCGGCTCGCATGGACGCACGCCGGCACGAAGGCAGCGTCGTCGATCGTCGCGCTCAATCCCACGCCGTACTACGTGACGCTGACGCGCGTGTTGCTGAACGGCGAGCGTGCAGTGCCGGCGAACACGGCGACGGATGTCGCGCCGTTCGGCCGGGCCGAGATCCCGATCGGCACGCAGGCCGGCGCGGGGCCGGGCGAGATCGTGTTCGACGCCGTCGACGACAGCGGTGCAACGCACGAATACCGGGCGCGGCTCGCGCCGCCGTGACCGACGGGGCGGGAATGCTTGCAGTACCCGTCCTGCCGCGGGCATCGGCAGGGATTCAACCACAACAAGGAAAAACGAAAGTGAACAAGACCTACTCTTTGATATGGAACGATGCGCAAGGCGCCTGGCAGGTCGCCGGCGAACGGGCACGCCGGCACGGCAAGTCCGCGACGCGTGCGCGTGTCGTCTCGGTGCTGGCGCTGCTCGCCTGCGGTGCGGCGACGTCCGTGCATGCGCTGCCGACAGGCGAGAAGATCGTGTCCGGGAAAGGCGACATTCACCGTTACGACAACGGGCAGCAGATGTCGATCAACCAGCATAGCGACAAGCTGGTGACGGACTGGCAAACGTTCAACATCGACAAAGGGCAGCGCGTCACGTTCAACCAGCCGTCCGCGGCGTCGATCGCGCTGAACCGGGTCGTCGGCCAGGACGGCAGCGCAATCCACGGCAATCTCGATGCGAACGGCCGCGTGTTCCTCGTCAATCCGAACGGGATCCTGTTCAGCAAGAGCGCGCAGGTCAATGTCGGCGGCCTGGTGGCGACGACACTGGATATCAGGAACGACGACTTCGAGGCAGGCCGCTACCGGTTTTCCGGCCAGTCTCCGAGCGAAGTGCAGAACTTCGGCAATCTCGTGGCGGGCGAAGGCGGCGCGATCGCGCTGCTCGGCGCGAAAGTCATCAACAAGGGGATCGTCCAGGCGCAGATGGGCACCGTCGCGCTGGGCGCGGGCAGCGACGCCACGCTGAACTTCGACGGCAGCAAGCTGCTCAGCGTGCAGATCGACCAGGGCATCGTCAACGCGCTGGTCAGCAACGAGCAGTTGCTGAGGGCCGACGGCGGGCAGGTGCTGATGAGCGCGAAGACCGCCGATACGCTGCTGCGCACGGTGGTCAACAACCAGGGCGTCATCGAGGCGCGCACGCTCAGGAATGCCGCGGGCCGGATCTCGCTGGACGGTCACGACGCCGGCACCGTCAACGTCGCGGGCGTGCTGAACGCGAGTGCGACAATGCCGGGCAACGGCGGCACGGTCGAAACCCGCGGCGCCGACGTGAAGGTGGCGCTCGGCGCGATGGTCGACACGCGCGCGACCAACGGGCGCGTCGGCACCTGGCGCATCGCGTCGTCCGACGTGTCGGTCAAGGCCGGTGCGAACCAGCCGGGCACGATCGTGGCCGACACGCTGTCGCGCAATCTCGCGACCACCGATGTCGAACTGGTCGCGGAACGCGGGCAACTATCGGTCGACGGGCCGGTGACCTGGGCCGGCGGCAACCGATTGACGCTGGCCAGCCGGCAGGGCGACGTGTCGGTCAACGGCGCGCTGCGCGCGACGGGCGCGAATGCGCGGGTGGCCATCGACGCGAAGCAGAACGTGCGGATCGCGGCCCCGATCGCGCTGACCGGCGCGAACGCGCTGCTGACGCTCGACTACGGCGTCGCGCACTCGCTGTCGGGCGGCGCGGCCGTGACGCTGTCGGGGGTAGGCGCCGGTTTCGAATCGAACGGCTATCGCTATACGGTGATCCAGAATCTGCAGCAGTTGCAGGCCGTCAATGCGAATCTCGACGGGCTGTACGTGCTCGGCAACGACATCGCCGGTTCCTACTATTACGGCACCGCGTTCAAGACGATCGGTTCGGGCGCGTCGTTCGCCGGCGTGTTCGACGGCCTCGGCAACACGATCAGCAACCTCACCATCGCGAGCAGCGATGCGTATGCGGGGCTGTTCGGCCGCAACACCGGCACGCTCGCCAACCTCAACCTGAAGTCGTTGCGTGTCAGCGCTGCGTCGGGCGTGGGGCCGGTGGCCATCGGCGGGCTGGTGGGCGAAAACGCCGGCAAGATCTCGAACGTGACCGCGACGGGTATGCAGGTGAGTGCCGGCGCCAGCCGCAACAATGCGCTGGGCGGTATGGTCGGCATCAATAGCGGCGAGATTTCCCGGACGTCGTATTCGGGATCGGTAACGGGCAACAGCATGTCGGACGCCGTCGGAGGCCTGGTCGGCGAGAACCGCCTGGATCAGCTTGCCGGCATCGTGTCCGACAGCGAGTCCAACGCGACCGTATCCGGCGGCGCATCGAACCGCGCGTCGATCGGCGGTCTCGTCGGCGTGAACCGGGGTGGTGAAATTCTGCGCTCGACGAGCCGCGGCACCACATCCGGCACCACATCCGGCTACAACCTCGCCGGCGTGAACGTCGGCGGGCTCGTGGGTGCGAACATGCTCGGCAAGATCGTCGACGGATCGGCGCTGGGGCGCGTAACGGGCGGCTCGAGCGGCACGGCAGGCGGGTTCGTCGGCAACAATACCGGCACGATCACCGGTTCGAGTGCGAGCGGTGTCGTGGATGGCCGATACGCGCAGGCAATCGGCGGCTTCGTCGGGCTGAACCAGGGCAAGGTGGCCGACAGCAAGGCGCTGGGCACCGTCTCGAGCGCATCGACAGGTTCGACAGGCGGTTTCGTCGGCATCAACCTCGGCGACAACGCGTTCATCGACATGGCGGAAGCGCATGGTGCGGTAACGGGTGGTCAGGGCGCCAATGGCGGTTTCGTCGGCAGTCATCTCGGCGGCCGGATTGGTCACGCGGTCGCACGCGGCAAGACGACGGGCGGCAGTTACAGCAAGACGGGCGGCTTCGTCGGCAGCAACGAGGCGGAATTGGCCAACGTCGACGCGAGCGGCGACGTGTCGGCCGGCACCGGCGCGTCGGTGGGCGGGTTCGCCGGCGCGAACACGCGATTCGGCACGATCGAGGCCGCGTCGGCAACCGGCAACGTGACGGGCGGCTCGTCGAGCACGGTGGGCGGCTTTGCCGGCGAAAACCTCGGCACGCTACGCGACGTGTCGGCGTCGGGGACGATCAGCGCCGGCTGCTACTCGACGCTCGGCGGCCTGGTCGGCCTGAACGCGGGGCTCGTCGAGCGCTCTGCCGCAAGCGGGCGGATCAATGGATCGTCGAACCAGACCTTCGGCGGCCTCGTTGGCATCAACCGGGGCATCTTCCGCAACAGTGTCGCATCCGGCGAGGCTGCGCTGCAGAAGATTGCCGGTCTCAATCTTGGTGTGATCGAGTAATGCAGCAGGCGGCGGGCGAGCATGGCCGGCGCCCGCCGCCGATTCAACGGGAGGGCAGCATGACGACGATTCAACGGCGCCGGCTCGGGCGAGTCGGCCGGGTGATGCGTCGCCTGGCGACGGCGGGATGCATGGTTCTTGCATTCGGCACACACGCTATGGCGCAAGGCGGCAGTGGTTCGACGGCGCTGGATTGCACGTTCACCAACACCGAAGCGTCACCCTGGCGCATGATCACGCCGTTGACGAGTACGACGCCGGTCGGCGCGACCCTGTATCAACGCACGGTTTCGCTGTTGGTCTCATTCAAGTATGGCACCGCGCCGACGGCGCACGAACTGGTGAGTGCCGCACACTGGACGCCGGGCAGCGTCATCGCGGACGGTGTTGCGCAGACGAATGTCAACGGGATCGGCTTCAAATGGGCCGGCGTGTCCAACGACAGCAGCGAGCGCACGCTGCAGCAAGGTGCACGGCCGGTGGTAACCGCAAAGACCGAACTCAGTCGAGCGGGAGAAGGCGGCAACGATGCACAGATGGCGCGCTTCCGGCAGTATCTGGTGCTCGACAAGCCTGTTTCGGATCTGCCGGAAGGCAAGCTGGTCGTCAAGAACCTGCCGGGCAATCCGACCGTCGCGATTTATGCGATCGACTTTCCGAAAGGCGTCGCGTCGATCGGCGGCACGGTGACGGTGCCGGAGCATACGACGCCGCCCAATCTGTGCAAGCAGGTGAAGGCCTTTGTCGGCGTCGGCAACGTCTGCATCGGCAGCGAGTGTGAGATCCATGTGCCGAACCGCTGCGAGATCCAGTCGAACATGATCGTGCCGGTGACGCTCGGCCAGTTTTCGATCAGCAATTTTCCCAGCGTGAACGCGATGTCGAAGCCGATCAGCTTCGATATCGCGCTCAGCCAGTGCGCGGCAGCGGCAAAGCCGTCGATCAGTTTCCGCGACAAGGCCGTGCAGCCGAATCCGGACAAGACGCTGCTGCAGTTGAGCGCGCCGGCCGGGCAGACGGTCGCGCGCGGGTTCAACATCGTGATGACGAATGCGCTGACCGGCGAGCGGATCGCGTACGGCGAGCCGGGCACGGCCACCCAGTATCCGATGCGCCGCACCGGCGACATGGCCGTGATGCCGTTGCGCGCGCAGTACATTCGTACCGGTGCGGACGCCGAGCTGCAGCCCGGCTATGCCGGCGGCGGTGCGGAATTTTCGTTTACGTTCCCGTGAAGGCGATGGGCGGTTCGGCGATCAGGCCGGCGCCGGCCCGGCGTCATCACGAAACCCGCTGAGCAAAGCACCATTTGTTGGTTCGGATTCGCCGCACGCGCTGCTACGTTAGCGGCTTCGCGACCCCACACTCG
This sequence comes from Burkholderia sp. FW306-1C-G01B, assembly GCF_058781685.1. Lineage (NCBI taxonomy): Bacteria > Pseudomonadati > Pseudomonadota > Betaproteobacteria > Burkholderiales > Burkholderiaceae > Burkholderia > Burkholderia sp. FW306-1C-G01B. The sequence continues at coordinate 76,220 of NZ_JBYSWZ010000022.1, forward strand.
GCCGCGATGTTCCTCGAACCGGCCGCCGCGCGATCCGCGGCGGCCTTCATGACAAATCAGGTCGTGCTCATGAAAATCCACACTCTCGCTACGTGGCTCGTCGGGGCTGCGCTCGTCACCGCAGGCACGGTCGCGCATGCGGACCGTCTCGACGACATCAAGAAGGCCGGCGTGTTGCGCGTCGCGACGTTCGACAGCAACCCGCCGTTCGGCTATGTCGATGCAAAGAACAACCACGTCGTCGGCCTCGACGTCGACTATGCGAGGGCGCTCGCCGACAAGCTCGGCGTGAAGCTGCAACTGCAGCCGACGAACCCCGCGAACCGCATTCCGTTCCTGACGTCCGGCAAGGTCGATCTCGTGCTCGCGAACTTCACGATCACCGACGAGCGCGCGAAGCAGGTCGACTTCAGCATTCCGTATTTCTCGTCGGGCCAGCAGTTTCTCGCGAAGAAGGGCGTGCTGAAATCGGCCGACCAGTTGAACGGCCTGCGCGTCGGCGCGGACAAGGGCACGACGAACGAGATCACGCTGCGCGAGAAATTCCCGAAGGCGACGATCGTCGCGTACGACGACACGCCGTTCGCGTTCGCCGCGCTGCGCGCCGGCAACGTGCAGGCGATCACGCAGGACGGCCCGAAGCTGATCGGCCTGCTCGCGAACGTGCCCGACAAGCAGAACTACGAGATCCCCGCTTTCACGATCTCGAACGACTACATGGGCGTCGGCGTGCCGAAGGGCGAGACGCGCCTGCTGGGCTTCGTCAACGACACGCTGAAGGGGCTTGAGGCGAACGGCCGCGCCGTGCAGATCTACGACGCATGGTTCGGGCCGACGACGAAGACGCCGCTCACGCGCATCTTCCGCATCGGCGACAAGACCTGAGCCGCGTCGCACGCGCGCCGCGATTTGCCGGAACATCGGCAGCGCGGCGCTTTCCGTTTTGTTCCGATCGCGTGCTTCGCGCACGTCCCTCAGCATGCTCGGGTTGGCTCCCAAATATCTGTCCTGGCTCTGGCAGGGTTTCCTGCTGACACTCGGCCTCGCGGCCGCGTCGGCCGTCGCCGCGACCGCCGGCGGGCTGCTGCTCGCGGTCGTGCGGCATGCGCGCGGCAGGGTGCGGCGCACGGCGGCGGCCGCATATGTCGTCGCGTTCCGCAACACGCCGCTGCTCGTGCAGTTGCTGTTCTGGTATTTCGGCGTCGCGTCGTTGCTGCCCGACACGTGGATCGCGTGGCTGAACGCGCGCCATGAAGTGAGCGCGGGCCCGCTGACGCTCGCATGGCCATCGTTCGAATTCGTCGCGGGCTGGGTCGGGCTGAGCGCGTACACGGCCGCGTTCGTCGCCGAGGAATGCGAAGCCGGCCTGCGCGGCGTGCGCCGCGCGCAGCATGACGCGGCAGCCGCGCTCGGCCTCACGCCGATGCAGTCGCTGCGCTACGTGGTATTGCCGCAGGCCGTGCGCATCGCGCTGCCGCCGCTGTTCGGCCAATACATGAATCTCGTGAAGAACTCGTCGCTCGCGATGGCGATCGGCGTGGCCGAGCTGTCGTATGCGTCGCGGCAGGTCGAAACGGAAACGTTCAAGACCTTCGCCGCGTTCGGCGTCGCGACCTTGCTGTACGTCGCGGCGGTGGCCGCGATCGAGGCCGGTGCGTACGCGGCCACGCAATGGCGCGACCGGCTTGGCGCGGGGCGTTGACGATGGATTTTTCGCTGCTGCTCTCCAACCTGCCGTACCTGCTTGTCGGCGCGTTCCCGGAAGGCCCGCTCGGCGGCGCCGCGCTGTCGCTGGTGCTTGCGATCGCGTCGGCCGTTGCATCGGCCGTGCTCGGCATCGCGCTCGGTGTCGCGATGGCGCTCGCGCGCGGTCCTGCCCGCGTGCTGCTGCTCGCGTTCATCGGGTTCTTCCGCGCGATTCCCGTGCTGATGTTGATCTTCTGGACGTACTTCCTGATGCCCGTGCTGCTGCATATGGATGTGCCGGGGCTCGCGACGGTCGTCTGCGCGCTCGCGCTCGTCGGCGGCGCGTATCTCGCGCATGCGGTGCATGCGGGCATCGTCGCCGCGGGCGACGGCCAATGGCAGGCCGGGCTGTCGCTCGGGCTCACACGCTGGCAGACGGTGCGTCATGTGCTGCTGCCGCAGGCGATCCGGATCATGACGCCGTCGTTCGTCAACCAGTGGGTCGCGCTCGTGAAGGACACGTCGCTCGCGTATATCGTCGGCGTGCCGGAACTGTCGTTCGTCGCGACGCAGGTGAACAACCGGCTGATGGTGTATCCGGCGCCGATCTTCCTGTTCGTCGCGGCGATCTATCTGGTGCTGTGCACGTCGCTCGACGGCGCGGCACGCTGGCTGTTGTCGCGCGGCCAGCGTGCGGAACGTGTCGAGCAGGCGAGCGCCGAGCGCACGGAGCCCGCGCGGTGACGGTGTGCCGCGGCCGTGACGAACGGCCAGTGGGGAAGCGCGAGTGAATATCCGCAGCGGACAGCACACCGGGCAGGTCGGGCCCGGCGTGCAGTACGGACAGGAGCGGTAGATGGCCGGCCGCCTGCGCCGCCGCTTTCCGAGCGACGGCGGGCGGCACGCGCGTCACGACGCCGAGTAGTGCGTGTTGAAGACCGCGCGCAGCGTCGATTTGTCGGTCGCGAAATCGCCCCACAGCGGCCCGTCGTTCTGCGCGAACGCGAACGGCGTCGTATTGACCGACGCGAGGCGGAAGCGCCATTGCGCCGCCTCCTGGCGGAACGCGGTGAGCTGCATGTCGGACAGCGCCGTCTGCGCGTTGGCAAGCGTGACCAGCGGGTCGACCGGATCGTTCGCGACGCGCACTTCGAAATGCAGGTGCGGGCCCGTTGCGGCGCCCGTCATCCCGACCGAACCGAGCCGCTGGCCCTGCTTCACGATTTCGCCGGTCTTGAGCCCGTGCGCGAACGCGGACAGGTGCGCGTAATAGGTCGAGTAGCCATCCGCGTGATCGACGATCACGTAGCGGCCGTAGCCGCCCGGATCGGTGCCGACGAACGACACCACGCCGTCGGCCGCCGCGCCGACGGGCGTGCCGGACGGCGCGGCGAGATCGACGCCCGTGTGGAACGCCATCGCCTGCGACAGCGGATGGACGCGCTCGCCGAAGAACGAGCTGATGCGCGTCCACTTGACCGGCATCGTGAACGCGGCGGCTTCGAGCGGCGAACCGTCGAGCGTGTAGTACGCGCCGTGCTCGGCACCCGGCGCGCGGAACCAGATCGCGCCGAACGTGCGGCCGGCGACCCGCAGTTCGAGCGCGGTGAGGCGCGGCGTGCCGTCGGTCGTGTCGAACGCGACGCGGTAATAGTCGCCGCGCTGCGCACTCGCGCGCATCGCGACCTTGCCGGTGACGAGATCGCCGAGCTGGATGCGCACCTCGGGCGGCACGTCGAGCCGGTTCAGCGTATCGGACAGCGTGAGCTCGATGTCGCCCGCGCGCATCCCGTGCTGGTTTTCGGGCGGCGCAAGCTGGAACAGGCTCGCATAGCCGAGCATGTCGTTGCGGTGTGCGCTGAGCGGCGCGAACAGGCCCGGCTGCAGGCTGCGGTCGTTGCGTTCGCCGTATTCATTGCGCTCGCCGAGCGTGCGGGCGAGCTCGCTCGTCACGAAATGCTGTGCGGTGGGAAACGGCGTGTCGGACAGCACGCGCTGCGGCAGCACGGCCGTGCCCGAGTCGACGGTGCCCGGCAGTTGCGACACGGCCGGCAGCGCGGCGGCAAGGCCGAGGGCGGCGAGGGCGCCGAGCACGGCGGCCGGCACGAGCGCGCGCACGACGCGCTGCGCGCGGCCGGGCGCGAAAGCATCAGGAGTTGCGGCAGGCTTGACCAAGGTGTCCACATCCAGGAAAGCGGTTCAAAGGGGTGTGGGCAGGGGCCGCCGGCGGCTCAATCGTCGAATGGCGACGGGGCGGGCGGCGGGCGTGCAACAAAACAGGCCCCGCCAGGGGCCTGTGTCGTTTCCGTTCGACCCAACGCGCGGGGCGGGCCCGCTTCGAACGGCGGCGTGTTTACCGGGTCGAACCCGGTTATCACGAAGACGCTAAAGAATGATGACAGCGTCAGTCTACCGATGTTCCGCGAAACGTTAAAAATTTTAAAGGGGGTCAGCTCATTCGTTTCGCAGTGCGGTAAATCGGGTTAAATCAGAATTTGTTACGATAATTTTCGCCGGTCCGGCAATTTTTGCGCGCGGCCGCGCAGTGCGGCGGACGTGCGGACGGCGTCGAAGCCGGCGTCGAGCATCGCTTCGGCGTCGTTCCACAGATTGCCGCGCAGCCGGTTGGTCCAGATCATCGACGCGAACACGCCTTCGAGCAGCGACACGAGATAGACGGCGGCCAGATGCACGTCGAGATCGGCGGCGAGTTCGCCGGCCGCGATCGCGCGGCGCAGCAGCGCCTTCGTGATTCGCAGCATTTGCAGCTCGAGCAGCATGCGGCGCCGCTGCAGCGCGCTGTTTTCCTCGCTCTGCTCGCACTTCGTGTAGAGGATCACGAGCACGCGCTGCATCGGGCCCGGCTCGCCGCATTCCTGCAGATAGTGCGACGCGGCACGCCGCAGCGTGGCGAGCGGCGGCAGACCGTCCCCCGCGTCGAAACCTTCCGACGTGCGCGCAAACGCGCGGTCGCACATCGCGAGACACACTTCCATCTTGTTGCGGTAGTGGCCGTAGACAGCGCCCCGCGACATCCCGGCGGCCTCGGCAAGGTCCGCCATCGCGGTTTGCGCGACGCCTTTTTCAAGCAGCACGAGCTCGGCGGCGTCGAGGATCCGGTGCTTGATGGCGAGCGATTCTTCCCGGGTCTTGCGGGCCATGTCGTGAGTTTCCTTACAATTCGCTGTCGTTTTATTGAGACAGTGTGGCGGTCAGGTTGAAACAGCGTTTATTTAATCAGTCGTGACTGATTATAATCGACCACCCTGAGCCGCCGCATTTTATCGGCGGCGAACGATCCGAGGTCACCATGAATAACAACAATTGCTTCCTGTCGCGCTGCCGCCGGCTGGCGCCGTTCGCGCTGGCGGCAGCGCTCGTCGTGGCCGGATGCGGCAAGGGCGGGCAGGACGCGGAGAAAGAGACCGCGAAGCAGGCGACCGTCGTCACGGTACGACCGACAGCCGTGCCGATGACCGTCGAATTGCCGGGCCGGCTCGACGCGTACCGGCAGGCGGAAGTGCGCGCGCGGGTCGCGGGCATCGTCACCGCGCGCACCTACGAGGAAGGCCAGGAAGTGAAGCAGGGCGCGGTGCTGTTCCGCATCGATCCCGCGCCGCTGAAGGCCGCGCGCGACGCCGCGCAGGGTGCGCTCGCGAAGGCGCAGGCCGCCGCGCTCGCGGCGAGCGACAAGCGCCGCCGTTACGACGATCTGGTGCGCGACCGCGCCGTCAGCGAGCGCGACCATACCGAGGCCGTTGCCGACGACACGCAGGCGAAAGCCGGGGTTGTATCCGCGAAGGCCGAGCTCGCGCGTGCGCAGTTGCAGCTCGACTATGCGACCGTCACCGCGCCGATCGCGGGCCGCGCACGGCGCGCGCTCGTGACCGAAGGCGCGCTCGTCGGCCAGGACCAGGCGACGCCGCTCACGACCGTCGAGCAGCTCGATCCGATCTACGTGAACTTCTCGCAGCCGGCCGCCGACGTCGACGCGCTGCGCCGCGCGGTGAAGAGCGGCCGCGCGACGGGCATTGCGCAGCACGACATCGCGGTGACGCTGTTGCGCGCCGACGGCAGCGCGTATCCGCTGAAAGGCAAGCTGCTGTTCAGCGATCTCGCGGTCGACCCGACCACCGACACCGTCGCGATGCGCGCGCTGTTCCCGAATCCGGAGCGCGAGCTGCTGCCGGGCGCGTATGTGCGGATCGCGCTCGACACGGCGGTCGACCAGCGGGCGATCCTCGTGCCGCGCGACGCGCTGCTGCGCACGACCGATCGCACGTCGGTGCGTGTCGTCGGCACGAACGGCAAGGTCAAGGACGTCGAGGTCGCGGCCGACCAGATGAGCGGCCATGACTGGCGCATCACGCGCGGCCTGACGGGCGGCGAGCGCGTGATCGTCGACAACGCCGCGCAGTTCGCGCCCGATACGGCCGTCAAGCCCGTCGAGAAGGCGCCGCCGTCGAAGGCGGCGCCGGCAGCGGCCGCGTCGCACGCGGCCGCCCGTCAAACCTGACCGGTTCAAACCACCATGGCACGTTTCTTCATCGATCGCCCCGTCTTCGCGTGGGTGATCGCAATCTTCATCATGCTGGGCGGCGCGTTCGCGATCCGCGCGCTGCCCGTTGCGCAATACCCGGACATCGCGCCGCCCGTCGTCAGCATCTATGCGACATACCCGGGTGCGTCCGCGCAGGTCGTCGAGGAATCGGTGACTGCGCTGATCGAGCGCGAAATGAACGGCGCGCCGGGGCTGATGTATACGTCCGCGACGAGCAGCGCCGGGATGGCGTCGCTGTACTTGACGTTCAAGCAGGGCGTGAACGCCGATCTCGCGGCCGTCGAAGTGCAGAACCGGCTGAAGACGGTCGAGGCGCGCTTGCCCGAGCCCGTGCGCCGCGACGGCATCCAGGTCGAGAAGGCCGCCGACAACATCCAGCTCGTCGTGTCGCTGACGTCGGACGACGGCCGGATGACCGACGTGCAGCTCGGCGAATATGCATCGGCGAACGTCGTGCAGGCGCTGCGCCGCGTCGCCGGCGTCGGCAAGGTGCAGTTCTGGGGCGCCGAATATGCGATGCGGATCTGGCCCGACCCGGTGAAGATGGCCGGGCACGGCCTCACCGCGTCGGACATCGCGTCGGCGGTGCGCGCGCACAACGCGCGCGTGACGATCGGGGACATCGGCCGCAGCGCGGTGCCGGCCAGCGCGCCGATCGCGGCGACCGTGTTCGCCGACGCGCCGCTGAAGACGCCGGCCGATTTCGGCGCGATCGCGCTGCGCACGCAGGCCGACGGCTCCGCGCTATACCTGCGCGACGTCGCGCGCGTCGAGTTCGGCGGCAACGACTACAACTATCCGTCCTACGTGAACGGCAAGGTCGCGACCGGGATGGGCATCAAGCTCGCGCCGGGCTCGAATGCGGTGTCGACCGAGAAGCGCGTGCGCGCGACGATGGACGAGCTGTCCGCGTACTTCCCGCCGGGCGTGAAGTACCAGATTCCGTACGAGACGTCGTCGTTCGTGCGCGTGTCGATGAACAAGGTCGTCACGACGCTGATCGAGGCCGGCGTGCTGGTGTTCCTCGTGATGTTCCTGTTCATGCAGAACCTGCGCGCGACGCTGATCCCGACGCTCGTCGTGCCGGTCGCGCTCGCGGGCACGTTCGGCGTGATGTATGCGGCGGGCTTCTCGATCAACGTGCTGACGATGTTCGGGATGGTGCTCGCGATCGGCATCCTGGTCGACGATGCGATCGTGGTGGTCGAGAACGTCGAGCGGCTGATGGTCGAGGAAGGGCTCGGCCCGTACGACGCGACCGTCAAGGCAATGAAGCAGATCAGCGGCGCGATCGTCGGGATCACCGTGGTGCTGACGTCGGTGTTCGTGCCGATGGCGTTCTTCGGCGGCGCGGTGGGCAACATCTACCGGCAGTTCGCGCTGTCGCTCGCGGTGTCGATCGGCTTCTCGGCATTCCTCGCGCTGTCGCTGACGCCCGCGCTGTGCGCGACGCTGCTCAAGCCCGTGTCCGGCGACCATCACGAGAAGCGCGGCTTCTTCGGCTGGTTCAACCGCTTCGTCGCGCGTGCGACGCAGCGCTACGCGACGCGTGTCGGCGCGATGCTGAAGAAGCCGTTGCGCTGGCTCGTCGTGTACGGCGCGCTGACCGCGGCCGCGGCGCTGATGCTCACGCAGCTGCCGACCGCGTTCCTGCCGGACGAGGACCAGGGCAACTTCATGGTGATGGTGATCCGGCCGCAGGGCACGCCGCTCGCGGAAACGATGCAGAGCGTGCGCGAGGTCGAGTCGACTATCCTCCACGACGAGCCGGCCGCGTATACGTTCGCGCTCGGCGGTTTCAACCTGTACGGCGAAGGGCCGAACGGCGGGATGATCTTCGTCACGCTGAAGAACTGGAAGGAGCGCAAGGCCGCGCGCGATCATGTGCAGGCAATCGTCGCGCGTATCAACGAGCGCTTCGCGGGCACGCCGAACACGACGGTGTTCGCGATGAATTCGCCGGCGCTGCCCGATCTCGGTTCGTCGAGCGGCTTCGACTTCCGGCTGCAGAACCGCGGCGGGCTCGACTACGCGACGTTCAGCGCCGCGCGCGAGCAGCTGCTCGCGGCGGGCGGCAAGGACCGCGCGCTCACCGACCTGATGTTCGCGGGCACGCAGGACGCGCCGCAACTGAAGCTCGACATCGATCGCGCGAAGGCGTCGGCGCTCGGCGTGTCGATGGACGAGATCAACACGACGCTCGCGGTGATGTTCGGCTCGGACTATATCGGCGACTTCATGCACGGCACGCAGGTGCGGCGCGTGGTCGTGCAGGCCGACGGGCTGCACCGGCTCGATCCGGACGACGTGAAGAAGCTGCGCGTGCGCAACGCGCGCGGCGAGATGGTGCCGCTCGCGGCGTTCACGACGCTGCACTGGACGATGGGGCCGCCGCAGCTCACGCGCTACAACGGCTATCCGTCGTTCACGATCAACGGCTCGGCCGCGGCAGGCCACAGCAGCGGCGAGGCGATGACCGCGATCGAGCGGATCGCCGCGAAGCTGCCGGCCGGCATCGGCTACGCGTGGTCGGGGCAGTCGTTCGAGGAGCGGCTGTCGGGCGCGCAGGCGCCGATGCTGTTCGCGTTGTCGGTGCTGGTCGTGTTCCTCGCGCTCGCGGCGCTCTACGAGAGCTGGTCGATCCCGTTCGCGGTGATGCTGGTCGTGCCGCTCGGCGTGATCGGCGCGGTGCTCGGCGTCACGCTGCGGATGATGCCGAACGACATTTATTTCAAGGTGGGGCTGATCGCGACGATCGGGCTGTCCGCGAAGAACGCGATCCTGATCGTCGAAGTCGCGAAGGATCTGGTCGCGCAGCGCATGTCGCTCGTCGACGCCGCGCTCGAGGCCGCGCGCCTGCGGCTGCGGCCGATCGTGATGACGTCGCTCGCGTTCGGCGTCGGCGTGCTGCCGCTCGCGTTCGCGACGGGCGCGGCATCCGGCGCGCAGATGGCGATCGGCACCGGCGTGCTCGGCGGCGTGATCACGGCGACCGTGCTCGCGGTGTTCCTCGTCCCGCTGTTTTTCGTGATCGTCGGCCGCCTGTTCGACGTCGGCCCGCGCCGGCGCGGCGGCACGCAGCCGGCGACGATGGAGGGATCCCGATGATGTTTGCGCTGAATGCACGCGCCGTGCTGCGGGTGCAGCTCGCGCTGGCCGCCACGCTCGCGCTCGCCGGCTGCTCGCTCGCGCCGCGCTACGAGCGGCCGGCGGCGCCGGTGCCGGCCACCTATGCGCCGGCCGACGGAAGCCGGGAGCCGGCTGCGGCGTCCGATGCGACACCGGCCGATGCCGCGCTGCTCGACGACTGGCATGCGTATTTCACCGATCCTGCGCTGCAGGCGTGGATCGACGCGGCGCTCGCGAACAACCGCGACCTGCGGATCGCGGCCGGCCGGCTCGAGGAGGCGCGTGCGCTGTACGGCGTGCAGCGTGCGGACCTGATGCCGTCGGTCGATGCGAATCTCGGCTATGAACGCGTGCGCCAGTACGACCCGGTCGTGCGCGAAAGCGCGATCAGCGGGCTGTATCGCGCGGGCGTCGGCGTCAGCGCGTACGAACTCGACCTGTTCGGCCGCGTGCGCAACCTGTCCGACGCGGCGCTCGCCGAATATTTCGCGACGGCCGACGCGCAGCGCACGGTCCGTATCGGCGTGATCGCCGAAGTGGCGGGGGCGTATGTGTCGGAGCGCTCGCTGTACGAGCAGCTCGCGCTGGCGCAGCGCACGCTCGACGCACGCGTGCGGATGGCCGCGCTCACGCAGCGCCGCTACGCGGCCGGCACGAGCGACGCGATCGAGCTGCGCTCGGCCGAGATGCTGGTGGCGTCCGCGCGTGCGTCGCAGGCCGCACTGCAGCGCGAGCATGCGCAGGCCGTGCGGGCGCTGCAGTTGCTCGCGGGCGATTTCGCGCGCAACGTGCCCGGCGACGCGACCGCGCTCGACACGTTGTCGATCGCGCCCGTGGCGCCCGGCGCACCGAGCGCGCTGCTCGAACGGCGGCCGGACATCCGGCAGGCCGAGGCGCGGCTCAAGGCCGCGAACGCGCAGATCGGCGCCGCACGCGCGGCGTTTTTCCCGCGCATCGCGCTGACGACCGACTACGGCTCGGTCAGCGACGCGTTCTCGAGCCTGTTCGCGGCTGGCACGAGCGTGTGGACGTTCGCGCCGCGCGTCACGCTGCCGATCTTCGCGGGCGGACGCAATCGCGCGAACCTCGATGTCGCGAACGCGCGCAAGCACATCGCGGTCGCCGAATACGAGAAGACCGTGCAGACCGCGTTCCGCGAAGTGGCCGACGCGTTCGCCGCGCGCGACTGGATCGATCGCCAGTTGGCTGCGCAGCAGGACGTCTACACGGCGGACGGTGCGCGGCTGAAGCTCGCGGAGCGCCGTTATGCGGGCGGCGTCGCGACGTATCTCGAACTGCTCGACGCGCAGCGCAGCACGTACGAGTCGGGGCAGGAACTGATCCGGCTCAAGCAGCTCAGGCTCGCGAATGCGATCGCGCTGTATCGCGCGCTCGGCGGCGGCTGGGCGCCCGCATCGGCATCGGCGTCGGCGGAGGTCGCGGCTTCCGCATGATGTGCGTTGCCTGACGCCGCAGCGCGTCGGGCAACGAGACGGCGGCCGCACGATTCGACGTGCGGTCGTCGTCTCGATCGACATCGTTGCCCGTTGCATCGCCGATCGCTATCGGCGTTGGCTTCCGCTGCCGGGCAAGTCATCCAGGCCGTTTTTCATCCCGTGGCAGTGCGGAAGGGCATCTTCCGGAACGGCCCGCATCCGGCGGCTGATCGCGTCGCCACCCGGCGCAAACGTGCGCCGCGCATCTTCCTTTTTCATCTCGTCCATTCGGACCCGCACATCGCGTGCCGACGGCCGCGCAAATGCCTGATTCTCGATCGGTAATTGACGATCGGATTAATTCGTGTATTGGAATTAATGAGAGCGGCAAAATGTCGCGGTAAAACGTTTGTATTAGTCTCGCAATCGTTTGCGCAATAAATCAGGGTTGGTGAGAGTCGGGGTTAATTTCCTGTCAGTTGAAAATGATTTGATATGGGTGTTGCCGTCCGGCAACGATGGCGGCATTGGACAATGTTTTGTCTTTTTCGGATTGAGTCCGGCGTGAGCCCTTGCCAGCAAGGATAAGGGGGATTATTGGGGTTATCGAGGAAAAATATCGTTAATCTTCAATCGGTTCCGTGGAGCAAAAAAGAACTTCGAGATAAATCGGATAGATTGAAGGTTTGTCGGGAGGGAGTGGAATTTGGCGAGTGTAAATCGAACATTGTCAGAGGCATTTGACAATGATTTACAAAAAACTTTCACGGTTATCTCGATAATGCCGCCTCGTGACGGACGGGAGCCAACCACACGCTGCCTTTTGTATCCGCCACGTCGTCCATTCCCTTTGCAATTCTCACGGAAAACGTCATGAAAAAATCCCTCCTGACCGCTGTCGCACTCGCGGCCCTGTCGACCTCGGCCTTCGCAGCGGGCACCGGCACGATCAACTTCACGGGCGAGATCGTCGCGGGCGCATGCGGCATCGATTCGGGCTCGGTCAACCAGACCGTGAACCTCGGCAAGGTGCCGACCAACGTGTTCAAGCAGGCTGGCGACAAGTCCACGCCGACCAACTTCGACATCAAGCTGACCGACTGCGACACGAGCATCGCGCAGAACGCGTACTTCACGTTCACGGGCACGTCGAGCGCTGGCCAGCCGAAGCTGCTCGCCACGATCGGTTCGGCAACCAACGTCGGCATCCGCCTGCAGGCCGCGTCGGGCGAATACCTCGACAACGGCGCCGAGCAGAAGGCCCCGACCGTGCTGCAAAACGGCACGAACATCGCACGCTTCGCAGCGATGTACGAAGCGACGGCAGCCGGCGTGACGCCGGGTACCGCCGACGGCGTCGCGAACTTCACGGTCCGCTACCAGTAAGCGTCCGTATCGGAGGAGGGGTGCGTGCATCCCTTCCTCCTTCTTCTTTCCTTCCTGTTTCCTTCTCCTCGGACTTCCGGTAGCGCCGCGTGCGAATCAGACATTCCTTCCTTTGCGTCTGCGTGCTGGTCGTCGGCAGCCAGAGCCATGCGACGGAATTCAATGCGTCGTTTCTCGACATCGACGGAACGAGCAATGTCGACCTGTCGCAGTTCTCGCAGGCCGACTTCACGCTGCCGGGCGAGTACATGCTCGATGTGCAGGTCAACGACCTGTTCTACGGGCTGCAGGCGATCGAGTTCGTCGCCGTCGACGCGTCCGGGGCGGGCAAGCCGTGCCTGCGGCCGGAGCTCGTCGCGCAGTTCGGGCTGAAGCCGTCGCTCGCGAAGGACCTGCCGCGCTTCCAGGGCGGACGTTGCGTCGACCTCGGCGCGATCGAGGGGGCGACCGTGCGTTACCTGAAGAGCGACGGGCGGCTCAAGATCACGATTCCGCAGGCCGCGCTCGAATTCACCGATTCGACCTACCTGCCGCCGGAGCGCTGGTCCGAAGGGATTCCCGGCGCGATGCTCGACTATCGCGTGATCGCGAACACGAACCGCAACTTCGGTGCGGGCGGCGGGCAGACGAATTCGATCCAGGCCTACGGGACGATCGGCGCGAACTGGGATGCATGGCGCTTTCGCGGCGACTACCAGGCGCAGTCGAACGTGGGCAACACGGCGTACGCGGACCGCACGTTCCGCTTCAGCCGGCTTTACGCGTTTCGCGCGCTGCCGTCGATCCAGTCGACGGTGACGTTCGGCGACGACTACCTGAGCTCCGACATTTTCGACACGTTCGCGCTGACGGGCGCGTCGATCCGCAGCGACGACCGCATGCTGCCGCCTTCGCTGCGCGGTTATGCGCCGCTGATCGCGGGCGTCGCGCGCACCAACGCGACCGTGACCGTGTCGCAGGCTGGCCGCGTGCTGTACGTGACGCGCGTGTCGCCGGGCGCATTCGCGCTGCAGAACATCAACACGAGCGTGCAGGGCACGCTCGACGTCGCGGTCGAGGAAGAGGACGGCAGCGTGCAGCGCTTCCAGGTGACGACGGCCGCCGTGCCGTTTCTCGCGCGCACCGGGCAGTTGCGCTATAAGGCCGCCGTCGGCAAGCCGCGCCTGTTCGGCGGCGCCGGCATCACGCCGTTCTTCGGCTTCGGCGAAATCGCATACGGCCTGCCGTTCGACGTCACGGTGTACGGCGGCTTCATCGCCGCATCGGGCTATACGTCGATCGCGCTCGGCGTCGGCCGCGATTTCGGCGCGTTCGGCGCGGTGTCGGCCGACGTCACGCATGCGCGGGCGCGCCTGTGGTGGAACGGCGCGACGCGCAACGGCAACTCGTACCGCGTCAACTATTCGAAGCACTTCGACGGGCTCGACGCCGACGTGCGCTTCTTCGGCTACCGCTTCTCCGAACGGGACTACACGAACTTCGCGCAGTTCACGGGCGACCCGACCGCGTACGGCCTCGCGAACAGCAAGCAGCGCTACTCGGCGACGATGTCGAAGCGCTTCGGCGACACGTCGACCTATTTCTCGTACGACCAGACGACCTACTGGGCGCGCTCGTCCGAGCAGCGCGTCGGCCTCACGTTGACGCGTGCGTTCTCGGTCGGCGCGCTGCGCAACCTGAACGTCAGCGTGTCGGCATTTCGCACGCAGAGCGCGGGCGCGAGCGGCAACCAGTTTTCGATCACCGCGACGCTGCCGATCGGCGGCCGCCACACCGTCACGTCGAACCTGACGACAGGCAGCGGCAGCACGAGCGTGAACGCGGGCTACATCTACGACGATCCGGATGGCCGCACCTACCAGGTCAACGCGGGCGCGACCGACGGCCGCGCATCGGCGAACGCGAGCTTCCGCCAGCGCGCGTCGGCGTACCAGCTCACGGCGCAGGCGTCGACGCTCGCCAATGCGTATGCGGCGGCGTCGCTCGAGGTCGACGGTTCGTTCGTCGCGACGCAGTACGGCGTGTCCGCGCACGCGAACGGCAACGCGGGCGATACGCGGCTGCTGGTGTCGACCGACGGCGTGCCCGACGTGCCGCTGTCCGGCACGCTCACGCATACCGATTCGCGCGGCTATGCGGTGCTCGACGGCATCTCGCCGTACAACGTGTACGACGCGACCGTCAACGTCGAGAAGCTGCCGCTCGAAGTGCAGGTGACGAACCCGATCCAGCGGATGGTGCTGACCGACGGCGCGATCGGCTTCGTGAAGTTCTCCGCCGCGCGCGGCAGCAACCTGTACCTGACGCTGACCGACCCGGCCGGCAAGCCGCTGCCGTTCGGTGCATCGGTGCAGGACGCGGCGAACGGCAAGGAGCTCGGCATCGTCGGCGAGGGCGGTGCGGCGTTCCTGACGCAGGTTCAGCCGAAGTCGTCGCTCGCGGTGCGCGCGGGCGAACGCACGCTCTGCACGGTCGATGCGCTGCCGAACCAGCTCCAACTCGAAGGCACGCCGATCCCGGTGACGTGCCAGACGCCCGGCGAGTCGCACGCAGCGGCCGCACGGGTCGAACGATGAATCCACGGATCCTGCGATGAAAAACTCTCTTTCCCTTTCCTTCCCGCGCCGCGCGTCGTGCGCGCTCGCGACCGCCGGCGTGCTGCTCGCGGGCGCCGCGCATGCGGCGATCGTGCCGGACCGCACGCGCGTGATCTTCAACGAAGGCGAGCAGGCCGCGATCGTCACGATCACGAACAAGAGCACGGCGTATCCGTATCTCGTGCAGTCGTGGCTCGAGGACGCGAAGGGCAACAAGATCACGTCGCCGCTGATGGTCGTGCCGCCGCTGCAGCGCGTCGAAGCGAACGAGCGCAACGTGCTGCGGATCGCGAAGCTGCCGGGCGCCGAACTGCCGGCCGATCGCGAATCGGTGTTCTACCTGAACATCCGCGAAGTGCCGCCGAAGACCGATACGCCGAACACGCTGCAGATCGCGCTGCATACGCAGATGAAGCTGTTCTACCGGCCGAAGGCCGTGCAGCCCGCGCGCGACGAGGATTGGACGCTGCCGATGACGCTGCGCGTGGATGCGGCCGCGCACAAGCTGGTGTTCGACAACCCGACGCCGTATCACGTGACGGTGGTCGACGTGAGCTCGGGCGCGCAGAAGACGCCGGTGCCGATCGAGCCGGTGATGGTGAGCCCGATGAGCACGGCCGACGTGCCGTTCAAGGCCGCGACGCCGTCGACGCTGTTCGTCACGCATATCGACGATTACGGCGGCCAGGTGGCGGTCGAGTATGCGTGCGAGGCGGGGGCCTGCAAGAGCGTGAAGAAATGAACGGGGGAATGCGTGATCGGGAATCGCCGGCGGCATGGTTGCGCTGGGTCGTACTCGTGCTGCTGGTCGCGGCCGTGCAGCCTGCGTGGGCACTGCGCTGCCTGACCAACAGCGGCGCGACTTCGTTGACCGAGCCGATCGGCGGTGTTGCGTCGTATCCGACCGACGCGCCGGACGGCTACGTGATCTGGGTGTCGCCGGTGCGCACGACGTCGGGGTACTGCTACAAGGACCTGGGTGACGACGGCAGCCTGAAGGTCGTCGACAACATTTATTTCTACGCGAATCCGAATCGCACGAACCCTGCCGCATGGGGGCTCGAGATCGGCATCCGCTACAAGGGCGTCGACTATTTCGACAAGACCAGCAATCGCGGCGGCGGGGTGTTTACCGGATATTCGGTGCCGCCGTGCAGCAGGTACGACTTCGACCGCGGGCGTTGCCAGCAGACGCGCATCAGCATCGACTATCAGGTCGTCGTGCGCAAGAAGGGCAACTGGGTCCAGCCGCCGAGCGATATCTATACGGTGTTCCAGTTCGACGGCGAGTTCGGGCTGAATGCATTCGGCACGAGTTTCCAGTACCGCCTGAGCGGCCTGCGCAACCTCAAGCCGACGCCGTGCTTCGTCGACGTGCTCGTGACGCCCGAACCGGGCATCGTCAATTTCGGACAGGTGCAGGCGGTCGGCAACGGCTTCCTGCCTGCGGTGCCGCGCAAGCGATTCTCGTTGTCGCTGACCAAGAAATGCAACGTCGCGGTGCGCGTCGACGGGTACTTCGAAACGAGCTATCCGGTTCGGAACGGTTTGCTGGTACCGGCGAAGGACAGCAATTTCGGCATCGGCATCGAAGACAGCCAGGGCAAGGCGATTCCGTTCAACGAACAGTTCACGCTGACGCAGTTTCCGTCCAACGTGATGAATCAGAGCGTGCTGATGGACGCGGTGCTGAAGTCGTTCGGGCCGCCGAAGATCGGGCGATTCGATGCGACGGCGACGATCCGGTTGTTTATCTATTGACGCATGCATGCGCGGCCGGCATCGCACGATCGCTTTCGCTCGAACAACGATTCCGTCAATTGTTCAGACAAATCCTGACAACCGGAAGGGATATCCGGTAATGGGATTGAGAATGATTTGCGTTTACGTTAAATTGCGCTATCTCAGAATTTGACGGAGCAGATCGATGGCGATGGCGGAAGTGCTCGACCGACCCGCGGCGGCAACGGCGAACCCGTTCCTCGGCAGTTATCCGGACCTGCCGTCGCGCGCCGCGCCGCGTGCGCGCCGTGCCGCGGCGCCCCGCGCGCAGGGCGCGCTGCTCGACGTGCTGATTTCGCATCGCGCGATGCTCGTCAATGTCGCGCGCGGCTTCGTCGGCTGCGCGAGCCGTGCCGAGGACGTCGTGCACGACGTATTCGTGAAGCTCGTCGAATTCCCGAACCAGGACGCGGTGCGTCAGCCGGTCGCGTACGTGACGCGGATGGTGCGCAATGCGTCGATCGACGCGTGCCGCCGGCAGAGCCTCGAAAATGTCTATCACACGGAAGAGGACGACGGCTTCGACGTGCCGTCGCCCGAGCCGACGCCCGAAGCCGCGCTGATGACGCGCGATACGCTGCGGCGCGTATGGGCCGCGCTCGACGACCTGCCGGCGCGCAGCCGCGCGGCCTTCGAGATGGTGCGGCTGCGCGAGGAGACGCTGCAGACCGCGGCGCGCGCGCTGAACGTATCGCAGACGCTCGTGCATTTCATGGTGCGCGACGCGGAGCGCCACTGCGCGGAATGCCTCGACGCGTGCCATCGCGGCGTCGCGTGCCCGGTGTTCCTGGGCGGCCGCGCGCGGCGGCGGTAAAAAAACGCGCCGGCCAATCGTCTATCAGACAGGAGCGGCGCAATCCGCCGCTTCGCATCCTTCAACCGTCTCTCGCTTTTTTCCGATCATGACGCAAGCCACGACGCCTTCCGCCGACGCCGACGATCTCGTCTACACGGTCGTCATCAACGACGAAGAACAGTATTCGATCTGGCCGACGTTCCGGCCCGTGCCGGCCGGCTGGCGCGAGGTCGGCGTGAGCGGCCCGAAGGCCGACTGTCTCGCGCACATCGAGACCGTCTGGACCGACATGCGCCCCGCGAGCCTGCGCCGCGCAATGGACGGCGAGCGCGCGACGCGCGCATCGTGACCCGCAGCGCCGCGACCCGGCGCGCCACCTGAAGAGGACGTTGCATGACCCTGCTTTCGTTGCCGACGCTCGACGACCTGCGTATCGAGCCGGGGCTGCCCACCGTCGTGTCGCCGCGCGGCAGCGACGGCATGTCGATCGACGAAGTCGCGCCGCTGGCGCGCGAGATCGCCGCCGACACGCTCGAACGGGCGGGCGGCGTGCTGTTCACGGGCTTTCACGTGCCGTCGATCGATGCGTTCCAGCAGTTCGCGGCATCGTTCGGCGATCCGCTGATCGGCTATGAATACGCGTCGACGCCGCGCAGCCAGGTCGAAGGCGCGGTCTACACGTCGACCGAATACCCGCCGCACCGCGCGATTCCGCTGCACAACGAGCAGTCGTATACGCGCGAATGGCCGCTGCGGATCTGGTTCCACTGCGCGCTCGCGGCGCCGAAGGGCGGTGCGACGCCGATCGCGGACAGCCGCGCCGTGTATCGCGCGCTCGATCCGGCGCTGATCGCGCGTTTCGAGCGGCGCGAGCTGCTGTACGTGCGCAATTTCGGGCAGGGGCTCGACCTGCCGTGGCAGCAGTCGTTCGGCACCGACGAGCCGGCCGAGGTCGAGCGGATGTGCGCGGCGCGCGGCATCGAATGCGCATGGCGCACCGACGACGACGGCGAACTGCTGCTGCGCACGCGCGAACGCTGCCAGGCCGTCGCGCGCCATCCGCGCACCGGCGACCGCGTGTGGTTCAACCAGGCGAACCTGTTTCATCTGTCCGCGCTCGACGACGACATGCAGGAAGCGCTCGTCGATGCGGTCGGGCTCGAGAACGTGCCGCGCAACGTGTACTACGGCGACGGCGAGCCGCTCGAGGCCGATGCGCTCGCGCAGATCCGCGGCGTGCTCGACCAGCAGCGCATCGTGTTCCCGTGGCGCACGGGCGACGTGCTGATGCTCGACAACATGTTGACCGCGCATGCGCGCGACCCGTTCGAGGGGCCGCGCAAGGTCGTCGTCGCGATGGCGCAGAGTTACACGGTCCCGCGCGCGACCGAACGGAGGACCGATGACGCGTAGTACCGCCGCGCTTGCCGCGCGCGGATTGACGGTGGGTTATCGCGACCATGTCGTGATCGACGGGCTGGACCTGTCGATCGCGGCCGGCCGCGTGACCGCGCTGTGCGGGCCGAACGGCTGCGGCAAGAGCACGCTGCTGCGCACGCTCGCGGGCCTGCAGCCCGCACGTGCCGGCCATGTCGAAGTGAACGGCAAGCCGCTCGCGTCGTTTCGCCGTCGCGCGCTCGCGCGCGAGCTGACGATGCTCGCGCAGTTCAACCAGATTCCGTCGGGCCTCACGGTGCGCGAACTCGTCGCGTACGGGCGTTATGCGTACGGCGGCTTCCTGCGCGGCCTGTCGCGCGCCGACCATGCAGCGATCGACGAGGCGCTCGAGACCAGCGGCCTTGCGGACGATGCGGGCCGCGACGTCGGCGCGCTGTCGGGCGGCGAACGCCAGCGCGCGTGGATCGCGATGGCGCTCGCGCAGCAGGCGCCGATCGTGCTGCTCGACGAGCCGACCACCTATCTCGACATCCATCACCAGCTCGACATCCTCGATGCGCTGCGCGCGCTGAACCGCGCGCGCGGGCTGACGATCGTGTGGGTGCTGCACGACCTGAACCAGGCGGCCGCGTACAGCGACGAGATCGTGCTGATGCGCGCGGGCCGCCTCGTCGCGCAGGGCTCGCCCGACGCGATGCTCGATCCGGCGCGGCTGCGCGCGGCGTTCGGCGTCGAGATGCTGAAGCTCGCGCATCCGCAGACGGGCGCGCCGATGTGCGTGCCGGCCTACGGGCCGTCGAGCGTCGGTACGCCGCAGGCGGCCGGCGTCTTCGATCGGGATCTCGCCGTATGACGACGTTCGCGATGCGCAAGCGCCTCGCGGCGACGGGGAAGGGGGCGGCCACCGGCCGGGCCGGCACGATTGCGATCGGCCTCGTCGCGCTGATCGCGATACTCGCGGCGCTGCGCGTCGCACCCGATTTACGCGTGTGGTGGGCGGCGGCGCCCGGCAGCGACGCCGCCGCGCTCGCGCACGTGTTCCTGTTCGACCTCAACCTGCCGCGTGTCGCGGCCGCGCTCGTCGCGGGCGGCTGCCTCGGCATCGCGGGTGCGCTGTTCCAGTCGCTCACGCGCAATCCGCTCGCGTCGCCCGACCTGCTCGGCGTGACGGGCGGCGCGCAGCTCGGCCTGCTCGCGGCGATGCTCGTGCCGGCACTGGCGGGCGTCGCATCGGTGCCGCTGCTGTTCGGGTGCGGGCTGGCCGCCGCTGCAGTCGCGATCGTCGCGGCCGGCGGCTGGCGCGCGACGCCGTTGCGGCTCGTGCTCGCGGGCAGCGTGTGCATGCTGCTGTTCGCGGCGCTGTCGACGCTCGTGCTCGCGTTCTTCGAGCAGAACATCGCGGGCGCCGCGCTGTGGACCAACGGCAGCCTGTACCAGCCGGGCGCGACAGGCCTCGCGCTCGCCGCGCGCTGGCTCGTCGTGCCGCTGGTCGCGCTGCCGTTCGTGATCCGGCCGCTGAACCCGCTCACGCTCGGCGACGACGCGGCGGCCGCGGCCGGCGTGCGCGTCGATGCGACGCGGCTCGCCGCGACGCTCGTCGCGGTCGCGTTCACGAGCGTGGCCGTCAGCATCGCGGGCCCGCTGTCGTATGTCGGCCTCGTCGCGCCGAACCTGCTGCGCCAGGTGCGCGGTGCGCGCGCGGCGCGGCTCGGCGCGCTGGTGCCGCTGTCGGCGCTCGCCGGCGGCGCGCTCGTGCTCGTCACCGACAGCGCGGTGCTCGCGTCGGGACTCGACGCGACGCTGTCGACCGGCGTCGCGATCGCGCTGGTCGGCACGCCGCTGATGCTCGCGATGATCCGGCGCGGCGCCGCGTGGTCGGGCGTGCTGCACGCGGACGCGGAACGTGCGGCGGGCGGCGGCTCGACTCGGCTCGTCGGCTGGCTCGAACGGCTCGGCTGGCCGCTGCGCACGGCGCTGTTCGTCGTGGTCGGCGCGCTGGTGGTGTCGGTCGGCGTGTCGGCCGGCCCCGAGTGGCTGTCGCCCGCGCGCTGGTCCGCCGCGCTGTCCGGCCAGGATGCGCTCGCGCGAATGCTGATCGGCCTGCGCATGCCGCGCCTGCTGTGCGCACTGCTCGCGGGCGCGCTGCTGGCCGTGAGCGGCGTCGCGATGCAGAGCGTCGTGCGCAATCCGCTCGCGGGCCCCGAAGTGCTCGGCGTCACGCAGGGCGCGGGGCTCGTCACGTTGTTCGCATTGTCGACGTGGCCGTTGATGGGTCACGTGACGCTCGCGGCGGCCACGCTGATTGGCGGCGGACTGTCGCTCGCGATCACGCTCGCGCTGAATCACCGGCATCGTTATGCGCCGCTCGCGGTTGCGTTGACCGGTATCGTGATCGGCGCGCTATGGACGACGCTCGCGCAATGGCTGATCACGCAGCAAAGCGTGCAGCCCGCGCGCTTCGTCGTGTGGCTCGTCGGCGGTACCTATGGCCGCAGCTGGGGCGAGGTGTCGATGCTGCTGCCGTGGTGCGTGCTTGCGGTGCCCGTGTTCGCTTGGCTCGCGCGACCGCTCGACATGCTCGCGCTCGGCGACGACCAGGCGGCCGCGCTCGGCCTGCCGGTGGCCGCGCTGCGGCCGCTCGCGCTGACGATCGCGACGCTCGCCGCGTGCGCGGCCGTTGCGGCGGTCGGGCCGGTCGGTTTCATCGGGTTGATGGCGCCGCACGTCGCGACGATGCTCGGCGCGCGCCGGCATCGCACGCGGCTGTGGCTCGCGGCCGCGTGCGGCGCGCTGATCCTCGGCGTCGCGGATCTAGCGGCGCGCACGGTCGTCGCGCCGCGCGAAGTGCCGGCCGGCGTGCTGACCGCGCTGATCGGCGCGCCGTACCTGCTCGGGCTGCTGATCCTCGAGGGGCGCCGCGCCCGGCGCGCCGGGCGATGACGCCGTCGTTCGACGGCGCGCGGGCCACGCGCTTCTCGGCGTTCGCGCCCGAACCGTTCGCCGAACATCTCGACGTCGTCTGGCTCGGCATGCCCGACGACGCACACGCACCGGGCCGCATCGTCGTGCCCGTCAGCGCGTTGCCCTCGCATCGCGAGGCCGTGCTCGACGCGATGGTCCGTCACTACGGCGGCGATCCGGCACGGCATGCGCGCGCGCTGATCTCGCAATGGAGCAAATACTATTTCGGCCGTGCGGCGCCGGCCGGCGTCGTCGCCGCGCTGACGCTCGGCCGGCCGCTCGACATGGCGCCCGAACGCACGTTCGTCGCGCTCGACGACGGGATGCCCGCCGCGCTGTATTTCGCGGCGGACGCGCTCGGCGCGCCGTGCGACGATCCCGCGCCGCGCTATGCGGGGCTCGTCGAGCATCTCGGCGCGGTGATCGACCTGCTCGCGGCGATGGGCCGCGTCACGCCGCGCGTGCTGTGGAGCAACGCGGGCAATCTGCTCGACTATCTGCTCGACACCTGCCGTTCGCTGCCTTGCGCGGCCGATCCCGTGCGCGACGCGGGCTGGCTGTTCGGCTCGACGTGCTTCGCTTGCGAACCGAATCCGCTGCGCATGCCCGTGCGCGACGCCGTGCCGCGCTCGCCGCTGCTGCCGACGCCGTTTCGCGCGCGCCGCGTGTGCTGCCTGCGCTACGAAATTCCTGGAGAAACGCAACTGTGTGGAAGCTGCCCCCTGCTATTGACGATGGACGACGCGGCGCTGGCCGGGCAGGACGCGATCCGGTGACGCATGCCGGCCGCCGGCACGCGTTGGGCGCACTCGCCGCGCTCGGTGCTGCGTGCTGCGGCGTGTTTTCCGCGTCGGCCGGTGCGGTTGCCGTTGCCGGCGGCGGACCCGGCACGCCGGGCGCCGTGTCGCTGGCCGGCAACCCGGTCGTGTCGCAGGCGAGCGCGAAGATGCCCGTGCGGCCGCAGCGCGTGGTCGCGCTCGACTTCATGTTCGCGGAAAGCGTGGTCGCGCTCGACCTCGTGCCGGTCGGGATGGCCGATACCGCGTTCTATCCGGGCTGGCTCGGCTACCAGAGCGACCGGCTCGCGCACGTGACCGACATCGGCTCGCGGCAGGAGCCGGGGCTCGAGGCGATCGCGGCGGTCAAGCCCGACCTGATCATCGGCGTCGGCTTCCGGCATGCGCCGATCTTCGACGCGCTCGACCGGATCGCGCCGACGATCCTGTTCCAGTTCAGCCCGAATGTTTCCGACGGCGGCGTGCCCGTCACGCAGCTCGACTGGATGCGGCAGATCTTCCGGACGATCGGTGCGGTGATGGGGCGCGACGCGCGCGCGCAGGCGGTCGATGCGCAACTCGATGCGGGGATCGCGCGCAATGCGGCGCGGCTCGCGGCTGCGGGCCGCAAGGGCGAACGCATCGCGCTGCTGCAGGATCTCGGCTTGCCCGACCGTTACTGGGCCTATACGGGCAACAGCACGTCGGCGGGTCTCGCGCGTGCGCTCGGGCTCGATCCGTGGCCGAAGAAACCGACGCGGGAAGGCACGCTGTACGTGACGTCGGCCGACCTGCTCACGCAGCGCGACCTGGCCGTGCTGTTCGTGACCGCGTCGGGGATGGACGTGCCGCTGTCGGCGAAACTCGATTCGCCGGTGTGGCGCTTCGTGCCCGCGCTGCGCGACCGCCGGATCGCGCTCATCGAACGCAATATCTGGGGGTTCGGCGGGCCGATGTCGGCGCTGAAGCTGGCCGACGTGATGACCGATACGATGTTGAAACTGCCGGCCGCGCGTTGAGCGCGCGGCGGTTTGTCGGCGGATAACGCCGCTTTGACGGACGTGGCGCTGTCATCGGCATGAGGGTGGATAGTCTCGGCTTTCCCTTTCCGCCATGCGTCGACAATACATTCCCTTCTTGACCGAACATCGCCGACGCGGTGCCATTGCCGCGCATCGGCGATCTATCGATGAATGGCTTACGCGCTCAGCGCGTCGACACCGTCCCGAGCACGCAAACGCGCCGGCATCGTGTCGCTGACGATGCGCCCGTTGTCGAGCTTCAGCAGCCGGTCGGCGAGGTCGAAATAGCGGTCGTCGTGCGTGATCACGATCACGGCCTTGCCGCGCGCGCGCAGCTCGGGCAGCAGCTGCTCGTAGAACACGGCCTTGAACGACGGATCCTGATCGGCCGCCCATTCGTCGAACAGGTAGAACGGCCGGTCTTCCAGATACGCGACGACGAGCGCGAGCCGCTTGCGCTGCCCGGTCGACAGCGCGCGGGTCGAGAACGCACCGTCGACCACTTTCACCTTGTGGTCGAGCGCCAGCTTCGCGACCAGCGCGTTCGCCCGCGCATCGGCCTGCGCGCGGGCCGGATCGTCGGGATCGACGATGCCGAGCAGCGCATCGAACAGGTGGAAATCGTTGAACACCGCGCTGAAGCGCTGCCGATACGCTGCCCGCTCGCGCCAGCCGATCGTGCGGCCGTCGACCTCGATCGAGCCTTCCTCGGGCTCGTAGAGTCCGGTCAGCACCTTCGCGAGCGTCGTCTTGCCGCTGCCGTTGCCGCCGACGATGAACACGAGCTCGCCCGGCTTGATCGTCAGATCGATCGGCCCGATGCTGAACATCCGTTCGTCGCGCTCGTGGAAATACGCGTGCGTGACGCCGCGCAACGTGACGGCGCCGGCCGGCGGTACGTCGGGCGCGTCGGCCGCGGGCGGCACCGTGCGCAGCGCGCCGAATTCGGCCATCACGCCCTCGATCCGCGTGAGCGACACGCGTGCCGCGTTGACGGTCGGCAGGTTGTTCAGGAGCCCGTCGAGCGGCACGAGCATGAACAGGAACACGACGACATAACCGGCCGCCGCGCCCGGATCGGCATGCACGCCGAGTTGCGGCCAGAACGACGCCACGCCAAGGAATACGTAGAACAGGAAGATGATCCAGCCGACGCCGACTGCGTACGCGCTGAACGCGCGGCGGCGGTGGTCGCGCACTTCTCCGATCGCGGCGCCGAGCTGGCCGTCGACGAACTGGCGCGCGCGCGCATCGTGCAGTTTCAGTTCCTTCGCGCCGGAAAACAGCGAGCCGAGATAACCGAACAGGCGGTCCTGCGCCTGGCCGGCCGCTTCGAGCGACGCGATCGCGCGGCGGTCGCCGGTGTGATAACCGAGCGAGCCGGCGATGATCGCGGCCAGCGCCAGCACGCACACGGGCCACGACAGCCACGCGAGATAGCCGAGGCAGCCGAACACGATCGAGCCGTGCATGACCAGGTTCGGCAGCGCGAAGAACAGCATCGACACGTTGGTCGCGTCGTCGGTCAGCACCGACTGCACGGGCGCGGCGCCGATCCG
Organism: Burkholderia sp. FW306-1C-G01B; assembly: GCF_058781685.1. Lineage (NCBI taxonomy): Bacteria > Pseudomonadati > Pseudomonadota > Betaproteobacteria > Burkholderiales > Burkholderiaceae > Burkholderia > Burkholderia sp. FW306-1C-G01B. The sequence continues at coordinate 101,309 of NZ_JBYSWZ010000022.1, forward strand.
CTCGATGTCGCGCAGCTCGGCCGCGCCGACGCGCCGCGCGAGATGCACGCGCAGCCGCGCCATCGTGTCCTGCGACAGGCGCGCGAACAGCGTGCCCGACACGATCCGCGTGACGAGCGCGATCACCGCGCACAGCGCGAAGCGCCACGCGAGCGACGCATCGGCCGCACCGGGCTGCGAGAGTGCGCGGTTCAGCGTCGCGACGAGCAGCACGCTCGCGACGCCGTTCAGCACGCACGCGGTAAGCGCCAGCGTGAGCGACGTACGGCTTTCGCGCAGCAGCGCGAGGATCAGGCGCGCCGCGGGGCGGGCGGGCGAGGCGTCGAGGGACGGCGGGGAAGAAGGCTCGTGGGCAGCAGTCATCGGCAACGTCGGTAAAGGGAAGGCAGGCGAATACGCGGAAACGGAAAGGTGACGTGAAAGCGGCGGGCGACGTGCGCCCGTTCCGGCTTTCCTCACTGATAGACGAACGGGCCGCGCAAATATTTAGCAGCGCCTGCAAAAAAAACGCCCAAGCACGCTTTGAGCGCAAAACGGTAAAAAATCGGCCGCGCCGTTCGTCACACCAGTGAAGCCGCCCCAAGCGGCCCCGAGACTTGGCCGAAGCGGCCGGACCGAAGGACTTCACGCACATGACGAGTTTCCCGACTGCGCTGCATCAACGAATCCGCGAACTGGCGCGCGTCGCGCCCGACGCACCGGCAATCGCGGTACCTTTCCAGAACGACTTGCGCCTGTCGCGCGGCGCGCTCGACGCGCGTGCGTCGCGGCTGGCCCGGCAACTGCGCGCAGCCGGCGTCGGCGCGGAAGTGCGGGTCGGCGTCTGCGTCGAGCGCTCGTGCGAGCTGTTCGTCGCGCTGCTGGCCGTGCTGAAGGCGGGCGGCGTGTTCGTGCCGCTCGATCCGCGTCATCCGGCCGCGCGCCTCGACTGGATCGTCCAGGATGCGCAACTGCGGCACGGCATCGTCGACGAAGCCGGCCGCGCGGCGCTCGGCACGCCGTTCGAACACGCGTTCGAAGCGGCAGCGGAAGCGGCGGACGAGCAGAACTTCGCTGCCGATGACGAAGAGGTGCCTGTGCACCCGCGTGCGGCCGCGTACATGATCTACACGTCGGGCTCGACCGGCACGCCGAAGGCGGTCGTAGTCGAGCACGGGCCGCTCGCCGCGCACTGCGACGCGCTCGCGGCAGCGCTGCCGATCGAGGCCGGCGACCGTCTGCTGCATTTCGCGTCGGTCAATTTCGACGCCGCTCATGAGTGCTGGCTCGCGCCGCTCGCGATCGGCGCCAGTATCGTCGTGGCGCCGCCGCAGCCGTTCGCGCCCGACGCCGCGCATGCGCTGATGGTGCGCGAATCGGTCAACGTCGCTGCATTTCCGCCTGCATACCTGCGCGAATTCGCGGCTGTCGCCGCGCGCGACGGCGTGCCGCCGGCATTGCGCGTACTCGCGTTCGGCGGCGAAGCGCTGCCGCAGCAGGCATTCGAATTCGTGCGCCGCACGTTCCCGTCGGTACGCCTGATCAACGGCTACGGGCCGACCGAGGCCGTGATCTCGCCGATGCTGTGGCCGGTCGAACCGGGCGAGACGCCCTTGCTGGCCGCTAACGACGCGTATGCGTCGCTGCCGATCGGCCGCGTGATCGGCCCGCGCGTCGCGCGCATTGACGGCGATGAGGCCGATGGCGTGGGCGAGCTGCTGCTCGGCGGCGTCTGCATCGCGCGCGGCTATCACGGTCGCCCGGCGCTGACGGCCGAACGCTTCATTCCCGATCCGGACGGCGAGCCGGGTGCGCGCGTCTACCGCACGGGCGATCTCGCACGCCTGCGCGACGACGGTGCATTCGACTATCTCGGCCGCCTCGACGACCAGGTCCAGGTGCGCGGCGTGCGTGTGGAGCCCGCGGAAATCGCCGCGTGCCTGCGCTCGCATCCGGCCGTGGCCGATGCGGCCGTGGTCGCAGAAACCGGCAACGGGCCGACGCGGCTGATCGCATGCGTCGCGCTGCGCGCGGCGGCCGACGATGCGGCACTGAAGGTGCACGTGGCCGCGCAATTGCCGGCGGCATGGCAACCGCACCGGTTCGTACGTTGCGATGCGCTGCCGTATACGTTGAACGGCAAGATCGACCGTGCCGCGCTGCGCGAGCGGATTGCCGCCGCACGCGACACGACGCAACGCGCCGGCGACGCGCCGCGCACGCCGACCGAACAGCAACTCGCAGGCCTCTGGCAGACGCTGCTCGGCCTCGACGCCGCGCCGTCGCGCGACGACCGTTTCTTCGCGCTGGGCGCCGATTCGCTCGCCGCGATGCAGTTGCAGGCCGCGATTCGCGCTGCATCGCGCGTGAACCTGCGGCTCGATACGCTGTTCGCCGATCCGGCGCTCGCCGAACTGGCCGAAACGGTCGATCGCGCGGAACGCGAGACCGGCGAGCCGCTGGCCGCCATTTCCGCGCGTCGCGCGCCGGCCGACGCGGCCGCATCGGGCGCGCCGCATGTCGACCGTGCGGCGTCGCTCGCGCAGCAACGCTTCTGGGTACTCGCGCAAACGCGCGATGCGAGCGCCGCGTATCACATCGCCGCGCACTGGACGATCGACGGCACGCTCGATCGCGACGCACTGCAGCGCGCGCTCGATCACGTGATCGGGCGTCATGAGGCGTGGCGCACGACGCTCGTCGACAACGACGACGGCGTCGTGATGCAGCGGATTCATGCGCAACTGCCGGTGTCGATCGCCGACATCGACCTGCGCGACCAGCCGCCGGCCGCGCGCGACGCGCAAGCCGCGCGGCTCGCCGAGCGCGACGCGGCCGAGCCGTTCGACCTCGCACGCGGCCCGCTGCTGCGCGCGACGCTCGTCGTCCTCGCGGACGACCGTCACCGCCTGCTGCTGACCGCGCATCACGCGATCACCGACGGCTGGAGCTCGCGCTGCGCGTTCGACGAACTGTCGGCCGCGTACCGCGCGTATGCGGAAGGCCGTGAACCGTCGCTGCCCGATCTGCCGATCCAGTACGCCGACTACGCGGACTGGCAGCGCGACATGCTGGCCGGCGGCGAGGGCGAACGCCAGCTCGATTACTGGCGCGGCGCATTGCGCGACGTGCCGGGCCCGATCGCGCTGCCGGTCGACCGTCAGCCGGGCGCTGCGCGCACGCTGCAGGGTGCACGCGTGTCGGTGCGCCTGCCCGACGCGGTCGCGGCCGACGTGCGTCAACTCGCGCGCGACGCGCAGGCCACCGTCTTCACGGTGCTGCTGGCCGCGCTCGACGCATGGCTGTCGCGCCTGACCGGCGAAACGGACGTCGTCGTCGCGGTGCCGGTCGCGCATCGCCAGCGCGCTGAAACGCGCGCGTTGCTCGGGCTGTTCCTGAATACTGTCGCGCTGCGCGTGCGCGTGGCGCCGACGCTGCCGTTCCGCGCGCTCGTCGACGCGGCGCGCACGGCGGCGCTCGACGCGGTCGCGCACCAGGACGTGCCGTTCGAGCGTGTCGTCGATGCGGTGAAGCCGCCGGTCAAGCGCGGCGACGAATGGCTGCGCGTGAAATTCGCGCAGCAGTTCGACGCGCGGCACGACAGCGTGCTGCCGGGTGCGACCGCTGTTGCTACGCCGGGGCCCGATCTGGCCGCGCGTTTCGACTTCGCGCTGGATTTCACCGACGACGCGAACGGGATCGAACTGGTCGCAGCCTATGCGACCGACTGCATCGACGCCGACACCGCACGCGCGTGGCTCGACAGCTATGCTGCGCTCGTCGGCGCGGCCGCGCACGATCCGCAACGCGCGACGGCCGCGCTGCCGTGCGACGCATCGGCTGCATTGCGCCAGCCGCGCGACGGCCGCGCGCTGTGCGTCGAACATGCCGACATCGTCGCCGCGTTCGCGCGACAGGCGGCCGCGTATCCGCATCGCGTCGCACTCGCCGATGCGTCGGCGTCGCTGACGTTCGCCGAACTCGACGATGCGTCGAACCGAATCGCGCGTGCGCTGACGCAGCGCGGTGTCGCCGCCGAAGCGTCGGTCATCGTCTGCATCGAACGTTCGGCGCGCTTCGTCGTCGGCCTGCTCGGCGCGCTGAAGGCCGGCGCGCTTGCCGTGCTGCTCGATCCCGCACAGCCGGCCGCACGACTGGCCGCGGCGGCAGCCGACTGCGGCGCGCGCTGGGCGCTCGTCGCGGATACGGCCGCGTGGCCGGCCGGCATCGACGCTCAGCCGCTCGACGTCGATACGCTCGCACAGGACGCGACGCTCGCGCATGCAGCCGGCGTGCGCGTCGCACCGCATCCGGAACAGGGCGCGTACCTGATCTATACGTCAGGTTCGACCGGCGCGCCGAAGGGCGTCGTCGTGTCGCACGGCGCACTGGCCGACTACGTGCAGGGGATGCTCGATGAACTCGCGTTCGCGCCGGACGCATCGTTCGCGATGGTGTCGACCGTCGCCGCCGACCTTGGCCACACGACGCTGTTCGGCGCGCTGTGCGCGGGCCGCACGCTGCACCTGCTGCCGGCCGCGTGTGCGTTCGATCCCGACCTGTTCGCGGACGAGATGCGCCGCCGCGACGTCGGCGTGCTGAAGATCGTGCCGAGCCACCTGCAGGCGCTGCTCGACGCGCGCGTGCCGGCCGACGTGCTGCCGCGCCACGCGCTCGTGACGGGCGGCGAAACGCTCACGTGGGCGCTCGTTGCACGCCTGGCCGCGCTCGCGCCGGCCTGCCGCGTGATCAACCATTACGGGCCGACCGAAGCGACGGTCGGCGCGATTGCGTGCGATACCGCATCGATTGCCGCCGATGCGCGCGATCCCGCGAGCAGCGTGCCGCTCGGCCTGCCGCTGCCGAATGCGCGCGCGCTCGTGCTCGATGCGTTCGGCGCATGCGTGCCGGCCGGCGCGACGGGCGAGCTGTATCTGGGCGGCCCGGGCGTCGCGCGCGGCTACCTCGGGCGTCCGGCGCAGACCGCCGAACGCTTCGTGCCCGATCCGTTCACGCCCGGCGCGCGGCTGTATCGCACCGGCGACCGCGTGCGGTTGCGCGCGGACGGCCGTCTCGCGTTCCTCGGCCGCATCGACGACCAGGTGAAGATCCGCGGCTACCGCGTCGAACCGGGCGAGGCGAGTGCAGCCGTGCGCGCGGCCGGCCCGGTCGCGCAAGCCGAAACGCTTGCGATCGAGCACGACGGCCGCCTGCGGCTCGCGACCTTCGTCGTGATGCGCGACGGCGCGGCGTTCGACGAGGCCGCCATGCGCGCGGCGCTGGCCGCGAAGCTGCCCGACTACATGGTGCCCGCACAGTTCGTCGTGCTCGCGCGCCTGCCGGTGACCGCGAACGGCAAGATCGATCGCGCGGCGCTGCGCGAACTGGCGGCCGCGCCGGTCGCGATCGCGTCCGGCGACGCGCCGCAGGGCGCCGTCGAAACGGTGCTCGCCGAAGTCTGGCAGGCCGTGCTGAAGGCGCCGCGGGTCGGCCGCGACGACAACTTCTTCGAACTCGGCGGCGATTCGATCCTCGTGCTGCAGGTAATTGCCCGGGCGCGCAAGCGCGGCGTGCGTTTCACGCCGAAGCAACTGTTCGACGGCCCGACGGTCGCCGAACTCGCACGTATCGCGAAGACCGAGGACGTGACTGTTGCCGCGCAGCCTGCAGCCGCAACCGCAGCGGCGACACCGGCTGCCGCGCCGATCCTGACGCCTGCGCAGCAACGCTTCTTCGCGCTCGACGTCCCGCAGCGCGGCCACTGGAACCAGTCGGTCGCGTTCGACGTGCGCGGGCCGTTCGACGCGGACGCATTCGCGCGCGCATTCGATGCGTTGCTGACGCATCACGACGCGTTCCGCCAGCGCTTCGCGCGTGGTGCGGACGGCGCGTGGCACGCCAGCGATGCCGCCAAGCCGTATGATGCGCTGCCGTTCGTCGAAGTCGCCGCACGCGACGAAGCCGACGCGCTCGCGCGTTTCGACGCATTGCAGCGCCGTCTCGATCTCGGCCGCGGGCCGCTCGTCTGCGCGTGCGCGGCACGGCTGCCGGACGGCTCGACACGGCTTTATCTGGCGATTCACCACGCGATCGTCGACGGCGTGTCGTGGCGCATCCTGCTCGACGACCTCGACACGGCCTACCGCGCCGCATGCGACCGCACGCCGGTCCGGCTGTCGCAGCCGGGCCTGCGCGCGGATGCATGGGCCGCACGGCTTGCGCGCGCCGCGACGGAACCGGCATCGCCGTTTGTAGCCGAGGCCGCGTACTGGGCCGGGATGGCGCAGGGCGATGACCTCGTGCCCGATCATCCGGACGCAGCGGCGACGAATGCCGATGCAGCCGTCGTCGTGCAGACCATCGACGCGGCATTGACTCGCGCGGCGCTGACCGATGCGCATACGGCCTATCGCACGCAGACGATCGAACTGCTGGGCGCGGCGCTCGCGCTGGCGCTATCCGGCGCACGCGGAGGCGCGGCATCGTGCCGCGTCGAACTGGAAGGGCACGGTCGCGAGGCGCTGTTCGACGATGCGGATGCGAGCCGCACGATCGGCTGGCTGACGAGCCACTACCCGGTGACGCTGCCGGTCGAGGCGACCGCGCGCGACACGCTGTGCGCGGTCAAGGACACGCTGCGCGCGGTGCCGCACAAGGGGCTCGGCTTCGGCGTGCTCGCGCATTACGGCGATGCGGCGACGCGCGCGGCGCTGGCCGCCGTGCCGCGCCCGCGCGTCACGTTCAACTATCTCGGCCAGTTCGACGCGCCGCGCGACGCGACGCTCGTGCCACGCTTCGGCGGCACCGGCGTCGAGCGCGACCGCCAAGGGCCGCTCGGCAATACGCTCGCGATCCACGCGTACCTCGATACCGACCGCGACGGCGCACGCACGCTGAAAGTGCACTGGGTCTATGGCGCGCCGCAGTTCGAGCGCGCGACGATCGACGCGTTCGCCGAACGCTTCGCGGCCGCGCTGCGGGAACTCGTCGATGCCTGCGCGTCGCGCGTCGCGCATCGCGGCGGCGGTGCGACGCCGGGCGATTTCCCGCTCGCGCAGGCTGCAGGCCTCACGCAGGCAGCGATCGAACGCACGCCGCTGGACTGGCGCACGATCGACGACGTGTATCCGCTGTCGCCGATGCAGCAGGGCATCCTGTTCCATGCGCTGTTCGCGCCCGGCCACGCAAGCTACGTGAACCAGTTCGTCGCGACCGCGACCGCGCTCGATGCCGAGCGTCTCGTCAATGCGTTCGACGCATCCGTCGCGCGCCACGACATCCTGCGCACGAGCGTGATGCCCGACGAAGCCGCGCCGCTGCAGTGCGTGCATCGCCACGCGCGGATGCCGGTCGAGCAGCTCGACTGGCGCACGCGCGGCGACACGCTCGATGCCGATTTCGATGCGTGGCTCGCGGCCGACCGCGCACGCGGTTTCGACTGGCGCGAGCCGCCGCTGATGCGGCTCACGCTGATCCGCGTGACGGACGACGCATGGCGCGTCGTGTGGACGCGTCACCACGTGCTGCTCGACGGCTGGAGCACCGCGCGCCTGCTCGCGGACGTGCTGCGCGACTATCGCGACCCGGACGCCGTGTCGCCGTTCGCGAGCCGTCCGGCGCTGCGCTATCGCGACTTCATCGCGTGGCTCGGCACGCGCGACCGCGATGCCGACGAACGCTTCTGGACCGAGCGCCTCGCGCGGCTCGACGCGCCGACGCTGATCGCGGAACGCGCGGCCGACCGCGCGGATGCCGACATGGTCACATGGCGAGCAACGATCGATGCGGACGCGATGACGCGCGTCGCGCAGACGGCGCGCGCACTGAAGCTGACGGTCAACACGCTGGTGCAGGGCGCGTGGGCGCTCGCGCTGCAGCGGATGACGCACCAGCCGGCCGTCGCGTTCGGCGCGACCGTCGCGGGCCGCCCCGATGCGCTCGCGGACATCGACACGGTACTTGGTCTTTTCATCAACACGCTGCCGGTGATTACCGCACCCGCGCCGCAGCAGCGTGCGGCCGACTGGCTGCAAACGCTGCAGCGCGAGAATGCGGCGGCCGCCGAGCATGCCCACACGCCGCTCGCCGACATCCAGCGCTGGGCGCGCGGCGCGGGCGGCGCACTGTTCGACACGCTGGTCGTGTTCGAGAACTACCCGGTGGACGACACGGCGCGCGACGCCGATCCGCGCGCGCTTGCGCTGAGCGGCGTGCGCAGCATCGAAGCGACCGATTTCGCGCTGACGCTCGTGATCGAGAGCGGCACCGAATTGACGATCGACTACGGCTACGACACCGCGCGCATCGACGCGCGGCAGGTCGAGACCTGGCACCGTGCGTTCGCGTGCGCGCTCGATGCGCTGGCCTGCACGCCGGACGCGCTGCTCGGCGCGCTGTCGATCGCCGACGACGCAACCCGCGACGCACTGGCGCTTGCGCAGGACACCGCGCATGCGTGGCCGGTTTCGCAACGGCAGCCACTGCATCTGCAATTCGCCGATGCGGCGCTAGCGGCGCCCGACGCGATCGCGCTCGAGTACGCGGACGTTCACGGTGGCGTGCATCGCGCGACCTATCGAGAACTCGACATCGGCACGTCGCGCATCGCAGCCGCGCTGCGCCGGCGCGGCGTGCGGCCCGACACGCCGGTCGCACTGTGCGTCGAGCGCTCGTTCGACATGGTGATGGCGCTCGTCGGCGTGCTGAAGGCCGGCGCCGCCTACTTGCCGGTCGATCCCGACTATCCGGCCGAGCGCGTCGCCTACCTGCTGCGCGACGCGCGGCCGGCCGTCGCGATCACGCAGGCCCATCTGCGCGAGCAGGTCGAGGCCGCGCTTGGCGACGGTGCCGCGACGCAGTTGCTGACGGTTGCGGACCTGCTCGCCGATGAAGCGGCGGAAGGTGAAGAAGCGCCTGCGGGCATCGCCATCGACGACGCCCAACTCGCGTACCTGATCTACACGTCGGGCTCGACCGGCAAGCCGAAGGGCGCCGGCAACACGCACGGCGCGCTCGCGAACCGGATCGCGTGGATGCAGCACGCATACCGTCTGACGCGCGACGACGTCGTGCTGCACAAGACGCCGTTCGGCTTCGACGTGTCGGTCTGGGAATTCGTGTGGCCGCTGGCGATCGGCGCGAAGCTCGCGATCGCCGCGCCCGGCGACCATCGCGATCCGGCGCGTCTCGCGGCCGCGATCCATGCGCACGGCGTGACGGTGCTGCATTTCGTGCCGTCGATGCTCGCCGCGTTCGCCGCGTATCTCGACGATTTCCCGGCCGCCGCGCAATGCGACAGCGTGCGCCTGATCGTCGCGAGCGGCGAGGCACTCGCGCCCGAACTCGTCGCGAAGATGGCACGGCTTCTGCCGAACGCGACGCTCGTGAACCTGTACGGGCCGACCGAGGCCGCGATCGACGTGTCGCACTGGACTTGCGGCCCCGGCGACGCGAATGCGGCCGCGGTGCCGATCGGCCATCCGATCGCGAACCTGCAACTGCACGTGCTCGATGCCGCATGGCAGCCGGTGCCGGCCGGCGCGACCGGCGAACTGTATCTCGCGGGCGCGGGCCTGGCGCGCGGCTATCTCGGCCGTCCGGCGCTGACCGCCGAGCGCTTCGTGCCCGATCCGTTCGTGCCGGGCGCCCGCATGTACCGCACCGGCGACCTCGCACGCCGGCGCGCCGACGGTGCGCTCGACTACCTCGGCCGCGTCGACACGCAGGTGAAGCTGCGCGGCCAGCGGATCGAGCCGGGCGAGATCGAGGCGCTGCTGCGCGCGGCGCCCGGCGTGAACGACGCGGTCGTGATCGTGCGCGACGAGCAACTGGTCGGCTATGTCGCGCGCGGTGACGCGGGCCCGCTCGACCGTGCGGCGCTGCTCGACACGTTGCGCGCGCAACTGCCGGCCTACATGGTGCCGTCGCAACTGATCGAGCTCGACGCATTGCCCGTCACGCCGAACGGCAAGTGCGACCGCCATGCGTTGCCCGCGCCGGTGCGCGAAGCGGCCGAAGCCGTCGAACTCGCGACCGACACCGAACGCGCGCTCGCGGATATCTGGCAACGCGTGCTGCACGTCGATGCGATCGGCCGCGACGGCGATTTCTTCCTGCTCGGCGGCCACTCGCTGCTCGCGACGCAGGCCCACGCGCAGGCGAACCTGCACTGGGGGCTCGCGCTGCCGCTGCGCACGCTGTTCGACGCGCGCACGCTCGCGCGCTGCGCGCAAGCGATCGACGCGGCCTGCGCGGCGCGCGGCGCGACCGATGCGGCGAGCGCGATCGACGCGCTGCTCGGCGAACTGGAAACCCAATAAGGACGACGGATGACGAAGGTTCAACCCGACTGGCTCGCGCTCGCGACGCGTTTCGCGCAGCTGCCCGACGCGCAGCACGCGGTCTTCATCGACAAGCTCGGCGCGGCCGGCATCGACTTCCGCGTGCTGCCGATCCCGCCGCGCACGCCGCGCAGCGATCGCGTGCCGGCGTCGTTCGCGCAAACGCGGCTGTGGCTGCACGCGCGGCTGATCGATGCGCCCGACGCGTATCACATCACCGAGCGCCTGGCGCTGACGGGTCCGCTCGACACGCATGCGCTGCGTCTTGCCTGCGACGCGCTGATCGCGCGCCATGAAGCGCTGCGCACGACCTTCGACGAAGCGCAGGACGGTGTTGCGCAAACGATCCACGCGCCGCTGCGCTGCCCGTGGCGCGAAACCGATCTCGAAGCGTTGCCGGACGCACAGCGCACCGCGCGCGCGGAGGCCGTCGCGACGGCCGACGAAGCCGAACCGTTCGATCTCGGTGCGGCGCCGCTCGTGCGCGCGCACCTGGTCCGCTTCGACGCGACGCATCACTGGCTCGCGTTGACCGTGCACCACATCGTGTCGGACGGCTGGTCGTCGGGCGTGATGCTGGAAGAACTCGCGGCGTTCTACCGCGCGTATGCGTCCGACCAGCCGGTGGCGCTCGCACCGCTGCCGATCCAGTACGCCGACTACGCGCTGTGGCAGCGCCGCTGGCTCGACGCCGGCGAACGCGACCGCCAGCTCGCGTTCTGGCGCGAACGGCTCGATCCGCAGCGTGGCGTGCTGACGCTGCCGGGTGCGGCCGCACGGCCGGCGCGCCGCAGCGCGCGCGGCGCGCGCCATGTGTTTTCGCTCGACGCGCGCGTCGGCGCGCAACTCCGTGCGTTCGCGGCCGCGTCGGGCGCGACGCCGTTCGCGGTGCTGCTCGCCGCGCTCGATGTGCTGCTCGCGCGCGCGACCGGCGACGCACGGATCTGCGTCGGCGTACCGGCTGCAAACCGCGAACGCGCGGAAGTCGCCGGCCTGATCGGCTTCTTCGTCAACACGCTGGCGATCGACGTCGACGTGCCCGCGCACGGCGATTTCTCGTCGCTGGTCGCGCGCACGCAGCGCGCGCTCGTCGACGCGCAGATGCACCAGGACGTGCCGTTCGAGCAGGTGGTCGATGCGCTCGGCGTGCCGCGCAGCGCGAGCCACCATCCTCTGTTCCAGGTGATGGCAGCCTACGGCGAGCGCCTCGCGCTGCCGGCACTCGGCGCGGCAGCCGCCGCGTTGCTGCCGTCCGGCACGCCGTCCGCGAAATTCGATCTCACGCTCGCCGTCGAGGCGACACCAGACGGTACGTTCGACGCCGCGTTCATCTACGCGCTCGACCTGTTCGACGCCGACGCGATCGCGCGGCTGGCCGCGCGCTTCGTCACGCTGCTCGCCGATGCGCTCGCGCGGCCCGACCTGCCGGTCGGCGATCTCGACTGGCTGCCCGCCGGCGAGCGCGCACAGCTCTTTGCGTGGAACGCGCCGGCGGGCGCGACCGAAGCCGAACCGTTCGTGCCCGTGCATGCGCGCATCGCCGCGCATGCACACGCGCGGCCCGACGCACGCGGCGTTGCCGATATCGATCGTGCGCTGACGCGCGGCGAAGTCGATGCACGCGCGGCGCGCCTCGCGCGTCATCTCGTTGCGGCAGGCGTGCGGCCCGAGATGCGCGTCGGCGTCGCGCTGCAGCGCTCGGTCGACCTGCTCGTCGCGCTGATCGCGGTGCTGAAGTCCGGCGCCGCGTTCGTGCCGCTCGATCCGGCCCATCCGCGCGAACGGCTCGCGCAGATCGTCGGCGACGCGAGCATCGCGCACGTGCTGACCGATGGCTCAAGCGCCGCGTCGTTGCCCGAACTGCCGGAACTGCGCGTGTGGCGCGCCGATGAAATCGATGCGCTCGACGAAGCCGCGGACGTCGCGCTGCCCGACGTGCTGCCGGGCCATGCGGCCTATGCGATCTACACGTCGGGCTCGACCGGCAAGCCGAAGGGCGTGATCGTCGACCATGCGTCGTTCGCGCTGCATTGTGCGGCGATTGCCGAGCGTTACGGCGCGGGCGAGAACGACGTGTTCCTGCTGTTCCAGTCGGTCAACTTCGACGGCGCGCACGAAGGCTGGTTTTCGCAATACATGTCGGGCGCCGCCGTGTCCGTGACGGCCGACGTGCTGTGGCCGCCCGCGCAGACCTGCGCGATGATGGTCCGCGACGGCGTGACGATGACCTACGTGCCGCCCGGCTGCGCCGCGCAGCTCGCCGAATGGGCGCTCGCGCACGGCGCACCGCCGACGCTGCGTTCGCTGACCGTCGGCGGCGAGGCGACGTCGCGCGAGGCGTTCGCGATGCTGCGCCGCGCGCTGCCGAACGTGCGCGTGGTCAACGGCTACGGCCCGACCGAGACGGTCATCACGCCGACGCTGTGGATGTTCCGGCCCGGCGACGATCTCGCGAAGCTCGGCGACGCCGCATATCTGCCGATCGGCACGCTGGTCGGCGCGCGTACCGCACACGTGCTCGACGAGCGGCTGCATCCACTGCCGGTCGGCGTGATCGGCGAACTGTATCTGGGCGGCGAGGGGATCGGTGTCGCGCGCGGTTATCTCGACCGCCCGTCGCTGACCGCCGAGCGTTTCGTGCCCGATCCGTACGGCGCAGCGGGCGCGCGCCTGTACCGCACCGGCGACCTCGTGCGGCGCCGCGCGGACGGCGTGTTCGACTTCATCGGCCGCGTCGATCATCAGGTGAAGCTGCGCGGATTGCGCATCGAGCTCGGCGAAATCGAGGCGCAGCTTGCCGCGCACGATGCGGTGCGCGAAGCGTGCGCGGTCGTGCACGGGCAGGGCGCGCTTGCGCAGCTCGTCGCATATGTGGAACTGACCGCCGATGCACAGGCGGCCGCGCAGCCCGTCGAGGCCGCGACGCTCGACGCGCACCTGCGCCGCACGCTGCCCGACTACATGGTGCCCGCGCAACTGATCGTGCTCGACGCGTTGCCGCGCAACGCGAACAGCAAGGTCGACCGGGCGCGACTGCCGGCGCCCGTGCGCGTCGAACGTGCGTACGAGGTGCCGCGCGACGGCGATGAAACCGCGCTCGCGGCGATCTGGTGCGACGTGCTGAATCTCGAGCGCGTCGGCCGTGGCGATCACTTCTTCGATCTCGGCGGTCATTCGCTCGCCGCCGTGCGCGTCGCGACGCGCGTGGCCGAACGGCTCGGCCGCGACGTGCCGGTGCGCGCGCTGTTCGAGGCACCCGTGCTCGCGCAGTACGCGCTGCAGGTGGCCGACGCGCCGCGCGCCGCGCATGCCGGCGCTGCGGCGCCGGGCGTCGCGGTGGCCAAACCCGATGCGAACGGCGTGTGGCCGCTGTCGCCCGCGCAGCTCGGCCTGTGGTTCCTGTGGCGCGCGCAGCCGGACAGCGCCGCGTACAACATTCCGGTCGCGCTGCGCGTGCGCGGCCCGCTCGACATCGATGCGCTGCGCGCTGCGTTCTCGGATACGGCGGCCGTGCATCCGGCGCTGCGCGCGCGGCTCGTCGCTCGCGACGGCGCGCTGCCGGGCCAGCGGATCGACGTGGCGGCGACGGTCGAATTGCCGGTCGTCGACCTGTCGGCGCAACCCGGTGCGCTTGCCCGCGCGGCGGCGTTGACCGCTGACGATGCGCTCGCGCCGTTCGACCTCATCGCCGATGCGCCGCTGTGGCGTGCACGCGTGCTGCGGCTCGGCGCGGACGACCACGTGCTGTCGGTGACGATCCATCACATCGTGTCGGATGGCGAATCGATCGAACTGTGGCTCGATGCTGTTCGTGCACGCTACGTCACCCGCGTGCGCGGCGACGCCGTGCCGGTCGACGAAGCCGTCCAACTGGCCGCCCAACTGGTCGTACCGCTCGTGCTGCCCGCACCGTGCCATCCGGCCCGCGTCGCGTACTGGCGCGACGCGCTGGCCGAGCTGCCGTCGCGCGTGCTGCCGCAGCGCGCGGACGCGCCGGCCGTGCCGCAATGGCGCGCGGCACGCATCGCGTTCGAATTCGACGCGTCGCTGATTCGCGCCGCACGCGACGCCGCATCGGCCGCGCACGCGACGCTGCCGATGCTGCTGCACGCGGCGCTCAACACCGCGCTGTTCCGCGCGACGGGCGCGGCCGACCAGCCGGTCGGCGTGCTCGCGTCGACACGCGAGCTGACGGGCGATGCGGCACGCGCTGCGCTCGGCCTCTTCATCAATTCGGTCGTCGTGCGCACGCGGATCGACCCGGCCGCGCGCCGTGCGGACGTGCTCGCCCAGGTGCGCGATACGGCGCTGGCCGCGTATGCGCATGCCGACGTGCCGTTCGCCGATGTCGTCGCGGCGCTGCGCGCGCCGCGTGCTGCGCAGGCCAATCCGCTGTTCCAGGTAATGTTCAACTACCTGCGCCCGACGGGTGCGGCCGCGCGCGACTGGGCCGGCCTGTCGCTTGCCGAATTCGATGATGTGCGCCATCGCGTCGTGTTCACGCTGGAGCTGGACGTCGTCGAGCATCCGGACGGCCGCGTGAGCGCCGCGTTCTCGTATGCGGACGAGCTGCTCGACCGCGGTTTCGTCGATGCGCTCGTCGATCTCTATCACGACGAAGTCGCGCGTTTTGCCGGCGCGTCGGAGGCGGCGCTCGGCGCGCCCGATACGCGTGTGGTCACGGATGCGGCCTTCAGCGTGCAAGCAAGCGGGGAAACACGGACCGACGCGCCGTCGCATGCGGCTGCCGTGCTCGCGGCGCTGTGGTCGGACACATTCGCGACGGCTGCGCCCGAGCCGGGCGCGGACCTGTTCGAAGCCGGCGCGACGTCGTTCGACGTTGTGCGCTTCGTCGACGCGGCCGGCCGCGCCGGTCACGCGCTGACGGTCGCCGACGTGTTCGCGTCGCCGACGCTCGCGGCACTCGGCGCACGGCTCGATGCACGCGCGGAAACGGGACAGGAGGAGCGCCATGCTGGCTGAAGTGCGTCCCGACGGATTCACGATGCCCGATACGTGCCGCCTGGCATTCGCGGACGGGCTATTCGCCGCGCGCGACGGCACGGAGATCCGCGTCGCGCAGGGCCACGGCATCGGCGCGCAGTTGCTGCGCGCGCAACTCGCCGACGACGGCACGCTGCGCCTCGTCGCATACAACCATCGTGCGGCGCCGGCCGACCAGCGGCGCGCGCTGCTGGCCGCGCTGTCCGCGGCATTTTCGGACGGCGCGCACCATGCGGCGATCCGGCTCGACCCGGCCGCATGGCCGGCGGTCGCGCTCGACGCGCTGCGCGCGAGCGGCGTGCTCGCCGACGGCGGCCGCTGCATGCGCGACGGCTGGGCGCAGCAGGCCGATCTGTGGCTCGTCGGCACGCACCTGCCGTGCGCGACGCTGCCGATGCTTACCGACGGCCGGCGTCATCCGCGCCGGCCGCCCGCGCCGCGCGGCGAGGTCTACGCACGCGACCTGCCGGCGCTTGGCGTGCGCTTCACGCTGCGCGGCTGGCAGCCGGCGGAAGACACCGTGCGGCTCGCGCGCTGGTTCGACGAGCCGCGCGTGCGCGACGGCTGGCCGGGCGCGCAGCCCGGCGCGGACAGCGCGCAAGGGGCCGCACCCGACGCCGATCCGCACGTGACGCCGCTCGTCGGCTGCTTCGACGGCGAGCCGTTCGCGTACTTCGAGGCGGTCTGGCTGAAGGAAGACGCGCTCGCGCCGCACGTCGCGGCGCGCGACTACGACCGCGGGCTGCGGATGCTGGTCGGCGAATCGCGCTGGCGCGGCCCGCATTGCGTGGCGGGCTGGCTGCCGTCCGTCGTTCATTACCTGTTTCTCGACGACTCGCGTACCGAAGCGGTCGGCTGTGCCGTTCCGGCCGGCCACGCGCGGGTTGCCGACCTTCTCGCGCGGCATGGCTTCGCGCGGCAGCGCCGTCTCGCGCTGGCCGACGCGCAGCCGCTGTGGATGCGCACGCTGCGCGAGACGTTCTTCTCCGGCCGTCACGTCTGACGGGCCGGATTCACCGACAAGGGAGCTGAGACATGCAGAGAGAAACCGTATTCGACCTGATCGGCGTCGGCTTCGGGCCGTCGAATCTGGCGCTGGCCATTCGCCTCGCGGAGCGCGCCGGCGCACGCACGTTCGCCCATTGCTTCGTCGAGCGCCAGCCGGAATTCGGCTGGCATCGCGGGATGCTGCTCGACGACTGCCGGATGCAGATCTCGTTTCTGAAGGATCTCGTCACGATGCGCGATCCGAAAAGCCGCTACACGTTCATCAACTACCTGTTCGAACGCGGCCGCCTGAACGAATTCGTCAACCTGAAGAACTTCTATCCGACCCGCGTCGAATTCCACGACTACCTGAGCTGGGTCGCCGATGCATTCGACGACCGCGTCCATTACAGCGAGACCGTGCTGGCGATCGAGCCGGTGCGTGGCGACGGCGCGCGGATCGACGCGCTGTGCGTGCTGTCGCGCGATGCCGCGGGCCGCGAGCGCCAGCGCGTCACGCGCGCGCTGTCGGTCGGCGTCGGCGGCACGCCCGCGATTCCGGATGCGTTCGCCGCGCTCGGCCGCGACCGCGTGATCCATTCGTCGTCGTATCTGACCGACATCGACCGGCTCGTCGCGTCGCCGGACGGCGAACGCCGGCGCGTCGCGGTGATCGGCGCGGGGCAGAGCGCGGCCGAGGTGTTCATCGACCTCGCGCGCCGCTTCCCGCATGTCGACGCGAGCCTCGTGATGCGCGCAGGTGCGCTGAAGCCGGCCGACGACAGCCCGTTCGTCAACGAGATCTTCAGCCCCGAGTTCACCGACGTCGTTTATGCGCAGCCGCACGACGCGCGCCGCGCGCTGCTCGAGCGCTATCGCGACACCAACTACGCGGTGGTCGATCGGCCGCTGATCGAGCAGATCTACGAAATGCTGTACCTGCAGCGCATCGACGGCGCGCCGCGTCATGCGCTGCTCGCGAACAGCGCGATCGAGGCCGCGGTGCGCACCGGCGACGGCCGCATCGAGCTGACGCTGCGCGACCGGATGAGCGGCGCCACGCGCGTCGAACGCTTCGATGCGCTCGTGCTCGCGACCGGCTACCGCCGCGATACGCATTCCGCGCTCCTCGAAGGGCTCGCGCCGCACCTGGGCGATGCGCTCACGCGCGGCGACGTGACGCGCGACTACCTGCTCGCGACGCCCGAGCACTTCGCGCCGCGCATCTACCTGCAAGGCTGCTGCGAAGACAGCCACGGATTGTCCGACACGCTGCTGTCGGTACTGGCGCGCCGCGCGGACGAGATCTGCGCGTCGCTCGAAGACGGGCTCGCGCCCGCCCATGACGATGGCGCGGCCCGGGAGTCGCACGAAAAACGACAGGAAAACGGGGTGAGCGCGGGCCGGATGGCTTTCGCTCTTTGACAAAGGCGCGGTCGGAGACCGCATGAAAAAAGTGGAGCAGAGAAAGATGGAGTGGGCAACAGGCACGCGTTTGCGTGCGATCGCAGCCGCGGCGAGCGTGGCGTTCGGTGCGGCTGCGGCGGGGCAGGCTTACGCCCAGACGGCGCCGGCCGTAAACGCTGGCGCCGCGGCGTCGGCCAGCAGTGCGCAGAACGGCACGACGAACGGCGCGCCGAATGGCACGCTGCCGGCGATCACCGTCAACGCGGCCTCGGAAGGCGACGGCACCGTCGGGCTCGTCGCGAAGCGCAGCAGGACCGGCACGAAGACCGACACGCCGATCAACGAGATCCCGCAGACGGTCAACGTCGTCACCGCGCAGCAGATCGAGATGACCGGCGCGACCGACGTGAACGCGGCGCTGCGCTACGTGCCGGGCTTCTCGTCGTACGGTTCGGACAACCGATCGGACTGGTATGCGGCGCTGCGCGGCTTCACGCCGACCGCCTACGTGAACGGGCTGCAGGTGCCGAACACGATCAACCTCGCGAGCTGGCGCGTCGATCCGTACATGATCGACAGCATCACCGTGCTGCGCGGGCCGACCTCGGTGCTGTACGGCGCGGGCGACCCCGGCGCGATCGTCGACGTGCAGACCAAGCTCGCCGACGGCGAGCGCGTGCGCGAAGCCGGGGTGCAGATCGGCAACTATGCGCGCAAGCAGTTCATGATCGACGTCGGCGACAAGCTCGATGCCGACGGCAAGTACGCGTACCGGTTCGTCGGCGTCGCGCGCGACGGCAATGCGCTGACCGGCCCGAACAACGACCAGCGCGTCGCGCTCGCGCCATCGTTCCGCTGGCGCCCGAACGCGGATACGTCGCTGACGCTGTCCGCGACGTACCTGCAGGACTGGGGCGACATCTCGTCGAACTTCCTGCCGGCGGTGGGCACGGTGCTGCCGAACCCGAACGGGCAGATCAACAAGGACGTGTACGAAGGCGACCCGAACTTCAACTACTACCGCAAGAAGCAGTGGTCGGTCGGTTACCAGTTCGAGCAGAACCTGAGTTCGGCGTGGAAGTTCCGTCAGAACGTGCGCCTGATGCACCTGTCGCTCGACAACGGCTCGGTGTTCGGCAACGGCTTCGTCGAGGGCAGCACGACCGACGTGTCGCGCTGGGCCGGCGTGTTCCAGATGAACTACAGCCGCTTCGACATCGACAACAACGTGGAAGGCCGCTTCGCGACGGGCCCGCTCCAGCACACGCTGCTGCTCGGCTTCCAGTACAACCGCCAGACCGCGACCGACAGCGAATGGCTCGCCGCGGCGCCGCCGCTGAACATCTACAACCCGGTGTACACGCCGGTGACGACGGCGGTGTTCGATCCGGCGTCGACGTTCCGCACCAACACGTACACGACGATGAACACGTTCGGCCTGTACGCGCAGGACCAGATCAAGTGGAACCGCTGGACGCTGACGCTCGGCGGCCGCGAGGACTGGGTCAACATGCGGATGGACGACCGCGCCGGCGGCACGTCGACGAAGGCGGACGTCACGGCGTTCACCGGCCGCGTCGGCCTCACGTACCAGGGCGACTACGGGCTGTCGCCGTACATCAGCTACGCGACGTCGTTCAATCCGCTGATCGGCGTGAACCTGCTCGGCGGCGGGCTGCCGCAGCCGACCCGCGGCAAGCAGATCGAGGCCGGCCTGCGCTGGCAGCCGCCCGGCAAGAACCTGATGCTGAACGCGGCGATCTACCAGATCAACCAGACCAACGGGATCACGCCGGCGCTGCCGAGTCAGGACACGACCGGTACGAAGTCGGTGCAAACAGGTGAAGTGCGTTCGCGCGGGATCGAGCTGAGCGCGACCGGCAAGGTCACGCGGAACCTGTCGCTGATCGCGTCGTACGTGTACCAGGACGTGAAGAACGTGAAGGCGAACGACGTATCGCTGAACAACTGGCCGGTCGACATTCCGCGGCCGCGCCAGATGGCGTCGATGTGGGCCGACTGGACGTGGCACACGGGGCCGCTCGCGGGCTTCGGCCTCGGCGGCGGCGTGCGCTACCAGAGCGCGTCGGCCGGTGCGGCCGACAACTCGCTGACGGTGTCGAGCGTCACGCTGTTCGACGCGGGCGTGCATTACGACACGCGTAACTGGCGCTTTGCCGTGAACGGGACGAACCTGGCCAACCGCCACTACATCAGCGGCTGCCAGTCGGCCAACGTCTGCGTTTTCGGCACCGACCGCACGGTGATCGCGACCGCGAAATACAACTGGTGACGTTGTGCGCCGCGGCCGGCCCGCGCCGGCC